>JALQYK010000099.1 GCA_023254115.1 Polynucleobacter sp.
AAATAATCATTCAGATGATTCGAGAATATTACTTAAAATACGACCACACACCGTCATTTGATACTCTTGAACAGATCACAAAATCAGAATTACAACAAGAAATCGCATCTAAGATTGTATTGGACACGATTAAGAAAATTAAAGATGCACCTATTGATGGAGTAGGTTTTGTTCAAGAAAAAGCTCTTAAGTTCTGTAAACAACAAGAACTACAAAAAGTAATGGGTAAGGCTCAAAAAATCATTGATGGAGGTGAATTTGAGAACTATGATACACTTGAAGAATTAGTTAAAAACGCATTACAAGTTGGGGCTAAGGATACATCAATGTTAGATGTATTCTCAAACCTTGACCAAGTTCTTGAAGATGATTACAGACACCCAGTTCCAATGGGAATACCTGGTATTGATAGATTGTTAAAAGGAGGTTTGGCAAAAGGAGAAATTGGCGATGCATCCCCCAAACCGCTAGCGGTGGCATTAATAACCAAATCAAATGTATCGTTGGGGGCGCTATTACTCTGATCAAGATCCTGAATCTCTCTGGCCTCAAGCAGCACTTGGGACGATATTGAAGCTTGTTTAAATTGCTCAACCAGTTGTTGTGCTTTTGTAAAAGTGCGATTAGCAATGGTGATTTGCGCAACCTTCTCTGTCATTAGTGGCTCGATCACACCCTGCGCAGCCCCACCAGCACCCAGAATTAAGACCTTGGCATGATTTAGAGATGCACCCTGATGCTTTAATAAACGCTGTAAATCTCTTGTTAAACCAGCACCGTCAGTGTTGTCACACCACAATTCGCCATCTTTGTACCAAAGCACATTTGCTGCTTTTGCGGCTTTTGCTCTCTCAGTTTTTTTCTGAGCCAGCTCATAAGCTTCCAACTTGAATGGCACAGTGATGTTTAACCCTTTACCACCTTTTGCAAAAAACTCTTGAGCAGTTTCTTTAAAGGCATTTAATTCGCAAAAAATTCTGCCGTAATAAATTTCTTGTTTGGTTTGTTTTGCAAAATACGTGTGAATGATGGGTGACTTGCTATGCGCAATGGGATGACCAATCACCGCATAGACATCCTTACCTGGATGACTTTGGGGATTCACTTGATCGATAGTTGCTTGGTTAGTCACTGTAGCAGTCGTATTAATGATGTTGGTTCAGTGTATCAATTTTTTAAATCCAACTTAAGCTCACCACCTTCTCTAGTGAACTCAAAAGTAGACACCCAATCTAACACATCGATTTGTTTGCGCATGGCATCTGTAAATCGACCAAATGGGGCTGCGGAGCGAATAATTGCTACAGCCTGACGATCTAACTCCTGATTGCCCGATGATTTCATCACTGTGATGCCATCTTTACTCAATCGACCCAACTGATCAACGCTTACCATCAGCACCAAACTGCCATACAAGGCCTTACCTTGAACTCTTGGAAAATGTGCCGTGCCATGGCCTTCAATTTGCTTGCGCATCGCATCGTAATATTGAGCAAATACAACAGACTTAGCACTGGTAGCTGTGACAACCGCTCGCCTAGGTTGCTGACCATCTTTTTTTAAACGCTTCGCTAGCTCAGCTTCGAGCGGATTGGTCTCTGCTTTCGTATCCGAGCTCTTACCTTGTAAGGTGCTAGCTTGATTCTCACGCCCAGCCTTCATCTGAGACAACAGTCGCTTTTGTTCGGCCTGCATTTTTTCCAACTGCTGCGCTAATTGCGGGTCAGCGCGTCTTAAAGCACTCGCATGCGATTCCTTTAGTTCACCACCACCATTTAAATCAGCTTGTGCCAAACGCTTTGGATTAGCAGGCGCTTGCTGACTCCTGGCATTCACCAAGACAACGCTTAAAGGGGTTTTTAAACGTCGCTCTTTCTCAGTCTCTGAGTGCCACTTAAATGCTAAAAAGAAAATATGTAAAACAATTGATGCGCCAAGCGCATACGCAAGTGGTGTCTTCCACTCGCGCCAGTCCAACTGAATGTATTGACTAATCTGAAGTCGGCTTAACATCACCAACCACCTCTTCAGTTATCACAGGCCGATTAACTTCCTGCTCTGTAACTTCATCATCCAACTCATCTTCTTCCAGCTCAGCGGGATGCAATAAACCAAGATATCGAACACTGGCTTCAAGCGCCAAGAAATCAATCTCTAACACTTCAACCTCAGCACGTGCACCTCGGGCTTGCTCAACCAACTCAGGAACAGATAAGCGCAACGGAATTTGTTCAACACGTGCTTGACCATCCTTCAGATGTCGAACCACACCTCTCCAAGGCAAACCAGTTTGCTTTAAATATTGCAAACACCAATAACGCTCCATTTGATTTTGGTGCTCTCCGTAAGCTGCGTAAGTACCATCGAAATCTGCAGCTATCGCCATCAAATCAGTATCTTTTGGTTTAAATGGCGCCACCAACTTGGCAGTCACACCATGTTGCGCCATGGCAATCAACTGCCACTGGTTTACTAAATCAACATAACGTCGTAACGGGGATGTACACCAAGCGTAATTTTCAACCCCTAAACCTTCGTGTGGGCCCGGCATAGTTTGCATACGAGTACGTTGTGGCCCCCAACCCTTTTGAGTGCGGTAGATTCCTGGCACACTGTGATTGGCTAATTGATTGCCCCAAGTACTGTTACAGAAAATCATCCACTCAGCCACAATTGAATCCAATACCGATCCACGTTGCCTTGCAAAAATCTCAACCACGCCATCCGTTACTTTGAAATTAAAGTCCCGAGCTAGAGCATTAGGATCTGGCAAACCTAAAACTTCTGCTTTTAGGCCACTAGCCACTCGTTGCTCTTGTCGTTTCGCATGCAACAGTTTGGCTGATTTCCAAAGAACCTGTAACTCTTGCTGATACGGTAACTTGGCTGAATTATTTAAGTCTTGCAAAGACTCTTCAGTCACTAAATCTTCTAGATTATCTAAACGTAGGTTAGATGCCATTGGCACACGCTCAACCTTGGTGGTGGGCGCATACTCGCCATCGAATATAGGCTTACCATCTGTACTTAAAGTGACATATAAAGAGACTGCTGGGCGTAAAGGTGATTCTTGATCTAAAGAATCTTGCTTGGCTGCGTGCAAAGAAAAAACTTCAATGATCTCATCTGGCAACATGGTGATCTTGCCACCAGGGTAGTACACGGTTGAGAGTCGTTGACGACCAACCTCATCTAAAGCGCCGCCACGTTGTATGGCTAGTCCTGGTGCCGCAATATGTACACCTACTCGATGACAAACTTCATCATTGATTTTGATTGGAGTCACAGAAAATGCATCATCGATCTCTGTGGTGGCGGCATCATCAATTGAAAAAGCTTGAACTTGGGCCACGGGCAATTTTTGTAAAGCCTCCTCCCAAGATGCCTGCTCATTGGCCTGCAATTGAACTTGAAAACCCGTTCCTTTTGGAAAGTGCTCTTTTAAAAACTTTCCTTCGTGATATGCCAATGCTGAAGTTAAAACGCCACACTTTAAAAATAGTTCAGCAATACCACCCTTTAGGCCCTGCGCCGCATTTGCAACAGCTTTATAAGCGGTGGTATTTTTATCAGGAGAAAATAAAAGCGCATTGATTTGTGGGCGAATTTCTTCTGGGAGATTGCCCGCTTTAAGCCCCTCTTCCCAAGCCTGTTGTTTTACTAACTCTGCTTTTTTACGCTCAACTGCTAAAAGTGCTGCTTTTAATTGGTCTTCAGGGGCGCGCATAAACTGACCACGCCCTTTGCGACGAAAATAGACTGGCGCACCTTGCAATGCAATCGCTAAAGTTGTTTGTTGAATTGGAGTAGCAGGATCACCAAAATATTCTTTGGCCAAATCGGTAAATAAAAATTCACCATCACCGGCGCACTCCCACAAGAAATCTAAATCGACTTCTTCTGATAGTTTTTTTGCTTCTGATAAAAATTGGTCAGGTTGTGAATACTCAAAACGTAGCCACACATCTTTAGATTTCAGCTTACCTCGCTTACCACCCAAACTTTCTACTGCCAATGGCTCGCTATCAGAACCTGAAATTAGGGTAGCAATTTTGATATCACCACCATCTTCATACAACAAATGCATTAAAGAGAAATCCCGCCGCTGGCTTCTAATGCAATGCCGTTGATGTAACTAGACTCATCACTTGCCAAGAATGCATACACATTCGCCATTTCTTCTGGCTTACCCAAGCGACGCAACCAAGAGCGTTCTTTCATGCCATTCAAGACTTCTTCAGGCATCGAAGCCAAAATACTTGTTTCCACAAAGCCTGGACATACCGCGTTCACACGAATCCCTTTAGGCCCTAACTCGCGCGCCCATGTGGTTGTAAAACCAATCACACCATACTTAGTAGCAGCATAATTCGTTTGACCAAAATTACCGTACAAACCAACCACGCTCGAGGCACTCACAATCGATCCTTTACCAGCCTTCAACATGTGAGGCACCACTGCTTGCGTACAGTTGAACACACCCTTCAAATTAACATCAATCACAGCATCAAACTGTGCTTCAGTCATATTGACCAAGCGAGCATCTTTTGTAATACCCGCGTTATTAATCAACACATCAATGTGGCCATATTTTTCAATCACGGCAGCAACAACCTGATCAATATTTTGACGATCTGTGACATTCATCACAAAACCCTCAGCCTGACCCCCATTTGATTGGAGTTGCTCCGTTGCAGCCTTGACCTGATCGGCATTCATGTCACAAATGATTGAAATACCACCTTCATCACAAAACTTTTGAGCAGTTGCAAAGCCAATCCCATTAGCACTTCCAGTAATGATGCAAACTTTGCCATCTAAACGTTTTGCTAAATTTTTTGTCATAGTTAACTTTCTAAAGTTTAGTGATTACTAAAAAATTTTGTTACTGCAATAAGCTCAAGAGCTTGCGATGAACACCACCAAAACCACCATTACTCATGACCAAGATGTGATCACCTGGTTTAGCTTCAGTCTTAACTGCCGCCATGAGTTTTTCTAAATCATCAAAAGCTTGCGCTTTGGCACCCAATGGCGCTAAAGATTCTTTTAAATCCCAACCGAGCGCATCTTTACCAGTTGCACTACCGTAACCAAATACCAAATCAGCATCTTGCAAGCTATCCGGTAACTGACTTTTCATCACACCCAACTTCATCGTGTTAGACCGTGGCTCTAAGACTGCCAAAATACGTGTCCCAGGATTTCTGCCAACTCTGCGTCTTAAGCCATCAACAGTGGTTGTGATGGCGGTTGGATGATGCGCAAAGTCATCATAGATAGTGATGCCATTGACACGACCTATCACTTCCATACGACGCTTCACGTTCTTGAATGTCCCAAGTGCCTTGGCGGCATTCTGCGGTGAAATACCAATATGATGCGCCGCTGCTATGGCAGCCAATGCATTCAATTGATTATGACGACCTGTAACGGAAGCGTCTTGATCCCAAACTACTTCTGCCACTTCTTTAGACTGGAATAAAACTTTGAAGCCTTCATGGGCAGTATCTTCTAGGGACCAATCTGACTGTTTAGGATTTAAGCCAAACTTTTCCAGAGTTGACCAACAGCCACGTTTAATTACCCGCTCTAAACTTTCTTCTGCACCATTTACAACCAAGCAACCATTACTTGGCACGGTACGCACAAGATGGTGGAACTGGGTCTCAATAGCAGTGATGTCAGCAAAAATATCAGCGTGATCAAACTCTAAATTATTTAATATTGCTGTACGTGGCCTGTAGTGCACAAACTTACTCCGCTTATCAAAGAAAGCGGTATCGTACTCATCTGCCTCAATCACAAAATAATGAGGGTCATTTGTATTAGGCCCTGTTTTTTGACCCAAACGTGCAGAAACATCAAAGTTATTGGGTACACCCCCAATTAAATAGCCTGGCTCCAAGCCATTCGCTTGCAAAATCCAAGTGAGCATCGCTGTAGTGGTTGTTTTGCCATGTGTACCTGCCACCGCTAAAACATGTTTGCCTTGTAATACTTGCTCACCCAACCACTGAGGTCCAGATTGATACGGCAAGCCCTGATCCAAAATGGCTTCCATCAAAGGATTGCCTCTAGAAACCACATTACCAATAATGAACAAATCAGGCTTTAAAGAAATCTGATCAGGTGAAAATCCTTCAATCAGCTCAATACCCTGAGCCTCCAATTGAGTACTCATTGGAGGATAAACATTAGCGTCACAACCAGTCACTTTATGACCTGCCTGACGTGCGATGGCGGCAATTCCGCCCATGAAAGTACCGCAAATACCTAAGATATGAAGATGCATGACAAGATTTTATCGAAACATCAGTGCAAAATAAGGTAAATGTTTGAAAACAGAAAGAAATAAAGTGAATAAACGTCAATGGACTTTGCTGGTTGTAGCCGGGCTGATTGCAGCAGCTTTAGGCATGGGCTTAGCTAGCTTTAAATACAGCCCAAAACCTGCACAAGATTCGGCCATCGAAGAATTCTTTAAACAAGAATTACGCTCCCCCAACGGAGAAATTCATCCAACAGCTAATTGGCGCGGGAAAGTTCTAGTTCTTAACTATTGGGCATCATGGTGCCCTCCCTGCGTTGAGGAAATGCCAGAACTTGTCCGCTCTCAAGAGAAATATGCGGCTAAAAATGTTCTATTTGTTGGCATCGGTGTTGATTCACCACCCAATATACGCGAATTTCTTTTAAAAACCCCAGTTAACTACCCCATTGTTCTTGGAGGGCTTGAAGGCTCAAACTGGGCAAAAAGTATGGGAAATCCCAGCTCTGGCCTGCCTTTTACGGTGCTGGTCAATGAAAAAGGCGTCATTATTAAGTCAAAACTCGGCAAAATAACCGAAGATGAGCTCAGTTCATGGATAGATAGCGCTATAATTCCTTCTAAGTAAAAAAACTATAGGAAGGGCATCATGGATTTACGAAAACTCAAAACTTTGATCGATTTAGTAGCCGAATCTGGCGTATCAGAACTAGAAGTAACAGAAGGCGAAGACAAAGTACGTATCGTTAAAAATCCCGCCCCAATCGCCGCACCCGCACAACAAATTTACGCACCAGCCCCGGCCGCCGCTCCAGCAGCGCCAGCTCCAGCAGCTGCTCCAACTGCTCCGGCAGAAGCTGCCACACCAGTAGCACCAACTGGTCATGCCGTGAAATCTCCAATGGTGGGTACGTTCTACCGCTCACCAACGCCTGGTGCTGATGCATTTGTGAAGATTGGTGATACCGTTAAAGAAGGTCAAACTCTTTGCATCATCGAAGCGATGAAACTACTAAATGAGATTGAATCTGATAAATCAGGCGTAGTGAAAGAAATTCTTTGCGAGAACGGCCAAGGCGTTGAATTTGGTCAAGCTCTTTTCATTATTGGCTAATCAAGCTAAAGCTTAAAAAGGGTTACCCATGTTTGAAAAGATTCTCATCGCCAACCGTGGCGAAATTGCACTACGTATTCAAAGAGCTTGTCGTGAGATGGGCATCAAAACCGTGGTTGTTTTCTCAGAAGCCGACCGTGATGCAAAATATGTGAAGTTGGCCGATGAAGCTGTATGTATTGGCCCAGCTCCATCAGCACAAAGCTACCTCAGCATGCCAGCAATTATTTCTGCTGCTGAAGTAACAGATGCTCAAGCGATTCACCCAGGCTATGGTTTCTTGTCAGAAAACGCTGACTTTGCAGAACGCGTGGAGAAATCTGGTTTTGTATTTATCGGTCCAACAGCAGAATCTATCCGCTTGATGGGTGACAAAGTTTCTGCCAAACAAGCGATGATTCGCTCAGGCGTTCCTTGCGTGCCTGGTTCAGAAGGCGCACTACCTGACAATCCAAAAGAAATTATTGCAACTGCGAAGAAGATTGGTTATCCAGTCATTATTAAAGCTGCCGGCGGTGGTGGTGGTCGCGGTATGCGCGTGGTTCACACTGAAGCACACTTGATCAACGCAGTGAACATGACTCGTGAAGAAGCTGGTCGCGCCTTTGGTAACCCAGAGGTTTACATGGAAAAGTTCTTAGAGAACCCTCGCCACGTAGAGATTCAGATTCTTGCAGATACACACAAAAATGCAGTTTATCTAGGTGAGCGCGACTGCTCTATGCAACGCCGCCACCAAAAAGTGATTGAAGAGGCGCCAGCTCCTGGCATTGATCGTCGCTTAATTGCCAAAATTGGTGAACGTTGCGCAGAAGCTTGCCGCAAAATTGGTTACCGTGGTGCAGGTACATTTGAATTCTTGTACGAAAACGATGAGTTTTATTTCATTGAAATGAACACTCGCGTCCAAGTTGAGCACCCAGTCACAGAGTTAATCACTGGTATTGATATCGTTCAGCAACAAATTCATATTGCTGCTGGCGAAAAATTACCTTTCCGTCAAAAAGATATTGAGTTCAAAGGTCACGCTATTGAATGCCGTATCAATGCAGAAGACCCAGTGAAATTCATGCCAAGCCCTGGAAAAATTCAGTCATGGCATATGCCAGGGGGGCCTGGCATTCGTGTTGACTCCCATGCATATGCTGGCTACTTTGTGCCGCCAACCTACGATTCAATGATCGGCAAATTGATTGCTTATGGCGCAACACGCGAACAAGCAATCCGTCGTATGCGTATTGCTTTATCAGAAGTTGCCATTGATGGTATTTTGACCAACATTCCATTACATCGCGAACTAATGCTAGATCCAAAGTTTGAGCAAGGTGGTACAAGTATTCATTACTTAGAGCACAAACTAGAAGAGCAAGCCGCTTCACGTCGTGGCAACACGAAGTAAGTGAGTTTCCAGCCCCATGGCTTTTCGTGAATTAGTTTTTACGGTCTCCGAGGATCTCGCCGAGAATCTCGGAGATGCCCTTATGGAATTGGGCGCACTATCTATCTCCGTTAGTGACGCTGCAGCCGATACCGAAGCAGAAAAACCACTCTACGGCGAACCGGGACTCACACCTGATCGCCAAGCATGGGAACAATCTCAAGTAATCGCACTATTTGATGAAGACGGTTTAACGGCAGCAGAAATATCTCTAGCGTTAACTGAAGAAGGTTTTCAGGTCAACGCCCCCACCGAACGCAGCGTTGAAGAACAAGATTGGGTTCGACTAACCCAATCTCAATTTGATCCAATTCAAGTTGGTCAGCGCTTATGGGTAGTTCCCTCATGGCACGAAGCACCCAATGACCCTAATGCAGTCTGTTTAGCAGTTGACCCTGGTCTCGCCTTTGGTACGGGTAGCCACCCTACAACCAAACTGTGTATGCAATGGTTAGAAGAACACTCTGATCTGAGTAGCAAAACTCTTTTAGATTATGGTTGTGGATCAGGAATTTTGGCGATTGCCGCCAAACGTCTGGGTTGTGGCGAGGCATTAGGAGTGGATATTGATCCTCAAGCAGTGATTTCTGCAAAAGACAATGCTCTGCGTAATGAAGTGACTGTTGATTTCAGACTTCCCGAAGAAGATACGGTTAATAGCCAACATGATGTTGTTGTTGCAAACATTTTGGCAAATCCACTACAAGTATTAGCCCCTGCTCTTTGTCAAAGAATCGCTCCGCATGGACATATTGTTCTATCTGGCATTTTAGAAAGACAAGCGCAAGAGGTCATTGACACCTACAAACCATGGATCAATCTTCATGTTTGGCGGGAGTGCGATGGTTGGGTTTGCCTCACAGGGCAACTAGATGAACCGAGTGCTCAAAAAAAAACTCTAGAAACTGATACCACCCACCCTGATACGCAATCAGGGAAAAAACTTAAGTACTTCACCATTGCGGCCACTGTATTACTAATAACATTTATTTTGTCTCAGCTGTTTTATTTAGGCAGACAAACTATTGCACTACAAGTCGCCAATTTACCCCCATCAGCCCAAGAAACTGGTTTTAAGATATTTAGAACGATTGACCGCCTGATATGTCAACATCAACCCTGCAAGGATATTGCCCTGTACGATTTTTCTGCTTGGGCAATCGAATTAGCAAATCTAAAAATTAATACGCCCAATAAGGCAGGGGGTGATGTCACTGGGGTTCTAGAGCTTCAAATCAGAAACAAACAAGATGCATTAATTGCCTGGCCTCATATATCCCTGACCATCACTGATGCTAATGATGCAGTCATTGGTGAGAAAGTGCTAAGCCCCAAAGAGTGGCTACCTCAAAATGATTCAACAATTGATAGCACGGCTGGTTCAAGGGGCCCGAACGAAATAGCGAGCAATGTAGTGATGAGCTTACCCGATGCCGCAGCCGGCTTTAGAGTGCGCCTACTTTACGTCACCGAATACCCTCCACAGATCAATACTGAAGACTCTCAACAACCTTCAGATCAGCAATCCCCATCTCCAACCAAGGAATAACATGTCTAGCTTAATTTGCGGCTCAATCGCTTACGACACAATCATGAATTTTGAAGGTCGCTTCCAAGATCAAATCTTGGCAGACCAGATCCATATCCTGAATGTGGCATTTTTAGTACCAAGTATGCGTCGTGAATTTGGTGGCTGCGCAGGAAATATTGCATACAACCACAAACTATTGGGTGGCGAGCCAATCATTATGGCAACAGTTGGTGGGGATGCCGGCTCTTACTATGATCAATTAGCCAAATATGACATCAGCGCCGATCACATACGTGAGCTACCGGAAGCGTTCACAGCTCAAGCGATGATCACCACTGATCGTGATAACAATCAAATCACCGCATTCCACCCTGGCGCAATGGGTGAATCTCACTTGAATAAAGTTGCAGATGTCATCACCCATCGCCAAGCAAAACAACTATGCCTACCTAAAATCGCGATTGTGGCCCCAGATGGCAGACAAGGCATGATTGAGCACTGCCAACAGCTAGCAGATGCGAAGATTTCATTTATTTTCGATCCAGGCCAGGGTCTACCAATGTTTGATGGCAAAGATTTACTTGGTTTTATTGATCAAGCGACTTATGTTGCCGTAAATGACTACGAAGGCGAAATGCTATCTCAACGAACAGGCCTCTCTTTAGAAAAAATTGCCGAACAAGTTGAAGCTCTGATTGTGACTAAAGGTGCTCAAGGTGCCGAAATTCATGCAAAGGGTAAGAAAATTGATATTCCAGTTGTTCCTGTTGCAAAAGCCATTGACCCAACTGGGTGTGGCGATGCATTCAGAGGTGGATTACTTTATGGTTTAGAGCAAGGATTTGACTGGGAAACAACTGGCAGACTTGCAAGTTTGATGGGATCGATCAAAATCGCTAGTCAAGGCCCACAAAATCATCAACCATCTCAAGATCAAATTAAAGCGCAGTTCAAACAAGCGTTTGGCTACAGCTATTAACTAATCTCCCGATATTTTCGGGTTTTCCACTTTTTAATTACCAAAGAAAAAACCCGCTAAGGCGTTAAGCTATAGCGGGTTTGATTCCCTTCCAGGAATCAGTCCCTAACGAATTAAGGACGTGAACCTGTTGGGAAAGGCCAAGCAGCAGCTGGATTCAAAACTGTCTTTGCAGAAGCAGAGGCAGCTTTAGCTACTGGCTTTTTAGCAGCATCTTTTTTAGCAGCAGGCTTCTTAGCAGCTACTTTCTTTGCAGCTGGTTTCTTTGCAGCTACTTTTTGAGCAGCTGGTTTCTTTGCAGCAGGTTTTTTCTTGGCAGTTGCCATATTAATCTCCTTCACGTGAGAGTGATTTACTAATACTACTGATTAAAGAGACCCGACCACACCAATTTCGTGTGAGCGAGCCATTCATCGGCGCGCCACTCACTTCACGTCGCACGCTAATGAATCCTGAAAAAAAAGCCGTGGCCCCAAGAGGCGACGGCTTTTTAAATGAGTAAGAAGAATGTTTAGAACGGTTGAAAGAAAGAGATGACATCTCTCTCTGAGGTTTCAGAGCCTTGGTTTGGAACTCAAGTTGTTGGCTATTACCTATCAACCGTTTCTTCTCCTAGTTTTTGTAACTTTCGTGATACTACAACTTAAGAGATGCGTTGTCATCAAAAATTTTAAAAAAATTTACTCCCAGTTCAACGCACCACCAGTTTGATATTCAATGACACGAGTCTCAAAGAAGTTTCTTTCTTTCTTCAAGTCGATCATTTCACTCATCCATGGGAATGGATTCTCTTCATTTGGGAACATTGCGTCAAGTCCTATTTGCATACAACGACGATTGCAAATGTAACGGAGATAACCCTTGAACATCGGCGCATTCAAACCAAGAACTCCTCTTGGCATGGTGTCTTCAGCGTAGCGATACTCCAACTCAACTGCTTTCTCAAATAAACCACGCAACTCTTCTTTGAACTCTGCAGTCCATAGATGTGGGTTCTCCAACTTGATCTGATTGATCATGTCGATACCAAAGTTGCAGTGCAATGATTCATCGCGCAAGATGTATTGATACTGCTCAGCAGCACCCGTCATCTTGTTTTGGCGACCCATCGCAAGGATTTGCGTAAAACCAACATAGAAGAACAAACCTTCCATGATGCAAGCGAACACAATCAATGAGCGCAATAGCTTCTGATCGTTCTCTGGCGTACCAGTTTTGAATGATGGATCAGTCAAAACATCGATAAATGGAATCAAGAACTCATCTTTGTCACGAATAGAGGCTACTTCGTGATACGCATTGAAGATTTCAGCTTGATTAAGGCCCAAAGATTCCACAATGTATTGGTATGCATGCGTATGAATTGCCTCTTCAAATGCCTGGCGCAATAAATATTGACGGCATTCTGGAGCAGTAATCTGACGATATGTGCCCAAAACAATATTATTTGCCGCCAATGAGTCGGCTGTTACAAAGAAACCCAAGTTACGCATAATGATGCGACGCTCATCATCGGTTAGACCATTAGGGTCTTTCCAAAGAGCAATATCGCGCGTCATATTGATTTCTTGAGGCATCCAGTGGTTAGCACAACCAGACAAATACTTTTCCCACGCCCACTTATATTTAAATGGCACCAACTGGTTCACGTCCGTCGAACCATTGATGATGCGTTTATCAGCTACGTTGACGCGACGAGCAGCCGCATCTTCAGGATTGATACTTGCTGATGGCGCAGAAGCAGATGCCATTGGCATTGGCATCGGGCGGTTAGGCAATAAATTGCTTTCTACCGCTGCTGCCGGTGTTATTACGGGAGCCGCGCTAGCAACGGGCATTGCCGCTGGTTCTTCATCCCAATTCAACATAATGTCTTCTCCAAATTCTTTCTTGACTGCAATTATTTTTTAACTATACGACTTATTGGCAAGCTTCGCATTCATCGAAACCAGGATCACCAGGACGCATTGTGCAAACTGGACCATCTGCTTCAACTGCTGCAGGAGCTGCTGACAAAGTTGGATCACCATTTGAAACTGCATTCAATGCGCCACCTTTCACAGTTGATTTCTCAACGTGAGTAGCTGAAATTGTGCGCAAGTAATATGTTGTTTTTAAACCACGCAACCAAGCCAATTTGTATGTGTCATCCAACTTCTTGCCTGAAGCACCGGCCATATAAATGTTGAGTGACTGAGCTTGGTCAATCCATTTTTGGCGACGTGAAGCAGCTTCAACCAACCATTTTGGCTCCACTTCAAATGCTGTTGCATACAAGTCACGCAAATCTTGAGGAATACGATCGATTTTTGACAATGAACCATCAAAGTACTTCAAGTCTGCAATCATCACTTCATCCCACAAACCACGAGCCTTCAGATCGCGTACCAAGTAGTCATTCACCACTGTGAATTCACCAGAAAGGTTAGATTTCACAAAAAGGTTTTGATAAGTTGGCTCGATACAAGCTGAAACACCAATAATGTTAGAAATTGTTGCTGTTGGTGCAATTGCTACGCAGTTAGAGTTACGCATACCAAATTGTTTGATACGGTTACGCAAACTTGTCCAGTCCATCTTAGAAGACATATCGACTTCTACATAGCCACCGCGTTGCTCAGCTAACAACTTCACAGAGTCTTGTGGCAGGATGCCGCGATCCCACAATGAACCCTTATAAGTCTGGTAAGTGCCACGCTCTTCTGCCAATTCTGTAGAAGCTAGGTATGCGTAGTAACAAACTGCTTCCATAGACTCATCAGCAAACTGAACAGCTGCATCGCTAGCGTATGGAATACGCAACATGTGCAAGCAATCCTGGAAGCCCATGATGCCCATACCCACTGGACGATGCTTCAAATTAGAGTTGCGAGCCTTAGCAACAGCGTAATAGTTAATATCAATCACGTTATCCAACATGCGCATTGCTGTACGGATCGTTTTTTGTAGTTTTTCATGATCAAGAACTAATTGACCATTAGCATCTGCCTTCAAATGCACTGCCAAGTTCACAGAACCCAAGTTACAAACAGCAATTTCTGACTCGTTTGTATTCAAAGTGATTTCTGTGCACAAGTTAGATGAGTGAACAACACCAACATGTTGTTGCGGGCTGCGCACGTTGCAAGGATCTTTGAAAGTAATCCATGGGTGGCCAGTTTCAAACAACATGCCCAACATCTTGCGCCACATATCCAAGGCATTAACCTTCTTAAATGGCTTGATTTCGCCATTTGCAGCTTTTTGCTCGTAGGCTAAGTATGCTTTTTCAAACTCTAGGCCAAACTTATCGTGCAAATCTGGGCATGTTGATGGCGTGAACAATGTCCACTCACCTTTTTCCATCACACGCTTCATAAATAAGTCAGGAATCCAGTTCGCTGTGTTCATGTCATGTGTACGACGACGATCATCACCCGTGTTCTTACGCAACTCTAAGAATTCTTCAACGTCTAAGTGCCATGTTTCTAGGTAAGCACAAACTGCACCCTTACGTTTACCACCTTGGTTAACAGCAACTGCTGTGTCATTCACAACCTTCAAGAATGGCACCACGCCTTGAGATTTACCATTTGTACCTTTGATATGGCTACCTAAAGCACGTACGCTTGTCCAGTCGTTACCCAAACCACCAGCAAACTTAGACAACAAAGCGTTTTCTTTCAAACCTTCATAAATGCCATCTAAATCGTCTGGGATTGTTGTGAGGTAGCAACTAGATAACTGTGAACGTAATGTTGCTGAGTTAAACAATGTTGGTGTGCTTGACATGAAATCAAATGTTGAAAGAATTTCATAGAACTCAATTGCACGATCTTCACGGTTTACTTCATTTAAAGCTAAGCCCATCGCCACACGCATGAAGAAAGCCTGTGGCATTTCAATGCGGTGATCTTCAATGTGCAAGAAATAGCGGTCATACAAAGTTTGTAAACCAAGATAGTTAAATTGCAAGTCACGGTCCGCCTTCAAAGCGGCACCCAACTTAGCCAAATCAAATGTTAGTAACTTTTGATCCAACAACTCCGCATCAACACCTTTTTTGATGAATTGCGGGAAATAGTTGATGTACTCAGCAGCCATAGCAGCCTGAGGAACTTCGCGACCCAAGATTTCTTTACGAATAGTGTGCATCAAGATACGAGCTGTTACTTGGCTGTATGCAGGATCTTTTTCGATCAAAGTACGAGAAGCCAAAATAGCTGAGTCATAGACTTGAGCCATTGGCACACCTTCGTACAAGTTTTTGATTGTTTCTTTGATGATTGGCTCTGCATTCACCGCGTTACCCAAACCTTCGCACGCAGCCTGAATCACCATTTGTAGTGCCGCCATGTCTAATGGCTTAACCACACCGTTATCAGTTACATTCAAACCTGGGTGATCAATCACTGGTGCAACAGGTTGTGCTGCCACTTGCGCTGCACGCTCTTGATTACGTTTTTCACGATAAAGAACATAAGCACGAGCCACGTTGTGCTCACCACTACGCATTAACGCCAACTCAACTTGGTCCTGAATGTCTTCAATATGGAAAGTGCCACCATTTGGTCGGCTACGCAACAATGCGCGCACAACCACTTGAGTTAACTGCTCAACTTGTTCACGCACGCGCGCTGAAGCTGCACCCTGACCACCGTTTACTGCTAAAAATGCTTTTGTTACTGCAATCGCAATTTTTGATGGCTCAAATGCCACCACTGAACCATTACGACGAATAATTTTGTAATCAGACAATTGTGTTGCTTGTGCACCACCAACTCCACCTGCAGTAAATCCTTGCGATGGGGTTTGACTAACTTGACCAGCTGATTGGCCAGCAAATGGGCTTGTTGTTTGGCCAGTAACTTGTGGGTCTACGTAGGTCATTCGGACTCCTATATCTATATATATGTATTAATTAGGCAAAAAAGCTGTTCTTTTTGGGG
>JALQYK010000021.1 GCA_023254115.1 Polynucleobacter sp.
CTGGAGAAAACGTTTTTATTGTTAAAAATGGTATTGTTTACACACCGGATTTAGCATCATGTCTAGACGGCATTACACGTGACGCCATTTTCACGATTGCAAAAGACCTTGGCATTGAAGTTCGCGAAAAACGAATTACACGCGATGAAATGTATTGCTGTGATGAAGCATTCTTCACGGGCACCGCTGCTGAAGTAACACCTATTCGTGAACTTGATGATCGTATGATTGGTGACGGCAAGCGTGGTCCCATCACAACAAAAATTCAACAAGTTTTCTTTGATGCCGTTGCTGGTAAGAGCGACAAATATCGCCACTGGTTAACTGTAGTTTGAGGTTAATATGAGCACAAAAAATATTGTTCAAGTTGATGGTCATAAGGACTTACCTTTGCACTGCCCAAATCCTGGTTCACCAGCTTGGAGCTTGCATCCACGTGTTTTTCTAGATGTTGTATCAACAGGGCACGTTAAATGCCCCTATTGCAGCACTGAGTACCAACTAAAACCTGGTACAGAACCACACGGTCATTAATATGGCAAAAATTCTCATCATCGCCCCCAACTGGATTGGTGATGCGGTGATGACTGAGCCATTAATCACCCAGCTCAAAAAAAATCACTCCGATAGCGTTATTGATGTCATTGCTACCCCCTGGGTAGCATCAGTGATGCGAGCTATCCCAGCGATCAATAAAGTCATCATTGGAGACTTTAAGCACGGATTTTTACAGTGGGTAGAAAGAAAAAAACTGGCAAGCCAACTCAAACTCGCAGGCTATACCCATGCATATGTTTTGCCAAACAGCTTTAAATCAGCATTAATACCTTGGTTAGCCAAAATTCCAAGCAGGATTGGCTACAAAGGTGAAATGCGCTGGGGCTTAATTACTGCACCATTTGAAAATCCGTCGAGATCCAATAGACCATCGATGTCGACCCACTACTTTGCTCTTTCAGGCAATCAGGTAAATGACACATTACAACCAAAATTAGAATTGCCTCAGCTTTTCTTGAATGAGATGAAAGAAAAACTTCAGCTCACTCAAAATCATGACAAGCTATTTATTTTGTGCCCAGGCGCTGAATATGGTCCAGCCAAACAATGGCCAGCCGAACATTTTGGCAAACTTGCACAAATGCTCATCGAGCAAAATAGTGGTGCATTAGTTTTAATCTTGGGCAGCAAAAAAGAATCGTCACTAGCAGATGACATCGTCAAGCTTAGCAACTCCAGTAATCAAGTTATCAACTGGTGCGGACAGACAACTCTTGATGAGGCGATGGCCTGCATTGCAATCGCTGACAAGGTGGTTAGCAATGATTCAGGGCTTATGCATATTGCCGCCGCTTTTAGGCGCCCACAAGTAGCGATATTTGGCTCTAGCGACCCAAGGCATACACCTCCATTATCTCCAGAAGCTAAAGTGCACTGGCTACACTTAGAATGCAGCCCATGCTTCAAAAGGACTTGCCCCCTAGGGCATCTAAAATGTTTAGTAGACATCCAACCTCAAGACGTCCTAAACTCATTAAATAACTAACTCAACAAATACACCATGCCACGTCAAGCCCGCTTATTCCAAATACCTGATGAAGTGCTTGATGCATGGAGAGAATCTTTGCATCGCAACGACTTAGATGGCTCTATTGATTTATGGATGGATGAGGATTCCATCACATGCATTCTTCCAGGTGGTAAACGGTTGACTGGTCACGCCGAACTGCGCGAAGGCTTAAAGAAGATTTTAGAAGATCACTTTTTATGGCTAGACCCTATTCAAGCAATTGGTCACACCGGTATTGGTATTGCATTCTTTGACACAACAGAGGCTGTCAGACTAGAGCCAGATCAAGTAGAGCCTGAGTTCTTTTTGAACTTTTCTTATGTGCTAGTGCAAAGCCCGATGGGGTGGAGAATTGCTCATATACATGCAAGCCCAGCGCAAGAAGAACACATACAATTACCTAGCACTATTCACGGCTTCCATTAAATATGGACGAGCAGGTCATACGCTCACTTATTAAATGGCCTGATGTACCCGTTTGCCATGGATGGCTTGCCTTTGACCGACGTGGCGTCTGGCGCATGCGCAATGAATACGCTCAAGCCAACCACTTACCAGGCGATGCAATACAACACGAAGGCCTTATTCATTTCATTCAAAGAAATTTGGCACATAATCAATCTGGAGAATGGTTTTTTCAGAATGGTCCTCAAAGGGTATACATTGATTTAGGCTACACGCCATTCATTGCAAGAATTTATCCATCAAAGAATGATTTATTACTCAAAACAACAGATAGTCGAGAAATACAACCGATTGATGTTTTCCTGGATGAGTGCGGTCAAATTTTAATAAGCTGTCAATTAGAAATACAAAGTAGCAAAGATTTAAGTGGGCCTATAACAACTTTTCAAAAAAAGTTAGAGACAGTTTTTATTTTGTTGCATGACCATGACTTAGAAATTTTCTCTAAGAGTGCTGAATTCACTAACGCCTGCGGTTATGCAGGCAAATGGTTCTGGCAGGGGAAAGATTATGAAATCAATTTAATTAGCTCTAAAGAAATTAAAAAGCATCATGGCCTTTTATTTTCTGCACGCAGCTCTTGACGATATAGCTCTTGTATTTGCCGAGCTCTGGCCTCAATTTCTGACGCTTGATAAAAATCAGCATCACCCGCGGCTTTAGCAAACTTCATTTGCTCTAATGCTCCAACCCAAGCGCCCTGAGAAACATACTTCTCAGCTAGCGCAGCATGTTGTAAAGATTTTTTACCTGATTGGGCATAGGCTCTAGACAACAGATCCCACCAAACAGAATTCTCTGGGTGTGCCCTTGATTGAGTTTTCAACCAAGCAATAGCTTGCTCATGTTGACCTGTTCTTAACTGCCCCTCAACGAGCAACATACTTAATGACCTAGACTGAGGGTAAAACGCTTTTAAATTAGCAATCTGTTTAATGCCTTGCTCATATTGTGATTTTGCATACATTAATTCAATAGCTGTGGTTTCCAGCGACAAACTCCATCGCTGTATTGGTGAGCCATTTGACGACATCGCCTGAATCAAATTTCTACTTTTTTGGAGATAATTCTCTGCATCAATATTTTTCTGTTGTTTAAAACTCAAAAGAGCCAATCCATAACTACCCTCTAATTGTTTTGCAAGATCTTGCTTGCGCAATAAACTCTCGTAGTATTGTTTTAACTCAGGATAGTTACTTGAACTAGTAGTTTGAGTCAACCGAGCCCTTGCCTTTAATAAATAGAACTCAATTGATGATGCGACCTTCTGAGTGGCAAGGCCTCTAACACGGTCTTGCATATCTGCAATACGATCTGTTGTTAAAGGATGAGTCCTGACATAACCAGGAACACCACTTTCCATGATGCTATTAGCTCTTTGCATACGTTGAAAGAAATCTGGCATACCCTGAACATCAAAGCCACCCGCTTGAAGAATCTGAAAACCAACACGATCAGCTTCTCGCTCTGCGTCTCTTGAATATGACAATTGATTTTGTATTGCCAACGCTTGACCACCTACTGCGAGACCTTGAGCGGCATTAGGGTTACGACTAACAGCAACTGCAGCTAAGATAATCGATGCTAGTGCAATCATGGAATTAGTGCCCTGCTGACCATACATCCTAGCAATATGCTTTTGTGTAACGTGGCCGATTTCATGTCCTAAAACAGACGCCAATTCAGACTCTGTTTCTGCAGAAACAATTAACCCTGTGTGAACACCAATAAAACCACCCGGTAATGCAAACGCATTGATACTTTTATCCCTAACGCCGAATAACTCAAAATTTACAGCAAAGCTTCCGCCACCCTCTAAGCCGGCAATGCCTTGCCTTCTAGCTGCGGTAACCAAGTGTTGCCCAATATTATTTAGATAATCATAAAAAACAGGATCTGATGAGTAATCTGGATCACGACGTATTTCACGCATGATGCGCTCACCTAATTGACGCTCATCCACAGGTGCTAGCGATGCGCTAGAGGAGTCACCTAAATCAGGCAATACCAAAGTGGGTTGCTGCACTCTTTTGCTAGCCGGTGTAAATTCAGATTGCGCTGCGGGGGTCTGCATGGCGCGATTGATGTTCTCTTGTGCAGTGATATTGGCATCACTTTGCGCAAGCAAATAACTTGGCTGGAAAACTAGCGCCAAAGCTGTTGCTATCAATTTTTTCGAAAATTTATTATTTTTTCTATCCATACCTCTAATTATGGTACAAATAATGCATGAACAAACTAACTCATTTTGATGAAACTGGCCAAGCCCACATGGTTGATGTTGGGCAAAAAGCCAGTACACATCGCATTGCCACTGCCACAGGCAGTATTCAAATGCAAAAAAGCACCTTTGATATGGTTATGTCTGGCACTCATAAAAAAGGGGATGTAATTGGTATTGCACGTATTGCAGCCATCCAAGCCACCAAAAAGAGTCCTGATTTAATACCTCTTTGTCACCCAATTGCGCTAACTAGAGTTGCTGTTGAATTCCAACCAGATGAAAAGAACTCGACCATTCATTGCACAGTAACAACTGAAAACATTGGCCAAACAGGTGTTGAAATTGAAGCTTTAACAGGCGTGCAAATAGGCTTGCTCACGATTTACGACATGTGCAAAGCATTAGACCGTGGTATGGTCATTAAGGAAGTGAAGCTACTTGAGAAGAGTGGCGGCAAGTCTGGTACTTGGAAGGCGGAGTAATTACTATTTAGCTACAGAAATTAATATTCATTAAAAAGGCAAACCATGGTTTGCCTTTTTCTTTGAGTGAAGCTCTAATTTATTTGCAATCAGCAGGCAATAACTTTGCTGGCAAGGTTGTTTCAGGTGATTTGCATGACCAAATACCTGCCCATGGTTGCTCTTGCTTATCGCTCAAATCAATTGCTTTTACTCCTTCAGCGGCGGCATTGTTAACAGGAACAATACTTAACTTGTTGGCACCTTCCGGGGCAACACTTGACTGATAAGTAATCAAAATAGCGCCTGATTTTTGAATGCTGACATCTTTGATACTGTTAGTTGAGGTTGACTTAAATGTAGCTTCAGTTGCCACACTCATATCTGTGGCGCCCTTACCCGCATACACTTCAGTCACAGCTAACTTTGCTCCGGCTGCAAGACTGAAACCTTCCGCAACACGAGTTTTAGCTATGTAATCTTGATACTTAGGGACTGCAATCGCTGCCAAAATACCAATAATGGCAATAACAACCATTAGCTCAATTAATGTGAATCCATTTTTTTCTTTTAAC
>JALQYK010000044.1 GCA_023254115.1 Polynucleobacter sp.
CCTATGACCTTCGGGTTATGAGCCCGACGAGCTGCCAGACTGCTCCACCCCGCGTCTGAATCCATGACTATATCAGGTATAACCCTAAATAGCAAGGTAATTAGTGGCTTATTTCCTTTAAGCCTTGTTGGTATTGGTTCTGGAGGCAATCCTTATAAATTTAACAGCACAAATTCAGTATTAGTTACGCCTTTCTTATGTGAAAATCCTCCCATGAATAAGCAACTGACTTTTGCCCATAAAGTAGCTGAAGGTATTTATTGCATTGATACTGGTTTTGGTCGTGATCAGTTTGATGCGAGCTATTTGGTCGTTAGCGACTCACAAGCTGCATTTATAGATGTGGGGACTAATTACTCAGCACCTAGATTACTTAAAACATTAAGTGAATTATCTTTGGCACCTCATGATGTGCGTTATGTGATTTTGACCCATGTTCATTTAGATCACGCTGGTGGCGCTGGTGAGGTTATGCGTTTGTGTCCAAAGGCCCAGTTAATTGTTCATCCACGTGGCGCAAGACACATGATTGACCCATCTGCTCTCAGGGCTGGTGCAGTCGGTGTGTATGGTGAAGATGCAGTTCAAAAAGATTACGGTCAGCTTTTACCAATTGACGCTAGTAGAGTAGCAGAGGCTGGTGAGGGTTTTGAAATCATCCTGGGGCAACGGCAACTTGTGTGCATGGACACCCCTGGTCATGCAAAGCACCACATTGCTATTTGGGATCCATTAAGCCAAGGTGTATTCACTGGTGACACCTTTGGTCTTTCATATCGAGAGTTTGATACTGAGCAGGGTGCTTACATCATGCCTACCACTACCCCCATTCAGTTTGATCCAGTGGCATTAAAAGAATCTGTAGAAAGGATCTGTGCACTTAATCCTGCCTGTATTTATCCAACACACTACAGTCGTGTCGATAACGTACCTAGGCTAAAAACCATCTTTTTGAAGCAATTGGATGAAATGGTTCAAATGGCTGTCTCATTTAAGAGTAGTACTAATAGATATGCAAAAATTAAATCTGGTTTGGCTGATATTTACGAAAATCATTTGAAAACAAATGGTTGCAATATATCTAGAGGGGAACTTGAGGCATTTTTAGCCATTGATTTGGATTTAAATACCCAGGGAATTGAAGTTTGGTTGGATAAAGCCTAGTTATATGTTGCAACGCAACAAGCTAGGCATATAATTAAAAAAACATTATTGAGGGAGTAGCCGGTGGCCATTAGTAATCCGGAATATTCACAAACGTCGCTGTTAAAGCCCGTTGAATTAAATATCAATGAGCATTCTCATAAAAAGGGTAGCGTGGCTGCCTTGGTGCTAGCTGCCATTGGTGTTGTTTTTGGTGACATTGGTACTAGCCCTCTTTATGCTTTAAAGGAGTGCTTCAGCCCTGAGCATGGTATTCCTTTTAGCCAAGCAGCCGTATTCGGCATCATTTCAATGATGTTTTGGGCCATTCTGTTGGTCGTGACATTTAAATACGTCCTTTTTGTGATGCGTGCAGATAACAAAGGTGAGGGTGGCGTTTTATCTCTCATGGCTTTGGCGTTGAGATCATTAACAACGGGTAGCGCTTCTTATTTAACTGTCATGATGCTGGGTATGTTTGGCGCCTGCATGTTATATGGCGAGTCTGTGATTACTCCAGCTATTTCAGTTTTATCAGCGGTAGAGGGCTTAGAAATTGCGACGCCTGAACTTAAACGCTTCGTAATTCCAATTACGCTGACTATTTTGATTGCTTTGTTTGTGATCCAAAAATACGGTACTGCAGCAGTAGGGAAATTTTTTGGACCAATCACTTTGGTATGGTTTTTATCTCTGGCGGCACTTGGCATATATAACGTGGTGAAAGCGCCGCAGATTTTTGGTGCCATCAACCCAATATATGCAATTGATTTCATTTCTGAGCATACCCTGATGGCATACATTGTCATGGGTTCAGTGGTGTTGGTGGTGACTGGTGTTGAGGCGCTGTATTTGGATATGGGCCATTTTGGTAAGAAACCAGTTCGTTACGCTTGGTTATTTTTAGTTCTACCCAGTTTGCTACTGAATTATTTTGGACAGGGTGCCTTGCTGCTCTCTGATGCTGAAGCAATTAAAAATCCTTTTTACTTGATGGTCCCAGAGTGGGCATTATGGCCAATGGTTGGTTTGGCAACTGCGGCTACAGTGATTGCTTCGCAAGCTGTTATATCTGGCGCATATTCATTAGCAAACCAGGCAATTCTTTTAGGTTTCTTGCCACGCATGGGTATTCAGCATACCTCTGATGATGAGCGTGGCCAAATTTATATTCCAGTGGTGAATTGGTCTTTATTAATCATGGTAATTTTTACTGTGATTGAGTTTAGAGAGTCTGGTAATTTAGCTGCAGCTTATGGTATTTCAGTTACGACAACCATGCTCATCACAACTATTTTGCTAGCCATTGTAATGCGTCGAGAGTGGCACTTAAATCCCATCATGATTATTGGTCTGATATTGTCATTTTTAGTATTGGACCTTTCATTCTGGACAGCCAACTTAATCAAAGTAAAAGATGGTGGTTGGTATCCATTGATCATTGGCTTGATTTGTTTCACATGTTTAATCACGTGGTTCAAGGGCAGGAAGTTACTCAGAGAGCGCATTGTTAATGAGTCAATTCCTCTCGAGCCATTTGTACAGGGGTTAATTTCACATCCGCCACATCGTGTTGAGGGAACTGCAATTTTCTTAACTGCTCATATTGATTATGTGCCCGTTGCTATGTTGCACAACTTAAAACACAACCGTGTTCTACATGAGCGAGTATTTTTCTTGAAGCTAAGTATTTGGGATGTTCCGTATGTGAATGATTCTGAACGTCTCACCATGAAAGATATGGGGGATCAAATTTATTTGGTTCGTTCGGTACATGGCTTTAAAGAAACGCCTGATATTAATAAAGTCTTGGCGTTGATTGAGGCTCAGTACGACATTAAATTTGATTTGATGGATACTTCATTCTTCTTGGCTAGGGATACAGTTGTGCCATCGAAGTTACCTGGCATGGCCTTATGGAGAGAGCGTTTATTTGCTTGGATGTTACAAAACTCAGCCAAGCCATCTGACTTCTTCCAGATTCCTACTAATCGGGTAGTTGAGCTAGGCGCAAAGATTGAAATTTAATCAGTTTTGACCAGTCATGAGCCAATGGCTTATGCTTGAGTCTATGCGCTACTTTAGATCACTTCTTGCTCT
>JALQYK010000116.1 GCA_023254115.1 Polynucleobacter sp.
GATGTTGGAAAGATCATTGCCTCACTGCAAAAGAAAGGGGTTAGAGAAGATCAGATGCCTTTTGCCAGACCCTACGAACTAGATCAATGCGGTTGGGTAGCCAATCGTTGGTGCGAAATCCTTCCTCTCACGCCAGCGCAAAAGCACCACCTGCTGGGCATTGAAAACCCTCACATCCGACTAGATTTAATTAAAGAACTGATTGAAGAAATGACTGGGCAAAGCTAGTAAAGAAATAGTAGCTAGCGTTATTTACGCTTATCAAAGTATTGGTTTGTGAATTTGTAACAGGCATCAAAAAACCCAGCTCTAAGAGCTGGGTTTTCACTTTTTAATAACTTAGTTATTAATTAGTCGTTCGCGTAGATATCCACGTCTTTTGTTTCACGTACAAACAACATACCGATTACAAAAGTCATCGCTGCGATTGCGATTGGGTACCATAAACCGTAGTAAATGTTACCGTTTTGAGCAACCAAGGCGAATGAGATAGTTGGTAGCAAACCACCGAACCAACCGTTACCGATATGGTATGGCAATGACATTGATGTGTAACGAATACGTGTTGGGAACATCTCAACTAACATCGCTGCGATAGGACCGTAAACCATCGTTACATAAATCACCAACACTACTAACAATGCAAGAACAGCTGGGATGTTAACTTGAGCAGGATCAGCTTTAGCTGGGTAACCCGCTGCGTTCAACGCATCACGAACTGCTTTCTTGAATGCTGCATCTTTAGCTTTAGCTTCATCAGCAGGTAAACCTTTTGATGAGTAACCTTCGATAACTGTTTCACCAATCTTAACAGTAGCAACAGTACCTGCTGCAGCTGGGATTGTTGAGTAGCTAGCTGAGTTAGAAGCCATCACTTGCTTAGCGATATCGCATGAGCTTGTGAACTTAGCTGTACCAGTTGGGTTGAATTGGAAAGTACATTCAGCTTCGTCAACTGTAATAGTTGCTGGAGCTTCTTTCATAGCCTTTTCCAAAGCTGGGTTAGCAAAGTGTGTCATTGCATTGAAGATTGACACTGGTGTATTTGGAATGTAAGTAATAATCGCCAATAGCAAGCCAGCCATGATGATCAACTTTCTACCAATCTTGTCTGACAATGAGCCAAACACGATGAAGAATGGAGTACCAATCACCAATGAAGCAGCGATCAACAAGTTAGCTGTCTTAGCATCTACCTTCAACACTTGTGTCAAATAGAACAATGCGTAGAACTGGCCTGTGTACCAAACAACAGCCTGACCAGCAACTAGACCGAAAAGAGCCAAGATAACAATCTTCAAGTTTTTCCATTGACCGAATGACTCTGTCAAAGGAGCTTTAGATAGTTTGTTCTCTTCTTTCATTTTCTTGAAAGCTGGAGATTCGTTCATTGACAAACGAATGTATACAGAAACAGCCAACAATAAAATTGAAACAAGGAATGGAACACGCCAGCCCCAAACTTCAAAGTTTGGACCAGTGAATTCTCTTGTAAACAAAATCACTAACAATGAAAGGAACAAGCCTAACGTAGCTGTAGTTTGAATCCAAGCAGTGTAAGCACCACGACGACCATGTGGAGCATGCTCGGCAACATAAGTTGCAGCACCACCGTATTCACCACCAAGCGCCAAACCTTGCAACATACGTAGCACGATTAGGATCACTGGGGCAGCAACGCCAATAGTTTCGTAAGTCGGCAAAATACCAACGATGAAAGTTGCACCACCCATCAACAAAATTGTTACTAGGAATGTGTACTTTCTACCGATCAAGTCGCCTAAACGACCAAACACCAAAGCGCCGAATGGACGCACGATGAAACCAGCTGCGAACGCTAATAAAGCGAAAATGAAAGCAGAACCAGCATCTAGGCCAGAGAAGAACTGCTTAGCAATAATTGCTGCAAGTGATCCATACAGATAAAAGTCATACCACTCAAATACCGTGCCAAGTGATGAGGCAAAAATAACTTTGCGCTCTTCAGCTGTCATCGGTGCGGCTTTAGTTGTAGACATAAAGGCTCCTATAAAAATTTATAAAAATAAAACTGCAGGGCGATTATGCTTTGGAAAATCCTTCATTTTTCTTACATAGTTGTTTTACTGAGGGTAATTCCTAGGGTTTAAATACGTGTCATTAGGGTTACCCCTTACAAATTGATGTTGATGTCACTAATTATGTGCATTCCTGCGTGAAAAAGCCTTTTAATTGATAAGGTTATTGCAAGCAGTTCAAGGTAGAATCTGCATTCACATAAATCAATAAAGTAACAAGACATGACGATTCTTCTAGGCATCATTGCCATTCTTTTACCAGTCGCTGCAGGTGTTTGGGTCTGGAAAAACTTTGATCGCATCTTTCTTAAAACGGTAGAGATCGATAGCAATGATCACCTACCCATTTACTTAAAGAAATTAGCGGCTGTTTTCTTAACAACTAGCTTTTTACTCTTTATTTGTTTTCAACTTGTTTTTATCTTTAGCAATCAAGCATGATCTTTATTAGAAAAATATTTCCAAACCTATTAGTTCTTTCAAGCATTGTGATGATGTTTATTTTTGCCCGCGCCACCGGCAATGATGACATTCAAAATATTTTTAAATTGATTGATGATTTAGCCACAAATCTAATCTTAGTCATCGTGGCTATTACAATAGGCCTGTTTATCAAACAATATCTGTATGTTCTAGTGGGTCTTGTGGCTGCAATGGCAATTGTGATCTTAGTACCAAGCATCAGTGCAGCACTTAACCTAACAGGTGAATATGTTTTAGCTTGTGGTTTAGTCAGCCTTGGATTTTCAGCTATAGCTAATATCTACGCGAATTACAGAGAATTTAATTAATTTCATTTACAACTAGTTATCAAAAAGGGAGTAGTAAACATGAGCAATCGCGCAATCGCAATCACAGTTTTAGTTTTAATCCTAGCTACTGGCTATTTATTAGTTAAAGGTGATGGCGACATCGATATGGGCGGAGAAAAGCATGGAGCTGAAGCAGTTCACGTTGAAGACAAAAAGCCAGCAGAAGCTCCAGCAGCTCCTGCACCAGAAGCTAAGAAGTAATTTTTAGTTCAACCGAAGGGCCCCAGTAGATACAATACATCTACTGGGGTTTTTCTTTTTCAAGACAACAATGACACAACAAAAAGCATTGGTTCTATTTGGACATGGCGCAAGAGACGAGCGCTGGAAGGAGCCATTTTTGAAACTACAAGGACTCATTGCGCAAGAGAGTAACGTGCGCGTAGAGTTATCATTCTTGGAATTAATGAGCCCTAGCCTACCTGAAACCATTGATCAATTGGTTGCAGACGGATTTGATGTTATTGAGGTCATCCCGGTATTTTTTGGCCAAGGCGGCCATATCAGAAAAGATTTTCCAGCCATCTTAGATGCTTGCCGTAACAAACATCCAAAAATACAGTTAAGCGCTAAGCCTGCTGTTGGTGAGGACCTCGGAGTTCTCCAAGCGATTGCCAAATACTGCACCAACTAACAAAAGCGCTGGCGCCTGCCCATCAAACCAATCCGTAGCGTTACCCGCCGCCATCTCACCTAAAGTTAGCGCAAGACTTCTCTCACGTTCAGTACTAATCGCTTCAATGATGCGAACTGGCAATGTTGCAGGACGTCCCTGCCCTATCAATTGACGTGCAATTGATATAGCTTCATCACGCCCCATATAAATAACCACTGTGTCAGCCGTTGGCAGCGGTAACGATGTGGAGTCTGTTGCTTTAGCTTGTGTACTAAATGCAACGCTTCTAGCCACACCACGCAATGTTAGAGACTGCTTCAGAGTGGCAGCAGCAGCCAATGCAGCTGTAATACCAGGAACAATCTCTACCTCAATACCGGCTTCTTCTAACTCCGTGATCTCTTCATCTGCACGGCCAAAAATCATCGGGTCACCACCCTTTAAGCGCACCACTACTTGATGTTTTTGAGCAGCATCTACTAAACGCTTATTAATGAATTTTTGCGCTGTTGAGTGTTTTCCACAACGCTTTCCTACAGCAATCTTTTCAGCTTGAGGGCAATAAGCCAACATAGCCTCTTCTACTAATGCATCATGAAACACCACATCTGCCTTAGCCAATAAAGCAGCGCCGCGCACAGTGATTAAATCAGCTGCACCAGGACCTGCGCCCACTAAGTAGACTTTGCCTAAAGTTGGTGATGATGTCATTTTTAATGCGCACCGTTAAACAGTTAGCTCGCGCAACATGCCAGCAGCAACCGTGTGATTAGTTGCCTCATCAATTAATACAAATGCGCCCGTGCTAGCTGCTTGATCAAAACGATCAGCAATGATTGGTTTTTGTAAGACCAGATCAACACGGCCAATTTCATTCATATTCAATGCATGAATATCTGTGGCATGTGACAAAGTTTGTACATCCAATACTTGCTGAATACCTTTTACCTTAGCAAATACAGTATTTGTTGTGTGACGCAACACATACTTGCGCGACAAAGATAAAGGCTCACTGTCTAACCAGCACAAATCAGCGGATACTTGCTTGGTTAAACTTGGTTGGTCATGCCCTTCTTTCGCAACAATTGTGTCACCACGCGATACATCTACATCCTCTGCTAGGCGCAATGCAATCACTTGACCTGCTTTAGCAACATCAACGCCTGCGGCGTCATTATTTGCCTGGTGATCATTTGACACATGAATCTCTGCCACAGTAGCCTCAGAACCACTTGGCAATATAGTTACTTTTTGACCCTTTGAAATAGTGCCGGCCTCAACACGTCCCAAGTAACCACGGAAGTCGTCAGCAGCACTACCGTCCTGTCTTGCAACGTACTGAACTGGAAAACGCAAACCTTCAATATTTTGAACCGGCGTTGTATCCAACGACTCTAACCATTGCAATAAGCTTGGACCTTGATACCAGGGAGTCTTGTCACTTTTATCAACGACGTTATCACCTTGCAAAGCAGACACAGGAATCAAATGTGGCGTTGGCAAACCCAATGTTTTGGCCAAACCCTCAATCGATTCTTTAATGGCATTAAAAACGTTTTCATCAAAGTTCAATAAGTCCATCTTGTTCACTGCCACAGCCACGTGACGTAAACCTAATAAACGCACAATAGCTGAGTGACGTTTAGTTTGAGCTAGCAATCCAGCTGGCTTGGTTGTTAAATCAACACGGGTTGCATCAACCAACAAAACAGCAACGTCAGCTTGCGATGCACCAGTTACCAAGTTACGAGTGTATTGCTCGTGTCCCGGAGCATCAGCCACAATAAATTTACGCTTCGAAGTTGCAAAGTAGCGATAAGCCACATCAATGGTGATACCTTGCTCACGCTCAGCCTCAAGACCGTCTGTTAATAATGCCAAATCTACCGCGGCATCAGATGCTGTTACACGTGCATGCTTAGTTTTTGATAACGCCAAGAGTTGGTCTGCTAATACTGCTTTGGTGTCATACAACAAGCGGCCAATTAATGTGCTCTTGCCGTCATCTACGCTACCTGCCGTAATGAAACGAACCACACCTTGATGAGTGTTTGTTTGCTGATCTAGACTCATCAGAAATACCCTTCTTTTTTACGACGCTCCATCGAAGCTTCACTTGTTTGATCATCCATACGTGTGGCACCACGTTCTGTAATTTCTGAAATAGCTGTTTCCTCAATGATGTCTACAGCTGTTGCTGCAGTACTCAAAACTGGACAGGTACAACTAATATCACCAACAGTTCTGAAACGCACGCTAATCACTTCACTGGTTTCGCCAGGTCCTTTAGGTGTCACATTAGTTACCGGCACCAACAAACCATTTTTGCGCACCACTTCACGCTGATGAGCGTAATAAATACTTGGCAAAGCCAATTCTTCACGAGCAATGTATTGCCACACATCTAACTCAGTCCAATTAGAAATTGGGAACACACGCATGTTCTCGCCCGGAGCAATCCGAGCGTTATATAAATTCCACAACTCTGGTCGTTGCGCTTTAGGATCCCACTGACCGAATTCATCACGGAAAGAGAAGATACGCTCTTTAGCACGTGCCTTTTCTTCATCACGACGCGCACCACCCATTAATGCATCAAACTTGTGCTCTGCAATCGCCTCAAGCAATGTAGTTGCTTGAGCAGCATTGCGAGAATCTGTTTCTTTACGCAAACGCACAGTACCTTTGCGGATAGAGTCTTCTACATGACCCACAATTAACTTTGATCCCGTTTGAGCAACAATGTCATCTCTAAACTGAATCACCTCAGGATAGTTGTGACCTGTGTCGATGTGTAACAACGGGAAAGGTAACTGAATTGGTCTAGCCCCAAAACGAAACGCTTTGCGAGCCAAATGAAACATCACGATGGAATCCTTACCACCTGAAAACAACATGGCTGGATTAGCTGCTTGAGCAGCCACTTCGCGAATAATGTAGATAGACTCAGCTTCGAGCCAATCTAAATGCTCGTTCTGTAACTTTTGGGATTTTTCTAATTGTGTTTGACTCATGATCTTATTTAACGTGTAACCCACACTCTTTACTATCTTGTTGCAACCACCACCAACGCCCAGCTCGAATATCCTCACCAGCCTTTACAGCTCTGGTACAAGGCTCACATCCAATGCTTGGGTAACCCTGGAAATGTAGCGGATGAATTGGCACTTGCTTGCTTTGTAAATATGCCCAAACCTCAGACTCTGTCCAGTCAAACAAAGGGTTGTATTTAGCAATATTTCTAGCGTCATCTAATTCGCGCAATGGCAAATCAGAGCGCGTTACAGCCTGTTCTCTTCTTTGGCCAGTCAACCAAGCATCAGCACCTATTAAAGCTTTATTTAAGGGCTTTATTTTACGCGCTCCACAACAGGCCTTCTTAGCTTCTTCTGTGTCATAAAAACCATTTAAGCCATATTGAGCAATAAAAGCATCCACATCAGCAGATTCAGGAGCAACGCTAGCGATTGATATGCCATAGTACTTTTGCACTTTGTCAGTCATATCAATCGTTTCTTGGTGCAAACGCCCTGTTGCCAAAGTAAATAGAGCAATTTTGGCACCTGACTTAGCGATTGCATCAGTCACCACCATATCTTCTGCCGCCAAACTAGTAGCAAAACGCACATCCCGATGTTCTTTAGCAATCGTATTTAAACGATCAAACAACACTTGCGCTTTAGCATCCAGAACATCAGGAGCAATGTTGTGCGTTGGAATAGACCACAGAGCTGGTCTATTTAAACCACTTGTGGCATTGTTAACAGACTCACTCATACAGATCTCACATCTTTTTGTGAACGACCTGAACGCCAGTCATCCTGAAATTGATGAGCTACTGAGCCAAACTGTGCCAAAGCTGTATCAACCGCTTGATCATTACGCAAAACAAATGAATCAAAGCCAACCCGAGACAAAGGCAATAACTGATCAATTAGCACGTCACCAATCGCACGCAACTCACCACTCCAACCAAAACGATCACGCAATAACGCTGCTGTACTGTAGCCGCGACCATCTCTGAAGATAGGGAAATCAACAGCCAAAATAGGCCACAACTTTAATCCAGCCAAGATCACATCTTTATGAGCCAAGACATCATCTTCAGGCGCGAACCAAACACCGATTTCACCTTTGAGGACTCTCAATTGAAACTGCTCTTTAGCACCACGACTAGTCCACCAAGACAAAGGCACAATCACCTTACCTGGCGGCAATGCTGCAGACTCTTCACCCTCTGTCGCACGAAACACTTGCCAATCATTGGTCGCTAATTGAGCTTGACCATTTTTGGGATAACGAATTAACTTAGCCACGTTTCACCTCCGCATATACACGCTCTTTAAATGGTGTAATACCAATACGATGAACTGTGTCTACAAACTTTTCATTGGGTTCACGTTTTTCAACATAAACGTCAATCACTTTAGAAATAACATCAGGCATATCTTCAGCAAAGAATGATGGGCCAATTACTTTACCGATCGCCGCATTCAGCCCTTGCTCGCCACCTAATGTCACTTGATACCACTCTTGACCATCTTTATCGACACCCAAGATACCAATGTTACCGACGTGGTGATGACCACATGAGTTCATGCAACCAGAGATGTTTAAGCTAATGTCACCTAAATCATGCAAATAATCCAAATCGTCAAAACGCTTTTGAATATCGTTAGCAATTGGAATTGATTTCGCATTCGCCAAAGAGCAGAAGTCACCACCCGGACATGCAATGATGTCTGTTAGATAGCCAATATTAGGTAAAACCAAACCTTGCAGCTTGGCTTCTTGCCATAGTGCATATAACTGTGATTGCTGCACATCAGCCAATACTAGGTTTTGTTCATGCGTTGCACGAACTTCTCCAAAACTGTATTTATCTGCCAAATCTGCAATGGCTAACATTTGTGCAGTTGTTACATCACCAGGAGCTACTGTTCCATGAGGCTTTAATGAAAGAACCACGCTTGCATAACCAGGTACTTGATGATTTTTAACGTTGCGATCTAACCAACGTGCAAAAGCTTGCTGATCGGATCCCCCAGCTTGCGCCAACACTTGTTCATCACTCAACTTAGTTAGAGTTTGGTACGCAGGTCTTGTGAAATATTGCGCTACACGTTGCCACTCAGCATCAGTAAATGTGCTCTGACCACCTACCCAATGCTCGTACTCAGATTCAACTTGGCGCGCGAATTCTTCTGGACCTAAAGCTTTCACCAAAATCTTGATGCGAGCCTTATACATGTTGTCGCGACGACCAAAGCGGTTATATACGCGTAATACTGCTGATAGGTAATTAGGCAACTCTTGCCAAGGCAAATCATGTTTAATAATGACACCTAAAATTGGTGTGCGACCCATGCCACCACCCACCAAGACATCAGCCACTAGATTGCCTTGAGCATTTTTCTTAAGATACAAACCCAAATCATGAGCAGCAACAATTGCACGATCTTCTTTAGAAGCACTCACAGCAATCTTGAATTTACGTGGCAAATAGGCAAACTCAGGGTGCAAAGTTGACCATTGACGCAATAGCTCGCACACAGGTCTTGGATCGACAATTTCATCACCTGCAACACCCGCAAATGGGTCGCTTGTAATGTTACGAATACAATTGCCAGATGTTTGAATGGCATGCATTTCCACCTTAGCTAACTCAGCCAAAATCTCTGGAGTATTTTCAAGAGTCAACCAATTGAATTGAATATTCTGACGAGTCGTGAAATGACCGTAACCACGATCGTACTTTTCGGCGATTTTCCCTAAAGTGCGTAATTGAGCAGAGTTAAACAATCCATAAGGAATAGCCACACGTAACATGTATGCATGACGTTGCAAGTACAAACCGTTTTGTAAACGCAGCGGGCGAAACTCTTCTTCGCTTAACTGGTCATCTAAGCGACGCTTTACTTGATCTCTAAATTGATTAACTCGATCATCAACTAATCGCTGATCGATGGCATCGTATTGATACATATGAACCCTTAAAACCTAATGATTAGCTTTCTACGAAAGCTCTTTCAAAAACGTAGTCACCTAATACACCTAAACTTGGTGACACCTTAAAGCCCTTGGCATTGAGCATCTCTGATGTTTCTTTTAGCATCGATGGACTACCGCAAATCATGGCCCTATCTACAGCAGGATCTAGCGGTGGCAAACCAATGTCTTTAAATAATTGGCCTGTCTCAATCGCAGTTGTGAGGCGCCCTGTGTGCTTAAATGCTTCACGAGTTACTGTTGGGTAATAAATTAGTTGATTACGCACCATCTCGCCCAGGAACTCATCATTAGGCAATACGTTACGGATGTAATCTTCGTAAGCCAATTCGCTAACTAAACGAACGCCATGAATTAACACCACTTTTTCAAACTTTTCATAAGTTTCTGGATCACGAATGATGCTCATGAATGGCGCCAAACCTGTACCTGTACTAAATAGGTAAAGGTGTTTACCTGGGTTCAAGTCATCAATCACCAGTGTGCCTACTGATTTTTCGCTAACCAAAATAGAGTCACCTACTTTGATATTCTGTAAGCGAGAAGTTAATGGGCCGTTTTCAACCTTAATACTCAAGAACTCTAGGTGTTCTTCATAGTTTGGGCTAGCAACACTATAAGCACGAGACAAAGGTTTGCCATTAACTTCCAAACCAATCATTAAGAAATGTCCGTTACGAAAACGCAAACCCTTATTTCTGGTGGTAGTAAAACTAAATAGTGTGTCATTCCAGTGATGGACACTTAGTACTTCTTCTTTATTAAACGTTGCCATTTCTGATAAATCTCAAGATGTTGATAATTAAATTCGAGAGCCAGTTCTTAGAACAAGGCCTTGTACAAGTTAAAGCCACTCAAAGAACTGATCAACAATCCCACAGCAACTAATAAATAACGAGTCGATAGTTTACTGGTTAAGAAAGCTGCAAATGGTGCCGCAAACAAACCACCCACAATCAAACCAGCAACAAAAATCCAGTGGTCAATACCACCCAACAATAAAAAACTTGTCCCAGTGGCAAGCGCCACAAAGAATTCAGCAGTGTTAACCGTACCAATTGTTTTACGTGGGTTGTTACCTTGACCAATCAATGATGAAGTCACAACAGGACCCCAACCACCGCCACCCACAGCATCTAAAAAGCCACCACCCACTGCTAATTTGCGAACGTGTTGCAACTCATGTGACTGTTTTTCTTGACGATGTATGAATGCTTTTCTCAAGATCACAATACCCATGATCAACAAATAAGCGGTTACATAAGGCTTAATCAACTTGCCATCAATGGATGTCAAAAATACAACGCCCACAACCCCACCAATCACTCCCGGTATGGCAATTTTTTTAAATAATTCTTTATCGACATTACCAAACTTGATGTGTGAAACACCCGAAAAAGCTGTTGTGAATATTTCCGCTACATGCACCGCCCCAGATGCTGCTGCAGGTGATGCACCAATACCAATTAAGAATGTATTAGAGCTAATGCCGTAAGCCATGCCCAATGCACCATCAATCACTTGTGCCACGAGACCAACAACAACTGCTTGCCAAAAGAATGGTGAACTAACAAATTGATCAACCAATACTGAAAAATCATGCCTGATTTGTGGTTGCGCTTGGCTAAACCAAAAGCCCAGAAATGAAATGAGTACTAAAAAGCTAATAGTTACCACTCTCTTATCCAATAAGAGAGTTGATTTTTGAGCTTCTACAGGAGGAATACCGATTTCTAGATGCTCTAGATTTTCAGGTGTATCGGCAAACTCAGTATGTCTATTAGTACGCATGTCCAACTTTCAATGATTTTCCAAGTCCATCAAGGACTTAACATGCCGAAACTATAAAGATTGATTAATATATCCGGAAATAATATTTAATTAAATCTATATTACATAAAGTAATATAAGTGGTATATCCATATATAAATTAGCCTAGAATCATCGGGTAACCACAGTCCAAATAACGATAGAATCTGTCTCATCCCCAATAAAAACACTAAGCCCATGATTCCAAAACGATATTCAGCAGCTCTAGCAGGGGCGCTTGGCAACACACTTGAGTGGTTTGACTTCGCAGTTTATGGATATTTCGCTACAGCACTGGGCAAGGTTTTTTTTCCATCAGATGACCCAAGCTTTCAAACTGTGGCCTCTTTTGGCATTTTTGCCATTGGGTATTTAGCAAGACCGATAGGTAGTTTGGTGTTGGGGCCCGTTGGCGATTTACTCGGGCGCAAAAAAATGATGACAACAAGCATCATTATTATGGGCTTGGCTAGTTTCTTAGTGGCTCTTCTACCCACTTATGCCCAAGTTGGAGCAATCGCAGCATATGCGCTGATGTTGTTACGCATGACCCAAGGATTTTCCGTTGGCGGTGAATACACAGGCAGCATGGTTTATGCCACAGAAGCCTCTCCCACTGGTAAAGAAGGTTTGATGTCAGGAATTGCTCATGCTGGCGCTTTACTAGGATTCTTTTTAGGCTCACTTGTTGCGGCACTCACTGCACACTTTTTTGGTGAAGAGAACGTTAATGATTGGGCATGGCGCATGCCCTTTCTATTGGGTGCTCTAGTAGCAATTGCAGGTTGGCGACTCAGGGCTCATATGCCAGAAACTTTTGAAGATGCAATTGAACACAAGATCAGCTCAAAGGAACTAACAGCACTCATCTTGTCACGACTCAAAGACGTGATTAAAAACTGGCGCACTTTAGGAAAGATTGCTGCAATCATCTCTTTCTCAAATGTATTGTTCTACGTTGAATTTGTTTACTTTGTTGATTACGTTGCCAAGCATGGTGGCTCGATGCAATCAGCAAATACAGTTGCTACAGTTGTACAACTTATTGGTATACCAATTGTTGTATTGGGTGGCTGGTTAGCCGATAAGTTGGGCCGAGTCAAAATTACTCAATACGCTACTTGGTTAGGCACCATCCTAGCCGTACCTTGTGTCCTTGCCTCACAATTAGGCGGCGTAACAGGTTTAGCAATCGGGCAGTTATTGATAGCCATACCAGTGATGCTACTTTTTGGCGCTCAAGGTGTACTGATTAGCAAAATGGTTCGACCTGAACAACGTTGCTCTGTATTTGCAATTGGTTATAGCTTAGCAGTGGCTATATTTGCTGGTACTTCACCCATGGTGACTTCTTGGTTACTAGAAATCAATGAGTGGGCCTGGGGCCCTGCAGCATATTGCTTCATTTACGCTATTCCTGCTATTTATGCTTTGCGTAATATGAAAGACGATTAAATGACTAAAGTTTTTAATGCAACCGAATTAAAAACTTTAGTAGCAGAGCAGCGCTCGCCACAATGTTCCAACTGTGCAAACCATAATTTTTCCTGTTGGGAAACAATTCTTAGCACTTTTGATCGTGACGCAATCCAGATGGTGGGCACACTACAAGTGCCCGATGCCGAAGATAATTGGGATGAATACCATCCGAATGGCACAGATCAGTGGTCACCGAATGCTCCAATTGCTGTGAAATTTCATCCGTATAACAGCAGTGACATTTACCAATGTCAATCATGCAGTACTGTTTATCTACGCTATACAGAATATGGTGGCTACTATGTTGATGAACGTATTCGCGTTGTTAATCCAGAACTCATTGTTGATCTAGATTAATTAATTAGTTCGAACACTAGTTAAACCTACTGCCTTTCTTAATTTGTCACATAATGGGTTGATTGACCCATCATCATTTAAGGTATTGAACTCCCTGCAGGGACTAGGGCGTTGCTCATAGATGGTGCAACGATAACCCTGCTGGTCATCATGGTGCAAAGCGATACAACCTTGCTTGCCTGTTTCAGTCCCTTTCATGCAGACCATGTGCGGGGTTATTTGGGTAACCAGGTCTGGAGGTACTGCACCGATTAGTTCGCCGCTTTGGTCGTGCAAAACCTCACCGTGATAGAAAGACACACGCAGCTTTTGGCAACACTGACCACACTCAAAACATGGGTTGTCTAGGTGATTACTCATATAGATACTAGGTCGACTCAAGAAATCAAAAATTACATTAAGATAATTTTTATCATGTTGGGGAAAATACGCAAGAAGCTCATCACAGATTATTTTGACAATAGCTCACCCACTCTTGAGCTGGTATGCCCTATCTGCGACCGAAAAATACCCAACTCACAAAAAGATGCCCATCACTTAGTTCCAAAATCTAAGGGTGGCAAAACCACTCAGTACTTGCACCGTATTTGCCACAGGCAAATACATGCCCTATTCTCAGAAACCAAGTTAGCTAAAGAATTAAATACTGCCGACGCAATCAAAGATCAACCCGAAATGCAAAAATTCATTGAATGGGTTAAGTCTAAACCTGATGATTTTTATGAGAGAACTTCTAAGAGTAAAAAACTTAAAAGTGAAAAGACTAATTAGCCCCAAGCTCATCAAAATTACGTTGGCACCGACTAATTTCCTATTTTTTATAAGGTAATCCACTCAATCCACCCAATTACCCTCTCCGCTCAAACATAAATGAGAATCGTTATCATTTGTGTTAAGATAAAAATATAGATCGCGTAAATCTAACGAAATCGCAATCAAAGTTTTTATTTTTTAATTGAAGAGAGATGTATGAAACAAAATAAATTGGTCCTAGCTGTTATCAGCACACTATCCGTCATGACCCATGCAAATGCACAAAGCACCATGGGCAACAAGGATATTGAACTACCCCGCATTGATGTAGTCGGCAACTCACTTGAAGATATCAAAAAAACACCTGGTGCGGTATCGATAGTTACTAAAGAAGAATTGCACTTAAAACAACCAATTTCTACTGAAGCAGCACTAAAAACAGTACCAGGAATAACTATCAAACCAGAAGAAGAAAGCTCTGTCGTTTCGAATATAGGCATGCGTGGTCTAAGTTCAGGAGACGGCAATAAGTATGTTGTTATATTGGAAGACGGCGTGCCTGTTGCCCCAGGAGCCTTTACTGGTAACCAGCGCTACTACAACCCCAGAATACAAAGGATGGATAGTATTGAAGTTCTCAAAGGATCATCTGCTCTGAAATATGGCCCAAATAACGTAGCGGGCGTGATCAACTTTAAAACTAAGCAACCAGAGGATGGTTTTGCAGTAACAACGCGAGTAGGCTCATTTGGCTACAAAGAAGGTTTGATTGAAGCAGGCGGCAAAACAACTGATGGGAATATGATTGGCGGAATCAATATTGTCACTATCGACAGCGATGGCTTTCAAAATAAAGGCTATAAAACAGAAGATGTAATGCTTAAGGCTGGTATGGCTCTTGGAGATAAACAATGGCTAGGCGTTAAGTTAACGCATTACGACAATGAAGCCAATATTTCATACAGAGGACTATCTCTTGCTCAGTTCCAAAATAGAGTGAAAGACAATCCCGCACCCAATGATTACTTTTATACACAAAGAAATTCAATTGACTTAAATCATGAGTGGAATATTGACCCAGATATCAAACTAAGTAGTTTGATGTACTACACAAAAATGAATCGCGACTACCATCGTTATGGCGTCACATCTAACTTAGCTCTCAATTCCACCACAGGCTGGGTCTTTAATGATACTTTGGGTAAAAATGATCGAGACTTCGAACGAAGAGGCTTTGAATCTCGTTTAAAAATTAACCACAATAACTTTGGTATCAAAAATGAGCTTGAGCTAGGCATTCGACTTGCTGATGAGAAGTTTACTCAAGATGGCAGCACAGTTGGTTACCAGGGAAACAACTACGCCCTATTTGCCGAGAACAAGTTTTACATTAGTGATAAATTTGCTCTGATACCTGGCGTACGAGTTGAAAACTATGAACTTAAACGAACAGGTACAAAAACCGGCGTCACGAAAGATACTGTGCTTGTACCTGGCTTAGGCAGCATCTATCAAATCAGCCCAACAACACAAGTGTACGGGAGTGTATATAAAGGCTTTGCTGCACCCTCAAATATTTCAGACCTATCTTTGGATGACAACACTCTAGCGGACTTACCTGCTCAAGTATCAACTAACTATGAGGTGGGTGTACGCGGTATGGAGTCAGGACTTCGTTATGAAATAACTGCATTCTTAATAGACTTTAAAAATCAAAACGTGACAAGTAATAGTCAGAATGGCACACCAACCACTGCAGGAAGTACCATTCACCAAGGTTTTGAAATGGCAGTTGGTTATGCTTTCAAAAATGGCTTTAGTCTGGATGGAGCGATCACATACATTCCAGTAGCAAAGTTTAGAGGTACACGAGGCACCGCTGCAATTGATGGCAATCGAATTACATACACCCCTGAATTGACTGGAAATATCACGCTAGGCTACAAATATGAGAAATTTAAGGCGGCATTGGTCACAGCATATGTAGGGTCACAATTTACAGACGTTGCAAATACAACAGCAATTGCTGCAGGCACAACTTCTAGTGGATTTTGGACAGGTAAATTAGATTCATACACATTACTAGACCTACACACGAGCTACAGTGTTGATAAACAGTTATCAATCTATGGCACCATCAATAACCTGACCGACAAGAGCTATATCGCCAGCTTGAGGCAAGGTATTTATGCCGGCCCATCAAGAAGCGTGATGGTTGGTGCTAGATATAAGTTTTAAAAGATTAGAAATCTTATAAGCCTATAGCCAGCAAATTAAATAAGCCAGTTATGTACTGGCTTATTTTGTTATGCCGATAGGAATCATTTACCAAAATCTCATGACGCCAAAGCCAAAATGAGTCCTAAATTGCTCATTACGCCTTTCTTGATCACGCAGGGACTTTACTAAGAATCTAACAATTTCCTCTTGCTTGCTGGTGCAATCAATTTTTTTAGAAGCAATTCGTTCTTTAGCAGCCTGAACGATTTCATCAGGAAGCACAAAAGTGAACTTGTCCATTTCAGCAGATGAAGCAAGGCATAAATCAAAATCATTCATGGTGTCGACTCTTTTGGCAATTTTTTCAGGCGTCAATGTTGCACAACCCACCATGGTTGATAAAAAACTTATAACAACAAGGCAATTAAATAATTGATTTAGTCTCATATTTATCACTTTATTACCTTACCAACAGGACATCAATTCAAATAATTTTATACTCAGCTAAACTCAATAAAAAGAATGCATAACTAATTATTAAGCTTTAAAGAATATGACAAGCAATCAATATAAATTATTTCAACCAACGCGTATTGGCGTGATTGATATTGCCAATCGCATCGTGATGGCACCCCTGACTCGCTGTAGAGCAGATGCCGAAAAAGGCGACGTTCCCGGCAGCGCCATGAATATTGAATATTATCGTCAGCGTAGCAATGCTGGCTTAATTATCAGCGAAGGCACTCAAGTATCACCGATTGGTAAAGGCTACCATGCAACCCCAGGTATTTACTCAGATGCTCAAGTAGACGGCTGGAAACCCATTACTAAAGCTGTGCACGAAGCAGGTTCAAAGATTGTTGCCCAAATTTGGCACGTTGGCAGAATTACCCACCCTAATTTGATTGGTGGCGCAGAACCCGTAGCACCCTCTGCCATCAAACCAAAGGATGTGACTGCATACACGCCCAAGGGTAAAGAAGATTTACCCGTACCTCATGAATTAACCATTGATGAAATCAAAAAAATTGTTAATGAATTCAGACAAGGTGCTGCCAATGCCATACGCGCTGGATTTGACGGCGTAGAGATTCATGGCGCCAATGGTTATTTGATTGATCAGTTCATTAGAGATGGCGCCAACCAGCGTACTGATGCTTATGGTGGTTCTATTGAGAATCGTTGCAAATTCGCCTTAGAAGTTGTCGATGCTGTAGCAAAAGAAATTGGTGCAGGACGGGTAGGTATTCGTTTATCACCTGTTACTCCACGCAATGATTTAAGCGACAGCAATCCACAATCTGTATTCGGCTATTTAATTGAGGAACTCAGTAAACGTGGCATTGCCTTCATTCACATGATTGAAGGCTCCACTGGCGGACCACGTGATGTACCTGGCTTTGACTATGCGTGGGCAAGAGCCAACTTCAAAGGATCCTATATTGCTAACAATGGTTACGATCGAGAAATGGCTATTGATTCAGTTGAATCAGGTAAAGCTGATGCAGTAGCTTTCGGAAGACTTTATATTGCTAATCCTGACTTGGTCGAACGTTTAAAGCAGAATGCGCCACTCAACGTGCCCAACCCAGATACCTTCTATGCACCAGGTCCAGAGGGTTATATCGACTATCC
>JALQYK010000062.1 GCA_023254115.1 Polynucleobacter sp.
GGAGAGCCTTGTAGTAAAAGGCTCTTCGATTTCAAGAGGTTAGTGGTGAAAATGGTGGTTTAAATTCACTACACATCAACTACACACCAAGCGGTTTTTAGAGGTGTGTAGTAAATAGCAGTTTTAGCAGTAAAAGTAGTACCTAAAAACAGTTTTAGGGCCCATAGCTCAGTTGGTTAGAGCAGAGGACTCATAGCGATAAGTTGTGCCTTATGCGTGGAAACTGCATAAGGGATGGTGTCAAATTCGGTGAAAGCTAAGTCGTAAGATATGCCAACGCCGAGCCAAGCTTAGTAGAAATACTTTGAAGGTGTAGAGACTGTACGGGTAGGTCGTAAAGACAAGAGACAGTCCAGACTACAAACTGGAAACAGGCAGTGAAAACTGTAGTAGTAAGCATAATCCTTTGGTCCGCGGTTCAAGTCCGCGAGGGCCCACCAGTCGTAACAAACCCTCATCAGCAATGATGGGGGTTTTTCTTTTGGGCTCAATGCACAGCTTAATAAAATGCTTAAATTTGGTGTAATATTATTTAACTGAAACTTAAAACAAATCAAATGATACAAACTGATAGCGGTCTTCGCTACGAGGATAAAAAAATCGGAACAGGATCAGATGCGACTGTCGGTAAATCAGTCGCAATTCATTACACCTGCTGGATAACAGGTTATGGTAAAAATCCCTTGAAAATTGGTGAGACCTCTCGTTCAGACCCTTTTTGGTTCACAATTGGGGATAAGTTGGTTATTCAGGGTTGGGATGAAGCAGTGAGAGGAATGAAGGTTGGAGGGATCAGAGAGGTCATAGTTCCGCCGCACTTGGCCTATGGTGGAGAAGGCCTTGGTAAAAAAGTACCACCTAATTCTGAATTAATCACTGAAATAGAATTACTCATCATCGGTTAAAAATAGGCGGAAGTCTAAAACATATTGAGTAGTTTTATATATGAGCTCTTATCGGAAATATCTAAATCAACGCCATCTAGATTAATTACAAGTGTCTCTGGCTTTTCAGCTATAAGAAACAGAAATCTCGAATTAACGTCAAGATTTATTGAATTCAAAGAAACTTCAATATTCTTGACTGTGTAGTCTGAAAAAACCAAACAAACTTTTGATGGAGTGGAGTTGCTTAGCTCAATCACCGATGATTCCTTAACTACGGTAAGAACATGAAAGCTCAATTGCAAGTCATTTGCATACGGACAAGTCTCAGCGATTAAAGGAGCAATTCTCTGAAAGTCTTCTTTGGCAATCTGAGATAGATTTACCCGAACCTCTTTAGGTCCTTCTTGAGGTTTGGAGAAAAATGAATGACCTCCAGAAACTAAGTAAAAAATGTAGACTCCAATACACAAGACAGATGCAAGAATAAAGAAAGCTAATCTGTTGTCAAAGTCAGGCTTAATTTTTGGTAAATCATCAAGGGTTTGTGGAGTCTCAACAAGACTGTGATGGCTAACAACAAGATTCACATTAAGATTTCTACTTAAAATGTCATTGATTAAAGCCTCACCTTTATCTTGTTCTTTGTTCTTATCAATGAGGATAGAGTAATTCTTATCCTCAATGGAGAAACCAATGCTGAATTTTCTTTTGAAAAGATCATTCTCATGGATGCCTAATTCGGCCGCAACCTTGCGTGCTACTTGATTTTTATGGTGGTAACTATAAAACTTATCTTTTTGACCATTTTCAATTTGTTCAAGTTGAGCCTCAGTAATACACAGTTTTTTTGCAAGTTCAGAGCGAGAGATATTAAGACTCTCTCTCCTGGACTTGATAAATTCAGCTTCAATTTCTGGCAGAGTATCAAATGATGGATTTGACATAAATTAGCATGAAATTTATTGTTAGATTAACTTCTTATCCAAGTATTAATAACTTGGTGGACCTTATTGAAATCGGTTGGTTTTTCAATAAAGTCATCCATACCCGCCAAAATACAATCTTCAATATTTTTATCAGAAGAATTTGCTGATAAAGAAATAATTGGTACGCGCTGAATTTGATTTTCATCTTCATAGAGCCTGATAATCTTGGTTGTTTCAATACCTGATAAGCCAGGCATTTGAACATCCATGATGATCATGTCAAAACGCTTGTTTCTAGTTATTTCCTTGATTGCAGCCTCGCCATCTGATGCAGTTGTAACACGCAGACCTATTTTTTGTAAGAATTTCTCCATCAATTCAAGAGTTGTTGCGTGATCATCGACAAGTAAAACTCGCCCATTCATATGCAAGCTTTCAAAATCTATTTTTGCTGGGGACTGCTTGCTGGATAAAGGAGTTAATTTTGGTGAAGAATTAATTTGGGAAGACTCTTCAATCACATAAGAAAAATCAATATTAAAGTAAAAGCACGATCCAGCCCCTTCTTCAGATCGTAATTCTAATTTGCTACCGTGGCGCTCAACAATTCTTTTAGAAATCGATAAGCCTAGACCAGTTCCACCATAGTTTCTTAAGATTGATGAATTAGCTTGAGTGAAAGGCTCAAAAATTAAATTTTGTTCATCTTTTTTAATTCCAATTCCTGTATCAGATACTGAAAATCTAATGACTATGGAATCGTCGTCTCTGGAAATTTCTTCAGCCGCAATTTCAATAGACCCATGGCTAGTAAATTTAAAACTGTTTTCAATCAAATTGATTAAAACTTGTTGTAGTTGAAACTCGTCACACTTAACTTTTATATCTGGCGAAATCTCATTAATGAAAAAAATTCGAACGTCATTTTTAGATCTATTTTTAAATAAGAATTTAAGATTTTCAAATAAAAAATCAATGCTATAAAAATTCTCATGCAGTATAAATCCTGATTCTGATAGTTTATTAAATTTCAGAATTTCATTAACTAATTTTGTAAGATAAATTGTGGCAGATTTAATTGAATCATTATTTTTGACAAGCTCTTCTTTTGTGATTGATGAATCATTAGAGAGTTGGCTAAGTCCAAAAATAACATTGAGTGGGGTTCTTATTTCATGAGAAAGCAATGTAATGACATGCCCTTTCTCGGAAAGATTATCTTGTAACTCAATCGTTTTTAGTCGATTAATTACTTCAGCCCTCATTAATCTATTAACAAAGTAGATTAATGATAAGACCGCTGCAATCATCGTAAATATCGCAGCAGTAAGAACTTTAAGCCTATAGCTTTTCTCAATTAACCAACTTGAAAGAAGATTCTCCTTGCTAATATAAACTGCCCATGAAAAAGGCGCCATGTCAAATGGTGTCGAGGTGAAAAGAAGATCCCCATTTTTTTTATAATTTACTAACGTTGTGAGATCTGTAAACTTCACATCTCCTTTGGTAAAGTTTTTATCTAGCCTGCTATCAAATATTGTTTTGTTTGCTTCATCAAATATGAGGGTATTTATCAAAAAAGAATGGTTAAAATCTTCGCTAAGGTTTAAAAGAATTTTAGGGTTTATTTCCATTAATAGGAATCCCAAACCACTCCTGTTATTTAATTCAATTTCACGTAAAAAGACAATTTTCTTAGATTCTTTGTTTGTGTAAACATAAGAGCTTGCTTTATTTTTATTTAATTTAAAGTTTTCAAGAGTAACTTTATCAATTCCAGCTTTGCTGGCATAGGAAGGATTTTCTGGATGTTCCGCCGGAACTCCTTGAGGGTCAAGTAAAAATAATTCAATATCAATATTATTTAACTCTGGAAACTTCTCATAAACTTTTTGAAGGGACACTTTTTTAAGAATGCCACTCTCTTTAGTTAATTGAATCTCAACTTCTTTCTTAATGTTTAAATTCAATTGATCATAACTTTTTACCTGTGAGCGGATGGCCTCATCAAATTTTTCCCATTGATAGCTATATTCAAGAGTTTGTAAATTAAATACATCTTGCTCTTTGTTTTCAAGTAATTTAATTGCACGAAATATAACAAAAGAAAAAATTAAAAAAATAATAAAAATTGTTAATAAGTGAAATTTATTTTTGAATAAAACTTCTCGCTTAATTTTCTTTGTGGTTTCTGTTAAATTTTTATCGAAAGGCATTTTTTACTCTTTACTCTGGTTATCTTTATAAAATGTGTCTTTGCTTCTATTGAGTATATTCTTGAGACATTCAATCATCTCTTGTTTATTAATAAAATCTTGCTTGCTAACGGATTGTTCTATTAATTCAATGAGATCATTGAATCCAATCAGCCCAATCATTGATGATGCCCCTTTAAGGGAGTGACATTCTTGAAGGATGGCAGATGATTTTTCGTTCTCTAGGGCTTTAACTAAAAAATCAACCCGATGATTCTTCTCAAAAAAATCTACAACTATCTTGTGATATGAGCTTTTAGATAGTAATAAGCAACAACTCATCACTCGATCTGCATCCCATAATTCACCAGGATCTTTTGTGGGTGATAAATTGGGTTTTTTGGTTTGCATCATTTATAGGCTTAGATAGAATGGTTAACTACGTATTGCTTGATAAGCCTGTCCATTTCTGATTTCTTAAAACACCACGCATGCGAGCTATTGCTTGGCTATGAATTTGAGAGACTCTTGATTCTGAAATTTCTAAAACGACACCAATTTCTTTCAAGTTCAATTCTTGCTCGTAATAGAGACCCATTAATAACTTTTCTCTCTCTGGAAGATTTTCAATCGCTTTGATAACTGCTGCACGAAATCCATGATTTATAAGAGCTTGTAATGGATCGCTGGAGGTATCAGAATAAAATCTATCCAGAAAATGATCGCTATCTTCTCCACCACCCCCATTAAAATCGTCAAAGTAGACTAACTGGTGGCCTGCGCCCTCAGAAAGCATCTTTTGATACTCTTTAAGTGATACCTTCAGCTTTTTAGCAGTTTCAATCTCAGTTGGATGTCTAGAATACTCTTGTTGTAATTCATTGAGTACCAACTCAATTTTTTTCATGTTTTTACGCGTTCCGCGTGGCATCCAATCATTTTCCCTCAATTGATCTAGCATTGCCCCACGGATTCTTTGAACGGCATAGGTTTCAAACTGAGCTTGAACTGTTTCCTCGTATTTAGATAAAGCATCCAGTAAACCAATCATCCCCGCTTGTATTAGATCATCTACTTCGATATTAGGGGGTAGCTTAGCTTTCAGTTGATGAGCTAATTTTTTGACCATTGGGGTGTGTTTGGTCAATACCTCTTCTTTGATTGTGCGCCCCTTTGAGTCGTACATCACTGAACCTCTACGCGTTGATGGTTCTCGGGGGCTGATACATAAGATTTTCTTGCTACGGTTGGTTCTTTGAGTATGTTGCTGGCTATTTCCTTAAAGATATCAACTGACGGTGAATCCGGAAAAGTCTCAAATATTGATTTACCAATTTTGCTCGCTTTTGCCAGGTCATCATCGTGGATGATATTGCCCAATGGGACTATGGATATCGACAAATGATTACTCGCCGTGATTGAAATATTTCTTTGAATTAACTGAGATTCTTCTTTATCGTTACCAGTGACGACTATGTTTACTTTCAGTTCTGAAATCTTCGTGCTTAATTTCTTGAGAAGTGTGTAAGCCTTTTTGATTGAATTTTCTTGATTGTTTACTAAAACAATCACTTGCCCACCAGTTATTTCCTCTAGGTGTTCTGTAATTTCATCATTTATATCAATATCAATGAATGAAATTGTGGATTTCTCAGTGTTTTCTTCAATCAAGCTCAGTATTTCATTTAAGGGCCTGATTTGGTTTTCTGAAACTTCTGAAGTTCTAAAAACTTTAGTAATCCCAATCCTATTAGCACTACCATTAATTGATGGAGTTGTTAAAGACAGATAATTATTTATTTTAGTTTGTGAGTTTATTGGCTTATTTTTTAAGATTGAGCTAATGCCATCTGAATTCCTGTTGGCATCAATTAAGTTCACCGACTCACCGCTATTAAGAATAGCAGCGCTTATATTCAATAAAATTGAATTTCTATCAATAGGATTAAGTGCTGAAAGAACTATAAAGCTCTTATTGCCTCGATTACCCAGTAGAGTCCTAAGACCTTCTGCTTGGTCTTTAAGATTTAACATAAGCAGATTCTTTTTGGGTTAGTACCTGTTGGCTTGTTGATGCTATAGCAGGCAACTCCACTTCTTCATAAAGAGTTGCACTGGTAAATTTATTCACCACAAAAGCCTGATTAATTAGTTCGCTCGGATTTACTGCACTTATATCTTCAGGTACTCTTTGACCGGTACTGAGATAGTAAAGTCTTAGTTTTTGCCTAATGATCACGTCTATAGCATTTCCAAGATTTACTGCTTCATCAATCTTGGTTAATACGCACCCGTTAAGTCCTGAACCACTGTATGCACTGACCACCTCATACAATGTTTCAATGTTAGTTGTTGCGTTGACGCAAAGTAAACGTTTGAGAGCTACATCTGTCGCAGAAAGCATGGCAATCTGCTCACTGACCTTTTGATCTCTTTGACTCATGCCAACGGTATCAATAAGAACCATGTGTTTTGATTTAAGTTGGTTCAGAGCAAGATTTAAGTCAGCTTCGTCCTTGACTGAGTGAACCATGACGCCAAGAATCTTTCCATAAATACGTAATTGCTCCTCGGCACCAATTCTGTATCCATCTGTTGTGATCAGTGCTAAATTACTTGAGCCATGGCGCATCACATAACGAGCTGCAATTTTGGCCGTGGTGGTTGTCTTGCCAACACCTGTTGGACCAACCAGGGCATAAACTCCACCCTGATCTAAAAATTCATCTTCATTTGGTAATGTGGATATATTTCTCACTAAGCAGTTTTTCATCCACTCAAGTGTTTGGTATTTATCAAGCTCCAGTGGAGATTTTTCTATGAGATATCGAGAGAGACTGGCGCTAAATCCAAGACCAAAGAGTTCTCTAAGTAATTCTGATTTAATGGGATTCTGTTCTTGGAGCTTGCCCCAAGATAACTCGGAAATTTGAGCTTGCAGTGAATCTCTTATCGACCTAATTTCCCCCATGAAGTCACTCATATCAAATGTGGGGGCAGAGGTGGTATTGATAATGATCGGAGCTTGTTGCTTAGGAAAGACGGTCTTATTGATTGGCTGTATTTCTGGATCATGCCTATGAACCACATCTTTAAAGTCATTTTCGCTACAGGCCAGTATTTCGATGCCTTCCTCAATACTTCTATTGGAAAGAATCATTGCATTGGGCCCTAATGCATTTCTGACATGATCCAGCGTTTCCCCACTAGTTGATCCTATGAATCGTTGAACTTTCATCCTAGTGCTCCTATGAGATTTGTTACTCTAATATTTCTTGTGCTTGGTAGTTCTGAGTGAGATAAAACTTTCAGTTGTGGCAACTTACGTCTTAAAAATTGAGATAGCATGCTTCTCATAGGCCCCGGTACCAAAAGTATCGGTGTGAGCCCAAGGTCTTCTTGCATTCTCGTTGCCTTAGTTGTCTCGTTAGTGAGAGTTTCAGCCAAGCCTGGCTCAATAGCGCTCTCATCTGAATTATTGATAACAGCCTGTAATAATAGTTTTTCAAGCTGAGTATCCAAAGTCATGACTGGAATTTCTTGAGATCCAGGGGAGATTTGATTGACGATAGCTCTACCAATGGCGATTCGTACGACTGATGTTAAATAAATTGGATCTTGAGACTTACTAATATTTTCTGAAATGCTCTCAATAATTGTGTAGATATCCCGGATGTGAACACCTTCTTCAAGGAGGTTCTGCAGTACTTTTTGTAATGTTGTTAGAGGAATAACTTTTGGAACTAAATCTTCGATAAATTTCGACGATTCTTTTCCGATATGTTCTACCAAAGTTTGTACTTCTTGACGACCAAGTAACTCTGCAGCATGGGAAGACATGATGTGGTTAAGGTGTGTTGCAATAACTGTTCCAGCATCAACCACTGTATAACCTAGTGATTGAGCGTGTTCTTGAAGATTGGCATCAATCCATGTGGCATCAAGTCCAAATGCTGGATCTTTTGTTGGAGTTCCCGGTAAAGTGCCTGTGACCATGCCTGGATTGATGGCCATGAATTGATTCGCATTTGATTCACCAAAACCGACCTCAACACCTTTGAGTGTGATTCTGTATGCATTTGGACGAAGTTCAAGGTTATCTCTGATATGGACAGTGGGTGGAAGAAAACCTATTTCCTGCGCAAACTTTTTACGTATGCCCTTGATGCGTCTTAATAATTCCCCATTTTGATTTTTATCAACCAGGTTAATGAGGCGATAACCAACTTCTAAGCCCAAAACATGCAAGGGTGATACATCTTTCCAACTTGCCTCTTCCATTTCAATAGGAGGAGCAATGACCACTTCATTAGATTGTGCCTCGGCCAATTTTGCTTTTCTTGAAAGGTTGTAGCCTAGACCAGCAATGATTCCGGAGAATAATAAGAATGCTAGGTTTGGCATTCCAGGAATGAGTCCTAAGCTTCCAATAATGATGGCGGTGATGTAAAGAACTTCTGGCCTCATAAACACTTGATTAGATAACTGACTTCCAATATCTTGATCACTAGCAACTCTTGAAACCACAGCACCAGCTGCTAGAGAAATAATCAAAGAAGGTATTTGAGCCACCAATCCATCACCAATGGCAAGTAAAAGATATGTATCGATTGCTTTTGAGAATCCCAAGTTATGTTGAAGCATTCCAATGGCAACGCCACCAATGATGTTAATGACTGTGATGATGATGCCCGCTACTGCATCGCCTCGCACATACTTGCTGGCACCGTCCATGGCGCCATAGAATTCAGCCTCTTGACCAACTTCAGTTCTTCTCTTTCTGGCCTCTGCTTCGCCAATCATGCCGGCATTTAAATCAGCATCAATCGCCATTTGCTTACCTGGCATAGCATCTAATGCAAATCTAGCGCCAACTTCAGCAATACGACCAGCACCTTTTGTGATGACCACAAAGTTGATGATGGTCAAAATGATAAAAACAATGGCTCCAACTAAATAATCACCAGCAATCAAAAAGTTACCAAAAGATTCAATGACCTTTCCCGCGGCTCCTGGTCCGGTATGACCATCACTCAATACGACTCGTGTTGAAGCAACGTTTAGTGCTAGTCTCAAAATTGTTGTAACCAACAACACCGTTGGGAACACCATGAAGTCAAGTGGTCTAACCGTATAGAGAGCTGTCAATAAAACAATGATTGATAGGGCAATATTAAAAGTGAAAAGTACATCCAAAATGAATGGTGGTACTGGTAAAACCATCATACCCAAAATCAGAACAACAATGATTGGGGCGGCTAGGCTCTTGCCTTTTATGTTTTTGAGTAATTCACTGAAGTTCATGCAGGGCTCATCACTCTAGTTTTTTTATTAAGATCAGGACTGGAAGGCGCTTCTAAAATATCTAGGCCTGCTGGTATGGCAATTTGACTTGGTTTTTGCGGTTGTATGCCGCCTTGTTTTTGATAAATGCGAAGCTGAAAAACATAGGCAAGTACTTGTGCAACTGCAGTGAATAAAGCGCTAGGTATTTCTTGGTCCAGCTCAGCATGCTTGTAGAGCGCACGAGCTAATGGAGGCACTTCCACAATTTCAATATTATTTTGTTTTGCCAATTCACGAATCTTCAAAGCAACCTCACCTTGACCCTTTGCCAAAATGATGGGGGCTTTGTTTGAATTTTCTGGGTATTGCAAAGCAACTGAATAGTGTGTCGGGTTGGTAATGACGACATCGGCGCTTGGTACTTTAGACATCATTCTGCGACGTGACATCTCTCTTTGTTGCGCTCTTATTTTTGCTTTTATTTCTGGGTTACCTTCAGTTTCCTTTGATTCATCTCTCAGCTCTTGCCGAGACATTTTCAATTTGTCTGTGTATCTATAAATTTGATATGGAACATCGATCATGCTGATGACAGATAGTGAAACCACCATGAACGTCAGGCACCATAAAATAATGTATCCCTGTTGCGAGCTACTTTCTTGAATACTTTTTGTTAGTAAAGAATGAATGCTATCAAGCTGCGAATTAACCAGCAACCAAGAAGCAAATCCAATAAAGGCCGTTTTTAAAATTGCTTTTAGTAATTCAACCAAAGAGTTGATTGAAAAAATATTACTGATTCCTTGAATGGGATTGAGTTTTTCAAAGTTTGGAATTAGTTTCTCTGCCGAGAATGTCCAGCCACCAATTAACAAAGGTGCACCGACTGCAGCCAGGAAAATTATTCCTAGTAGTGGAAGGAAAACGATACCTAGCTCAAATAAAAAGCTTTGGTAACTTAAAAATAATTCTGCTGAATTTAATTCTTTGATACTGGCAAAACTTAAGGTTTGGCTCATGCCAGTTTGAAGATTTTTTACTAGGCTGCCACCAATTAACCAGATGGAGATAGTGCCTGCTAGCAAAATGAAGAATGTTGAAAATTCTGTCGAGCGAGGAACGTCGCCAGACTCGCGTGCTTTTTCTAATCGTCGGGGGGATGCCGACTCGGTTTTTTCTAAATCACTTTCTTCAGCCAAAATCTTCTCCTAGCTGAGTTCACTCAAATATTCTTCAACTCAGACTATGTTGATATTATTCAGGAACTTAGCGTATGGAATGATGTGAAAAGCTTTGTTTATTGACCGCTATTTGAGGCATGCCCAAATGTTGCTATTTAAGCTTAATCAACGATCTTATTTTTAATGGCAAATAAGATTAATTCAGAGTTATTTTGGAGGTTTAATTTTGCCAAAAGACGGCTTCTGTACATGCTGACGGTTTTAACGGATAAGTTCAGTTTTTCAGCAATCTTGGTCACGGTTAAGCTTGATGCTAAGAGCTGAAGTGTCTGCAATTCTCTTGTAGATAAATTATTGATCCCGTCTTTACTGCCGCCATCTTGATAACTTTGTGACATCAACTGGGAAACTGCTGAATTAATGTAGTTTTTACCGTCTAAAACCATTTCGACAGCGGTCAAGTAATCTTCAAGTGGTTGAGATTTATTGATATACCCTGATGCGCCTGCTTTGATTGCTTTGAGTGCATAAAGTTGTTCAGGATGTGTTGAAACAACTAAAATAGAGATCTTTGGGTAATATTTTTTAATATTCTTAATGAAATCAATGCCGTTATGCTCTGGAAATGAAATGTCCATCAGCAAAATATCCGGCGGATTCTTTTCACAAATCTCTAATATGCCAGCCGGATTCGACCCTTCAGCCATAGCTTCGAGATCAGGAATTGTATTGATCAGAGCTTTTAAGCTTTGTCTGATGATCACGTGATCATCGATAATTACAGCTTTTCTATTCATTTTTGGCTATTTATTTATTATGTAATTTATCGAACAGATAAATTTATTAGCTTATAGGCTAACACACTTACAAATTAAAGTTCAGTTTTCCTACATTTTCCTACGATAAAATCTTACTGCATCAATTTTTAAATCAATAACCCGTGATTTTGTTGAAGTTCGATGAATTTAGACTTTGTCCAGATGATCCATACAGCCCATCTGATTCACTTTGACCTAGTAATATTGCGATTGCACGCTGATTTTTTGAGCTCAATTGGTGAATAATCAGGCCGTTTGTGCGATTTATTTGCTGAGAATCAGTCAATACCTGATTAAGTTTCGACCAAATATTATGTAAAAGCTCATTTTTTTGGGAGAGTACCCACTTCTCAAACTCAGCTTCTTTCAAATCAATATCAGCTGAAGATAGTTTTTTCCAACGAATATCCCTGGTTAGTAAGCATTCGCTTATTAACTGAGATTTCTCAGTTGAAATATTCTCTAATTGAGTTAAATCATTGTTTATTAATGATTTTTCTTCTTTTTGAAGAATTAAGAAGAGCTTTTCAGAGAGCTCTAACTCAACTTTTAAATGATCTAATATGACAGATATTGGATCATTCATAAAAAGCTTAAGCTTTGTAAGATTGGGTCTGAATCAAGTCTTTCACAGTTGAGATTAAGCCATCTGCTACTAATTCAGCATTTACCTTGAATTGCCCATTAGAAATTGCGGCTTTAATTTCAGAAACTTTTGTTGTGTCAAATACCGCATCTGCACCATTGATATTGCTCACTTTTTTGGCATTGGATGAAATATTAACGCTGGCCTCTGGCCCAATTGGTGTTGAATTTACAGGAGATGAGCTTACAGAATCAGCCTTCTTCTTTTCAGAAGAAACTAATTTAGAATCAACAACTTGGGTGTTAATTTGGTTAATTTTCATCTTATCTCCAACTATTTAAACTATGTCTTGAGTTATTAACGACTTGTTTAGCTAAAGATTGAGCTATTTTTATCAATAAAACGAAGACATTTTCATTTATTTCACTATTTCAGCAAACCCTTGAGTTTTGGCAATTGCGGTAACAACTTGTCCAGAATTCAGTTTAATTTTCACAAACTGCCCAACGCTGGCATTTCCGAGGGCTTTTCCATCACTCATTATTTTGAAACCGCTTCCTTGAACAAGCACTTTTACAGCTTGACCATTGGAAATCACTGATTGGTTGGAAAAGTGCCGAGTCAAAATAGGGGTGTTTTCTCCAACAATTTCAACGACACCTCGTCCAACAGCTTGCCGCAAATCAAAAACTGCGTCCATTGGAATATTGTCCGGAAAGTCTTGGGCACCAACAAGATCATCTGCTTTAAGGATTTCTCCATATGGGATTTGGCGCTTAGCAAGAAAATAAGTTTTTTTCTGCTGGACATTTGCGGATAAAAATATCGTCCATCCATTGGTTTGAAGGCATTTCACCCCAACTCGAATATTTCCGTTGATGGATGAAGGGCCACCAGGAACTGAAATATCTAATTTATTGCAAGGAGATAAATTTAGTTCAGATTCAGGGGGGAAGACCTTGATTGATGAATTGTTTGGACCACCAAATTTTTGTTGTAAATGAGATGTAACCTTGCTCATAAGTGCATCAACATTCTGGTTTTGAGCAAAGCTGAGCATAGGCATTCCTGAAAACACAAGGAAAACCCAGAGAAAATGAACCATCAAAGATTTTTTATCCACTGGAATATTTTAGGGTAAATAAATTAGAAGTGGTTGCCAACGATTACCTAAGGTAAACAGAAAACTCATCTCTCTTCGAGCTTTTGCTGGCAAAAAATCTAAATATGATTCAAGTTATATAAATTTCTGCCGTAAGAGGCGGTCGATCAACTTGGAGCAATTAACAGTTATGTCTGATATGCAATTGAGCCCAATTAACTTCTATGAGCAGGTTTTAAGCCTCAGAGCTCAGAGACAGCAATTGCTTGCGTCAAATATTGCTAATGCTGATACGCCCAATTATAAGGCGGTCGATATAGATTTTAATAGCGCCATGCAGGCTGCGCTTCAACAAGCAAATCCTGCCGAATTGAAGCTCACAAGCTCAAATCATCTACCAAATACGGGAACAATAGGCACTGCAGAGATTAAAGAAAGAGCCAGTAAACAAAATAGTCTTGACGGTAACACCGTTGAGATGGATGTTGAGAGAGCGCAGTTTACTGAGAATGCTTTGCAGTATGAGGCAGCGATTACCTTGATTAATAATCATTTTAAAAATATTGCATCAGTCATCCAAAATAACTAAGGAAATTCATTATGTCTTTACTCAATGTTTTTGATATTGCTGGCTCTGCGATGACTGCACAAGCTCTTCGCTTGAACACTGTTGCGAGTAACTTAGCAAATGCGGACAGTGCAACCGGTCCTGATGGCAAGCCCTATAAAGCATTGCAAGTTGAATTTTCTGCGGCTCCAATAAAAGATGGTCAAGGTGTTGGTGTCAAGGTTGAGAAGGTTATTGAAGATACAGCAGAACCAAAACTGATGTATATGCCAAGCCACCCACAAGCTAATCCTGCTGGATACGTTGCAATGCCAAACGTCAATCCGGTTGAAGAAATGGTGAACATGCTTTCAGCATCAAGATCCTATCAAAACAACGTTGATGTTATGAATGCAGCTAAATCCATGACATTAAAAACACTCACCATTGGCCAATAAGGATTCATATGGCAATCACACCTATTAACAATAGCTCAGCGGCAGGCGTATCAGCTGGGACGGCATCAAGCGTGAAATCAACCAAAGATGATTTCATGAAGTTGTTGGTCACCCAAATGAAATATCAAGATCCAATGAACCCAATGGATAACGCTCAGATGACCAGTCAAATTGCTCAACTGAACACGGTAGAGGGTATCAATCAATTGAACGCGACAGTCAGCAGCCTACAAGCTAGTTTGATGGCAACGCAATCAATGCAATCAGCTTCTTTGATTGGTAAGACTATTCTTGCGGACGGCAATTCAATCAGCTTATTAAATGGCTCTGCCAACTTATCAATGAGATTAGAGGGTGCAGCTGAGAGCGTTGTTGTTGATGTGATCAATTCAAGTGGCCGAATCATTAAAACTGCGGATTTAGGCACTAATGCTGCTGGTATTAAAAGCTTTACATGGGATGGCTCAACGAATGAGGGCGGTACTGCTCCAAATGGCCAATATACCTTCCAAGTTAATGCGAAAAAACTTAATCAAACTGTTGCAGTAACACCATTAACTCAAGCCACTGTCAGCGGCGTGGAATTGACTTCCGCTGGCCCACAACTTTCATTAAATAACGGCACAAATATTGCAATGAGCACTATTCGTGGTGTTCGTTAAGTACCTATTTTTCTGGAGAATCAAACATGTTTCAATTGAACCCAACATTACTAAATACAGCCTCTTTAAATCTTGAAGTGGTTGGTAATAACATCACCAATTCAGGTGTGAGCGGCTACAAGTCGTCTGATTTTGAGTCAGCTTTGGCTGGAGCTGTGCGAAGCTCTCAAGGTGCTCAGATCAAGGGTGCGAAGATTAATATGTCTCAGGGTTCAATTGTTGCATCTGTGAGCCCATTAAGCATGGCTATTAATGGCGCTGGTTTTTTCAAAGTTGAAAAAATTGATGGATCATTCACATATACAAGAGATGGATCTTTCCAGATGGATAAAGAGGGATTCATCATTAACGCTAACGGCGATAAATTGATAGGTTTCCCAGACGCGACAACCAATGCTCAGGGTGTTTTGCAAATTGATACAGCAAAAAATCCTCCTGAACCATCTACATTGGCAACGATTGATATGAACTTACCTGCTGAAGAGACTCAAATCTCAGCCGCTATCACATTCAACCCAACCAATACGAGCTCATTTAACAACACAACATCGAGCATTGTTTATGATCAATTAGGTATTGCAAAGGTCATTCAGAGTTACTACCGCTATGAAGAAGATAAGGTCACAACTGCTACCGCAATCTCAGGAGCAACAAGCTTAACAGTTGCTAGTGGAACGGGATTTATGCCTGGACAAAGAATCACAGGAACAGGCATCCCTGATAACACATTTATTGCCGATAATTATGTTCGTGGAAGTACGACCGTTCCAATTACAAATGCAACAACTGCTGCTTTAACTGGCGGAACAGTGACTGCACCAGCACACTGGGAAGCCTATATTTATAGTGATTCTGAACAAATTGCTCAATTAAGTCTGATGTTTAATGCAGATGGAACATTGAATAAGAATCTTACTCATTCTGAGAGCCCAGTTTTAGATACCACTACTAACCTTGCGCTAGGAACTCAACCAACATACGCATGGAATGCAGCGATGGGTCAGTTAACATTTAACGTACCCGCTGGCACTGGTACTTTGATGACTGCATTACCGTTTGATTTTTCAAATATCACAAAATATGCTGGTGACTTTACAGCGTCTTCAACTCAAACCGGCGGATATCCTCCAGGCGCACTTTTAGGTATTTCCGTTGAGCGTGACGGAAAAATTTTGGCTAGATATGGTAACGGTCAGCAGCAAGTTCAAGCTCAAGTTATGTTGGCCAACTTTAAAAATCCTAACGGTCTAGAAGTTGCTCGTGACAATCAATTCTTATCAACCTTGGCATCTGGTGTTGAAGATGCTGGTGCTCCTGGTCAGTATGGTACAGGTGCTATCGAAGGATCTTCAGTTGAGCAGTCAAACGTCGACTTGACCGCTGAAATGATCAAATTGATTGCGGCTCAACGTAACTATCAATCAGTTGCTCAATTGATTAAAAAGCAAGACGAAGTTTTACAAACTGCTATCAACATTGGTCAGTAAGTTAATCAATTATTACAGCATGAGGAATCATTTTGGATAAGTTGATCTACACAGCGTTAACTGGTGCAAAACAGGTCATGGACCAACAGGCAACTGTTGCTAATAACTTGGCCAACGTTTCTACTGCTGGATTTAGAGCTCAAATTGATAGCTATCAAGCTGTTCCGATTGTTGGTGATGGAGAGCTAAAGACTAGAACTCAAGTTGTTTCTGGAAATACCAGCAGCGATTATTCATATGGTCCGATTCAGAGAACTGGTCGCGATTTAGATATCGCTATCAGTGGTCCAGGCTGGTTTGCTGTGATAGATAAAGAAGGTAAAGAAGCTTACACACGCAATGGTGCGATGATGGCTACTAGTACTGGATTATTGCAAACGCAGCGAGGCTTTAACTTGATGGGCGAGGGTGGCCCAATCACAGTTCCACCAGATTCAACTATCAATATTGCTAAAGATGGTTCTATTTCAACCATTATTCCTGGAACAAATCCTGCTATCAATAACGAGCTCGGCAGACTTAAGTTAGTCAATCCTGCTGTTGAAACATTGGTTAGAGGGGATGATGGCTTATTCAGAACAAAAGATGGCAATCCGGCTCCAATTGATCAGACGGTGACTGTGGTTGATTCATCCATCGAGGGAAGCAATGTGAACGTTGTGGATGCAATGGTTCGCATGATTCATTTGAGTCATCAATATGAAATGCAGATTAATTTATTAAAAAATGCTGAAAACAATGCTGCTAAGGCATCTCAGCTCTTCAACTTAAGCTGAACTAGATAACTTCAAAGGTAAAAAAATGATTCGATCATTATGGATTGCAAAAACAGGTTTAGAGGCACAGCAAACGCAGATGGATGTTATTACTAACAACCTATCAAACGTTAATACAACTGGCTTTAAAAAATCACGAGCTGTATTTGAAGACCTTCTCTATCAAAATACTCGTCAACCAGGCGCTGTATCTTCTCAGAACACACGGCTACCATCAGGTATGCAATTCGGTACAGGTGTGCGAGCTGTTGCAACTGAGCGCATGCATACCCAAGGAAATCTTCAAACAACGGGTAATGCAAAAGATATGGCGATTGAAGGCCAAGGTTTCTTTCAAGTTCTTTTGCCGGATGGTACGACTGGTTACACACGCGCTGGATCATTCCAAGTGGATAACCAAGGTCAGTTAGTAACGGCGAGTGGATACGTCTTACAGCCTGCCATCACTATTCCAGCAGATGCACAGTCACTGACTGTGAGTGTGGATGGACTTGTTAACGTGACATTGCCTGGTGCCGCTGCTCCTACTCAAGTTGGTGCTATTCAGTTAGCCGCATTTATCAATCCAGCCGGTTTGGAAGCAAAAGGCGGGAATATTTACATTGAAACCAATGCTTCAGGTGCGCCTGCAGTCAACGTTCCGGGTACTAATGGTTTGGGAACAGTTGTTCAGGGTTACATTGAAACAGCTAACGTTAACGTTGTTGAAGAGATGGTCAATATGATTCAGGCTCAACGTGCATATGAAATTAATAGTAAAGCCGTTACCGCATCTGACCAAATGTTACAAAAGTTAGCTCAGTTATAAAAATAGGTAAATATATGAAGTATTTGATCCTCATCACCACATGTGCCACAACTCTTATAGGTTGTGCTGGTGTAACGCCATCTTCAATTACTTCAACTTCAGCAAGCGTTCGCCCAATGCCTACTGAAAGAGCTTTGCCTATGAGTGGCGCAATCTATAGCGAAAGATCATATCGATCAATGTTCGAAGATCGTCGCGCCAGTAAAGTTGGCGATGTCATCACCATCATGATTGCTGAAAAAAGTTCTACTAATAAAGCAAACAACACAAAGTCGGAAAATAAAGGATCTGCGGTTAATAGTTTAAGTGCATTGGGCGGCTTGTCTGCTGGTGCAATGAAAAATGCCAACGTCAACGGAGCAGGCGAAAGAACGCTTGAGTCTACAGACACCGGCAATATTACCAACGCGTTTAATTCATCATTGACTGTGACCGTAGTGGATGTTCTTGAAAGCGGTAACCTTGTTGTTCAGGGTGAAAAGCAGATTGGTTATGACAGGGGCGCTGACTTTATCCGATTTTCAGGGGTGGTATCGCCACAGTTAATCTCTAAAGGTAACGTTATTTCATCGACTCAAGTTGCAGATGCTCGTATTGAATACAGAACAAATTCACAAGTGGATCAGTCAGCAATCGCGAGCATGATGAATCGACTTTTTTATAGCATTTTGCCTTTCTAGAAGCGCTTAAAAAATCCCTATGTTTATTCAGCAAGCTCAACATCAAATGACAACTTACTTAGATCCAAAAGAATTTGTTAAAAAATATTTCTTTGGACTAGCGATTTGCTTGGCATTTTTAGCAACCATCATTCATTCTCCTTCAGCCAGTGCTGAGCGAATCAAAGAGTTGGCAAGTATTCAAGGGATTCGTCAAAACCAATTGATTGGTTACGGCATTGTTGTTGGTCTTGATGGTACCGGTGACCAAAGCCCAGTGACCGTGCAGGGTATTACCAATATGTTGACTCAAATGGGCATCAACACTCCGGCAGGAGCAAATTTACAAGCCAAAAACGTAGCAGGTGTTGTAGTAACTGCAAACTTGCCATCTTTCGCGCAGCCTGGACAAACTCTCGACATCACCGTTTCATCAGTTGGCGCAGCAAAGAGTTTAAGAGGTGGCACATTGCTCATGACCCCCTTAAAAGGTGCTGATGGTCAAGTCTATGCAATGGCCCAAGGAAATTTATTGGTCGGTGGCGCTGGTGCAGCTGCTGCTGGCTCAACAACGACAGTCAATCATTTGAGCGCTGGAAGAATCAGTGCAGGCGCTACTGTTGAGAGAGCCGTCAATATGATGGTTGGTGAAGGTAGTGTGATAACTCTCGAACTGAAAGATTCTGACTTCTCGGTGGCCGCTTTGGTCGTTGCGGAGGTCAATAAGAAATTTGGTGATGGCACAGCAAGTGCTAAAAATTCAAGAGTGATTAATGTTCGAGCTCCAGTTGATTATGACCAAAGAGTCTCTTTTTTAGGGGAGCTTGAGTCTGTCAGAATTCAAGCAAAGCCTCAAGCTGCCAAAGTTGTGTTGAATGCTAGAACAGGTTCAATCGTTATGAATCAGGCGGTAACACTCAAGCCTTGTGCAATTTCACATGGCAATCTCTCAGTGGTAGTTTCTGCCACAAACGAAGTCAGTCAGCCAGGTGCATTATCTGGTGGGGAGACAGCGGGTGTGACAAACGCTCAAGTAAGCATTGAATCTAAACCAGGCTTGGTCGTCTCATTACCGAACTCCGCTTTATTGAGTGATGTTGTGAACGCGTTAAATTCTATTGGAGCCACCCCTCAAGATTTATTAGCAATATTGCAGGCCATCAAGGTTTCAGGGTCGCTTAATGCAGAGTTAGAGATTATCTAATGACTTCTCCAGTGGGTGCTGACTTTCAAACTAGCCAATCGATTGCGATTGATGCTAAGAGTTTGGGTAATTTAAAAGCAGCTGCTAAGAAAAACTCACCAGAAGCATTAAATAAAGCAGCAAAACAATTTGAAGCTCTTTTCTTGAACATGGTTCTTAAGAGCATGCGTGATGCAACCCCAACGGATGTAAATCAAACCAGCACGGACAGAAAACTATTTACCAGTATGTTTGACCAGCAAATGAGTCAAGTTATGGCTGAAAGAGGCGTTGGTCTTGCGGACATGATGATCAAGCAACTTCAAAATGCTGCTAGCTTTAATCAAGCTGATCCAAAATTAAAAGAAATCAAGGAAAAGGGTGCTCCGGAACCAATGCCCTTGAATGTTCCAAAGACATTTGAACTGAATAAACCTTCGCAATCTGGCTTTAATTTATCTAGCGTAACTGGAAAAGTCAAAGAATTTATTGAGCCATTACTTTCTCAAGCTAAAGAAGCCAGTCAGAAAACTGGATTACCTCCCCAGTTCATCTTGGGCCAGGCTGCTTTAGAAAGTGGTTGGGGTAAGCGACAAATATTGAATGCAGATGGGTCTACCAGTCATAACATTTTTGGAATTAAAGCTAATTCAAGTTGGAAAGGTAAAACCGCTGAAATATTGACCACAGAATATATCAACGGTAAACCTGAAAAAGTCATGGCCACATTCAAGTCTTATGACTCATATGCTGAGGCTTTTTCTGACTATGCCAATTTAGTATCAACAAGTCCAAGATATAAAAATTTGATTGAGAACGGTCAAACTTTATTAGGGTTTGTTCAAGGTTTAAAAAAGGCTGGGTATGCAACTGACACGGCCTATGCAGAAAAGTTAAGCAACATCATCAAAACTAACTTTAAGACCTAAGTAACAAACTAAAGAAGATTTTAAAAAAATCAATATTTATAAAAGTCTCATGTTTTCTATAAATATGTCGTTGTAAGTATACGTAGTACTGAAAGGTGTAAATGGCTGATATTTTATCGATCGCACAAAGTGGATTACATGCCGCACAGGCAGGTATTAACACGACTGGTCAAAATATCGCCAACGTTTCTACCCCTGGATACTCAAGACAGGTTGTGGAGCAACAACCTAGTCCATCAGTTCAGTATGGATTGACATCGGTTGGTCAAGGTACAAACGTTACAGGTATTCATCGTATTTATAGTGAATTTTTAGCAGCGCAGGCGAATACCGCCAGAACAACAAGCAGTAATTTGGCGACACAAAGTGCTGAAATGCAGCCAATTAATAACTTATTGACTGACTCTAGCTCTGGTTTGTCTACAGCTGTTTTAGACTTTTTCAATAAATTACAAAACTTATCATCTAGGCCTTCTGATACATCAAGCCGTCAGACAGTCATTTCTGCATCTCAAAACTTGGTCGCAAGATTTAATGATGCTCAGAAGCAGTTGACCAATGTTAATAGTGGTTTGAATATCCAAATCAAAGACAGCGTTACAAAAATTAATGAAGCTGCTTCTCAAATTGCCTCATTAAATCAACAAATCGCCGTTTCACAAACAAGTCGCGGTGGATCAAACATCAACGGATTATTAGATCAGCGTGATCAAGTAGTTGCCAACCTAAGTAAACAAGTCAAGCTCACAGTGAACGAGCAAGACGGTAACTACAACGTCATGATTGGCAATGGAGTTCCTTTGGTGCTTGCATTCAATACGTACAAAATGGAAACGGTCGCTAGTAAAAATGATCCAACTCGTTTAAATGTGAGTTATACGCCAATAGGCGGAGAAGAAGTGGATGTCTCTGATGCTCTATTGGGTGGTTCTTTGGGTGGAATTTTTGATTTTAGAAAAAATATTCTCAATCCAACCCAAAATACCATTGGGCAAATCATCTTAGCAATTACTAGTGACATTAATGCCGTTAATAAAACGGGTCTTAAGGCAAATGGCATGCTGGGTGGAAATATATTTACCCAACCTTCAAGCCTAGCCACTCCTTACACAACAAATACGGGCACCGGCGGTATAAGCATTACTATTACCGATACTAATTTACTCACCAATAGTGATTACATCCTAGAGAAAACTGGTGCAGGAGACTCGTATAGCTTAACTCGAGTTTCTGATGGGGTGGATATTTATTCAAATAGTGCATTAGCAGCAATCACCAATGCTGGATTTTCATTATCAATCAATACAGGTACGATCTCTTCAGGTGATCAATTCTTGTTAAGGCCAACGTATTCTGGATCAAGTAGTTATTCAGTGACGGCGACCATTAGTGACATTGCAACAGCAGCGGCAGGGACTTCAATACAACCCAACCCAGTTGTAGCCCCGGCTCCTGGCGATAATTCAAACGTACTTGCCATGCTCGCCAAACAAACTTCATTGGTTATGAACAGTGGTTTAAGTAGTTATCAAGACACATTGGGCGGTTTGATTAGCACTGTAGGAAATAAATCAGCGGAATTAAAAGCCACAAGTGCTTATGCAGATCAGTGGCAACAGAGCTCAAGTATTGCCATGGAGAACTATTCTGGCATCAATCTTGAAGAAGAAGCTGCTAACTTATTGCGTTATCAACAAGCTTATCAAGCATCAGGCACGGTATTACAAATGGCCCGACAAATGTTTGATAGTGTCCTAAATATCATGCGGTAATCAAACCCATTAGGTAACCTATGCGTATCAGTACAAACACAATCTATCAGCTCAGCACAAGCCAAATGACTGCGCTACAAGAGAAAATCTCACAGACTTCTCAGCAAGCGAGCACTGGCAAGAAAGTCATGACTCCTCAAGATGATCCGGTGGGATCGGCCAAGCTATTAGAGGCAAAGCAAGCAATCACGATGAATGATCAATATTCAGTGAATCGCAATGCCTTGAAATACACCATTGGAATTGCTAACGTGGCTTTGAATGGTATTCAAGACACTATGCAGAGTATGAATGAGCAGATCGTCAGTTTAGGAAACGGAACCTTAAATAGCTCTAATCGTCAGTCAATTGCTTTAACACTACAGTCTCAATTAGATCATTTGGTGTCTCTATCAAATACCAAGGATGCTGCAGGACATTACATATTTTCTGGTTACAAATCAGATACTGCTTCTATTAATGCATCGACATATGCTTATAGTGGTGACACTAACAATGCATTGATACAGGTAGACAGTTCAACGCAATTGGGTTTGGGTGTCAATGCCGACTCAATGTTTTCAAGCGGCTTTCTGGCACAAGTTAAAACAAGTATCACTGCATTAAGTGATGCATCATCGACGGATGCACAAATAGCGACAGCTATCAGTGATTTAAAAACAAAATTTACTGCTTCTCAAGTAACGGTGAATGCCGCGCAAGTGACCCTTGGAACATCTGAGAATAGATTAACAAGCATGGACTCGATTGGCAGTGAGCGCGCTTTGGCTTATAAAGATGCGGTATCTTCTTTAGAAGATGTTGACTATAACAAGGTCCTATCAGACTTAGCAAGGCAGCAACTGCAGCTTCAGGTGGCTCAAAAGACATTCACCCAAATTAGTAACTTGAGTATTTTTAATTACATCAAGTAAGTTTGATCACATAGATGAGTGGTTAAGTGGCAAGAGTGGCTGTTGCCTGCCTGATCATTTGAATGCCCATATCAAGTGAATTGATGATCGGGCTACTCCAATATGGCATATTGATAGAAAGCATCAAAAAGCCAACGCCAATGGTGATGGGAAATCCAATACCAAAAAGATTCAACTGAGGGGCAGCTTTGGTCAAAATGCCAAGAGCAATATTGGCTATCAACAGGGTGGTCACGATCGGTAAAGAGAGTTGTAAGCCAATACTGAAGATATTGGAACCCCAATAAGCAAGATCTCTGAACGCAACTGGAGCTAGAGAAATCTGATTGATGGGTATTGTTTTAAAGCTATCAAAAAAGGATTCAAGCATGACCAGGTGTAAATTGGTGCTTAAAAAAATCGCTAAGGCTAATAACGATAAGAATTGAGAAATAACAATCGTTTGCCCTTGTGTCTGGGGGTTGTAAAAAGTTGCAAATCCCAAACCCATTGATACACCAATTAATTCGCCAGCCATTTCAATGGCTGCAAATATCACTCGCATCACAAACCCGATTGAAATACCAATCAAAAATTGATTAATCAGAATCAACAACCCATCCATTGATAAAGGGTCTTTTATGACAGTTAGTGACATGTCAGGCATGATTAAAATAGTCATGGCAATGGCCAAACCAATGCGTGTTGTGACTGGAAAAGAATTCTGACTAAGCAGTGGGGCGCTTGAAAAAAGGCCCAGTATTCGGCTAAAAGGCCAAATAAAAGTTGCGACCAAAGTGATCAGTTCTTGACTGCTTATCTGGAACATGGCCTATTCAATCAATATGCCTTTGTGTATTAACCGCCAAAATTGGCAATGTTGGTCAGTACTAGTTTGAAGTAGTCCTCAAAAGATGTCAGCATCCAAGGACCAGCAACCACCAATGCGATCAAAATCCCTAAAAGTTTTGGAATAAAAGAAAGGGTTGATTCATTGATTTGAGTGGCTGCTTGAAAAATGCTGACCACCAGACCAATCACCAAAGCTACTAGCAATAATGGACCAGCTAGCATGATTGTCAAATCAATTGCTTGTCTGCCAAGCATCATTGTGTCTTGTGGATTCATGAGTTTTTCAAGAAAAACTTTGGGCTAAAGAACCTAACAGTAATTGCCACCCATCTACAAGAACAAAGAGCATTAATTTAAATGGTAGCGACACAATGGATGGTGGAACCATCATCATACCCATGGCCATTAATATCGAAGCAACTACCATATCAATGATCAAGAATGGCAGAAATACTGTGAATCCAATTTGAAAAGCAGTTTTTAGTTCACTTGTTACAAAAGCAGGAACTAATATGGTTAATGGGATATTTGAAACATCAAATACCTCATTCGATTTTGACATTTTTACAAAAAGAGCTAAATCAGCTTCTCTTGTTTGTTTGGTCATGAATGCTTTAAGAGGTTCAGCCGCTCTATCAATAGCCACTGTAGTAGAAATTTTATTAGCAGCTAAAGGTTCGTAAGCGTTTTTATAAATATCATCAATCACTGGGCTCATGATGAAAAAAGTCATGAATAAAGCCAAACCAATCAACACCTGATTTGGAGGTGAGTTTTGGGTGCCTAAAGCAGATCGTAGTAATGATAGAACGATGATGATTCTTGTGAAGCTGGTCATCATCAAGATAACTGCTGGTAAAAACGTCAGCGATGTTAATAATATGAGTAGCTGTAAGGTTAGGCTATACGTTTGTCCACCACCAGCGTTTTTACTAACATTAAGGCCTGGTAATTCTTGAGCTAGGGCTGGTTGAATAAAAAAAGTGAATAATCCGGCGAATAAAACACTTGAAATTACCAACAATTTCAAACGATTCTGTTTGTATTTGGTCAAAGTTTCAAGAAAAGATGATTTCATCAAAGTGGATAAACAATTATTTAACATTATTTTTTCTTAGGTAAGTGTCTAACCAAGATTTAGCGTTAAATGGTGCCGGAGCTGGAATCTCATTTTCAGTGCTAACTGTGTCTGTTGTTTTCGGTAGAGTCGCAATGTGATTAACTTGACCGGCTGCTACTCCAACAAGAATCAATTGCCCAGAAACTTCAATCAAAGCAACTTTCTCTCGTGGACCCAGTGAGCTGATGGCTTTTAATTGGATTAAATTTGATTGGCCACCACGAACTGTCTGCAATTTACGTAATAGGTAAGCGCAGCCCCATATGACTAATAAAACAGCTGCAAGTGCAAAGGTTGTTTGAAATAAAGCGCTCATTGACGGCTTAACCTGCGCATACGTTCTGCTGGAGAAATAATATCGGTCAAACGAATGCCAAACTTATCCTGTATGACCACGATCTCAGCTTTTGCAACAAGAGTGCCGTTGACGTAGACATCTAAGGGCTCAGCCACATTGGTATTGAGCGGTACAACTGAACCTTGGGTTAGACGGACTAAATTTTTGATAGGCATTTTTGTGCGGCCTAATTCAACCGTTAACTGAACGGGGATATCTAAAATAAAGTCGATGCTTTGAGGATTCTCTTCAGAAACATCTCCCATGTTCAAATCTTTAAAAACACTGCTAGAGTCAGCTGGTAACTCTGGGGTAATGTTTCCTGGGGAATCTGGATTATTTTCTTCTGCCATATAAAAACTCTTTAAGTGAGATGTGTGAAGGAGTCAAAGTTATGAATAATCTTTTCTACTTGAATGCATAAACGATTATCTTTTTGACCATAAGTGCACTCAATGATTGGTAAACCTTCTACTTTTAAATTAATGATGTGTGGAAGCTCGGCATACAAAACATCCCCAACTTTTAACTCTAAGACTTTTTTTAGGGTGCTTGGGATGTGGCAAAGCTCAGCAACAGGCGTGATTTCTGCGTCCGACATTTGCATTTTTAATGACTCATACCAAACTGACTTAACTTCAGAGCTAATGGCATGTGAGTCACTGGAAATGATTTCTCTTGCAGGTTCTAACATAGAGTTTGGTAAACAGAAGCTGATGCGTCCACTGATGTTGCCAACTTCAACAACAAATGTTGTCACTGTTGTTAAATCAGTTTGCGGCGCGATGTTGGCGAAAGTGGGGTTCATCTCAGTTCGCACAAACACGGGATCAATGGAATAGTAAGGTTCCCAAGCACTTTGATAATTTAATAGGAGTAGATTGAGAATTCGTTGAATTGTTCTTAATTCTGTTGGGGTAAATTCTCTTGCAATTCCACCCATTTCAAATCGACCATCACCACCAAAAAAGCTATCAATGAATAAGAATGAAATATCAGGATCAAAGACGCAAAGTCCTAGGCCATTTAAAGGTTTAAATTGAACTAAATTTAAACAAGAAGGATTAATGACGGATTGTAGGAATTCACCGTATTCAATGACACGGATTGTTCCTGTTGAAATATTTGCTGATCTCTTTAAGAAGTTATAAAGAGTGATCCTTGCTAAGCGTGTAAAGCTGTCATTGATCATCTCGAGTGTTGGCAGCTTTTGTGCCATATACCTCTGTTTGAGAGGATCGTACTTAACTACATCAGCCTCATTAAATTGTAATGGTGCCTCTACCTTTGAACTTGAAAGTCCAGTCAGTAGGGTGTCCATTTCATTTTGAGAGAGAGATTCTTCAGCCATGATTATTGAATGATGAAACTCGTCAATGACACATCAAGAATCTCGATCGGTTCTAACTTGTCTGTAAAAGGCTTTTCCGTGATTGTTTTAAGCTCTTCTAGCAATGCCAGTTTACCTTCTGAGGTAATAACATCCTCTGGCTTTTTACTGGCCAAGATGATTAATGCCCTTGTACGTACTTGAGGCATATAAAGTTTAATCAGTGCTGAGTCTTCCCCATTTTTCAATTGAAGACTGATAGTCAGTTGAAGATATTGACGACTATCTTTTAAATTAACCGTTAATGTATCAATTGGCATATAAACTGGAATAGCCTCGAGAGCATTGGCCTTTGCCTTTGCTTTCTCATCAACTTCAGGTTCACCTTTTAGAAAAAACCAGGCACCACCTCCGGCCAAAGCTAACACGACTACTGCAGCAATGATAATGAGAGGCAGTTTTGATTTTTTTTGCCCTTCTTCTACTTTTTCTTCAGCCATGTCTTAAACCTTCATTATTTTGTTTGTTAAACGTATGTATTAATTAAGCCTTGACCCTGAATGGCTGCTGATTCAACCTGATTGCTGATGGCCTCAATGTTCTTAATTTGAGTTTCAGTTTTGGCATTTTCTCTATTTTGGCTATAACTTCTTGAGTTAATATCAGCTTGTCCTAGCTGTAATCCACTGCTTTCTAGCATCTTGCCTAAAGATGGAATCGCATCCTGAATGGCTTGACGAACTTCTGAGCTAGAAACAATGAATTGAACATTGGTTTTATTTTGGTCGGTTTGAATGTTTATCTCAAGCGGGCCAAGGTTTGGAGGGTTGACCGTGATATTTGCATTCTGTAAAGAATTGGCCACCATCCAAGTGATGCGCTGATTTAAGGCTGGACCCCAATCTGGACTTGAAACAGGGGCTTTTAATTCAGGTAAATTGACTGAGTCAATTTCTGTAGATCTAAGATTGGTACCGATGTTGTTAATGCTGATATCTTGGTTTGTTGCATCTAACGCCAAATCAGAGGTAAGCACTCGCTGAGAAATTGCTGCAGCAGTGATTGAATTATTCAGTTTTAAGGAATTATTAGCCTTTAATTCTGTCAATTGATTTTCTAGATCAAGAAGATTTGAAGCTAATAAATTGTCATTGTTGTTGACTGTTCTGCTGTCTACATTATTTCTAGCATTTTGTAGGATTGCATTTCTCAAGTCATTTTCTGACATGACTTCTGAGCCCATAGCTTCAGGAGAGAATCCAGTGGTATTTGTGGTGCTTGTTTGGCTAAGAGTGTTTTGAATGCTGCTATTCAAGGCTTTGGCATCTGCAATGATTTTTTGCTCAGACAAACTTAAGGCGCTCTCTTGAATATCGGATTTAGGCATCACCTCTTTATTGATGGCAGAATCAAACCCTGTTGAGCCCAATATTGAATTTTTAGCAATTGCGGTATTTAAAGAGTCTGTTATTGGGTTTTTTTCAATACCTCGAGCTTCTGACACAGATTTCATTCCATTAACTTGTGTTTCTGAATCAGAGCTGGTTAAGCGGTCGATGACTTTTGCGGCAAGGTTAATACCACTTATCAGTGATGGAGCCACAGCCATGCCAGCCATTGCTTCAACTATCTCAGAATTATCAACCTTTTTCTCTTCAGATTCGTTCGCAGCTTTGCTGATTAACTTAGCATCTTGAGATTGAGTTTCATTAGACTCAGTGCCTTTTGATTCAGATGTCTGAATTGTTGAGGCTTGTTGGTTAAGCTTTTCGGTTTGAGCTGTCAATTGTTGGTCAAAAGTCATGCCAGAGTTTGACTGTTGGCCATTATTGTCAATCTGATTTAAATCAAACTGCGGACTGCTTGCAATTGTGCTGAGTATGCTTGGAAGATTCACTTTAAAACCCTTTTCTCATAACAGAAAGTTCATCAGAGTTTGCTTGCTCTCTTTGATTTGCTCGAGCCGTTGCTAACTTGATTTGTTTTTTCTGTAATATTTCGTATATAAGTCGTTTTTTTTCAATTTCTCTGAAGTCAGCTTGTCTTTGAGTCACGGCATCTTTTGCAAACTGGATGAAGGCTGACTGTTGCACTGCAATTTTTTCAATATTGCTTATAAATTGACGAGTATTTCGATATTCCGAAATACTGATGCCACTCAATGCTTTCTGACTAAGATTGTCTTCATATTGATTGGCAAATTGATACAAAGTGTTTGATTTCTCTTTGCTTGACTGCTCATTTTTTAAAGCGCTGGCCAAAGCAATAGACGCCGCTTTTGCTTTCTGATCGGCTAAGTCAATAAGAAGTTGAATGACACTTGGGTTCATGGTGCCATTATGTTAGAAACCACCGCTTTTTAATCAAGCGAATAGAGCAGAAAGTTCCCTTAAACTCTCCTCAATACCGTGTTTTTCATCAATTCCTTGCTGAAGAAATTGCTCAATGGCAGGGTATTTTTCGATGGCCAAATCTAAAATCGGGTCGTTTCCAGCAACATAAGCACCAACGTTGATTAAATCGCGATTTCTTTGGTATTTTGAAATCAAAGCCTTTAATTGACGAGCCTCTTTTTGATGCTCAGCGGTGCTAATGGTGGTCATGCTTCGGCTGATTGATTGTTCAATATCAATAGCAGGGTAGTGTCCTGAATCTGCTAATTGCCGATTTAGGATGATGTGCCCATCTAAAATTGCTTTTGCCGAGTCTGCTACTGGGTCTTGTGACTCTTCGCCCTCGGTCAGAATGGTATAAAAAGCCGTGATTGAGCCACTACCACTTTCACCATTACCCGCACGTTCAATTAAAGACGGTATTTTTGCAAATACTGAGGGCGGATAACCCTTGGTAGCTGGTGGCTCGCCAATGGCCAGGCCGATTTCCCGGGCTGCCATGGCATAACGAGTCAATGAATCCATGATCAAAAGAACATTTTTCCCTTGATCTCGGAAGTATTCCGCGATGGCAGTTGCATAAAATGCTCCTTGCAAACGCATAATCGCCGAATTATCAGCTGGTGCGGCCACGATCACGGATCTAGCCAAACCCTCTTCACCTAATATGTCATCAACAAATTCTTTTACTTCTCGACCTCGTTCACCAATTAGTGCAACTACTGTGATATCCGCACTTGTATAGCGCGTCATCATACCAATCAGAATACTTTTACCAACCCCTGACCCAGCAATTAAACCCATTCGTTGGCCCCGGCCAACCGGTAATCCAGCGTTAATAGCGCGTATCCCGGTGTCTAATTTTTCAATAATGGGCGATCGACGCAATGGGTTGATTGGCGGTACATATAAGGGGGCAGAAGGGTAGCTTTGAATAGCTGGCCCAGCATCCAGAGCTTTTCCAGCGGCATCAATCACCCTTCCAAGAAGCTGAAAACCTACTGGAAGAGATCTTCCAGATGAGGGTGTGCTTTGCTCCTGCTGCGTTTCATGATCAAAAGAAAGTGGTCTTGGAATGCTATCGGAAGGGATGACATAGGCTCCAGGTTTTACGCCTTCAACATTTCCTAGTGGCATCAAAAATAAACGGTCACCATCAAATCCCACGACCTCAGCATCCACACGTGAATCATTCGGAAGAGGCACATAACAAGGACTTCCAACAGGCAACCTTAATCCAACCGCTTCCATGACCAAGCCTGCAACACGAATCACTTTTCCTTGGGCTTGTAATACTTGAGCATCACTGATGCGCTCATGACATGATTTAACAAAATCACTAAGCTCTAAGTTTTCTGAGTTTTGATCAAGCATGCTCAGATTTTATTTTCAGCGGGTTTTTTACCCATGGCGATAGCTAGCTTTTGCCATTTTGAATCAATAGAGGCATCTATGCGGTTGCTTCCAGTCTCAATTAAGCAATCTCCTCTTGCAATTTGATCGTTTGACTGAATGATCCATCCAGCTTGTTTTAATGCGGGCCCTTGAAATTCTTCAACAAGTAATGCATCTTTGGGATGAAGTGTGATTTTTGCGGGTAACTGGAGGACGGGTATCAGTTGTAGCGCATGATGAATGACATCATTGATCATTTCTGGCTGAGCCTCTAAAGCTTTACTGACTAGGGCGCGGCCTGCATTGAGCGTTAAGTCAACTAATTCTTTTGACATTTCTTCACGAACGTATTGAATCTGTTGAGATAACTTGGCTTGCATGGCAACCAGGAAAGCTATTCTTTCATTGATTTCATTTTTTGCTTCCTCTAGGCCTTGCGCAAAACCTTCTTCGCGACCTTGAGCAAAGCCTTCAGCCTTGCCTTCTTTTCTTCCTTCAGCAAACTCAGCTTGCCGACCATCAATGATTTCTTGGGCTAGCTTTGCAATCGATGGATCGGGATGTCTGAAGCGGTCTTCATTGAGTGAGACAAGCTCCCATCTTTCGTACGCAGTCTCTATTTTTTGTTCGGACATTAAATGAACTCTTCTTCATCACCTTCAGACATGACAGAAATAGTTCCTGCGCCTAACAAGCCTGTAACAACCGCAAGAATTTCTCTTTGTTGTTTTTCAACTTCTGATAATTTGACTGGGCCTTTTGCTTCAAGATCTTCGCGTAGAAGATCGCCAGCACGACGTGACATATTGTTAAGAAACTTGTCGCGCAGTGCATCTGAAACACCTTTAAGAGCAGTGACCAAGCCTTCCGATGAAATTTGTTGAAGAACAATTTCCATATCACGATCACGAATTTTGATGATGTCATCAAAGATGAACATTTCATCTTTGATTTGCTGCGAAAGCTCTTCATCAATGCCCGCAACATATTCCATCACATTGTCACTGACCTCTGTTCCCAAGAAGTTAAGAATCTCAGCAGCAGGGCGAACACCACCCAAGCCTCTTTGAGAGTCATCCTTCAGCAACAATTTAGACAAAGAAATATTCACTTCTGTCAGCGCTTCAGGGGGAATACCATCTAAAGTGGCAATTCTTGAAATGACTTCGTTTCGAATTTCAACGGGTAATTCAGTCAGAATTTCTCCAGCTTTTTGTCGTGTCAAGAAAACCAATATGGTTGAAATGATTTGAGGATGTTCGTTGACAATCAGCTGTGCTGCCTGCTTAGGCGGCATATTTTTAAGTACATCAAGTCCGGAAGAATAATCTTGTTTATTTAAGATTCTGCCTAGTACAAGACCAGCATCCTCTTCACCAAGAGTTTTCTCTAAAATGTCTTTTAAGAACTCATCATTATTAACACCCAATGCAGATTGAGATTTAACGTCTACGCTGAAATCTCTTAGAACTTTTCGCAAATAAGCGTCATTAACACCCTTTAGCTCAGAGATGGCTCGACTGATGCGCTGCAATTCATCTGCGGTGAGATTCTTAAGAACATCTGCAGCTTTCTCTTCGCCAAGAGCAAGTATCAATACAGCAGATTTTTTTAAGCCCTCAACGCTCATTCGTTAATCCAATCTTTCACTACTGCAGCCACAGCTTTAGGATTTTGAGCGCCAAATTTTTGAACCGCTTTTAGGTCGCTACCAGAGTTACGGCCAAGCCCAGAGAGATCAGAGGCAATTTTCTTGGCTTCCGCATCAAGTTCCTCATCAACTTCCTCTTCCTCTTCTTCTTCAGCATTGCCAGCGGCACCTGTACCGCCAGCCCCATTTGCGAAACCACCTGCACCTGCACCTGCTGCACCAAATGCAAAGCCACCGCCAACAGATGCATTACTCATGCGTGCCATGAGTGGTTTAAGCACTTTGGTATAAAGTAAGAGCAATACAATGGCGGTTGCAAGGTATTGAAGAACAGTTTTGGCTGTTGCTAAATTCGCATAAGGTTTCCAAAATGGATCGACTGGAATGTCTACCTTTTCAGCTTGCTTAAATTCGCTGTTGGTCAGATTGATGGTGTCGCCACGGTCTTGGCTGAATCCAACGGCCTCTTTGATGAGTGCAGTGACTTGCGCTTTTTCATCATCAGTTAATGGTTTCTGGGTAGTTTTACCTTCAGCATCGACAGATGATTTTAAATTCACCACAACTGCTACCGCTAGGCGTTTGATACCGCCAACAGGCTCTTTGGTGTAGCTGACAACCTTGTCCACTTCATAGTTGACAATATTTTCTCTTTTCGCATTGGTTGCTGCACCAGCTGGGGCTGCATTAGCATCCTTACCAGCGCCAGCTTGATTACTTGCTGCCCCTGGAATTCCACCTTTTACCGGATCTGAGCTGGTTGATTCATTGCTCTTTTGACTGCGAATGGTATTTTTTTCTGGATTGCTATTGGGGCTATATGTTTCGGTTGCTTTTTCTACGGTAGCAAAATTAACCTCGGCTGATACCTGCGCTTTAACGTTCCCTTCACCCAGTAGAGGTGTCAGAATTGCTTCGATGCGTCTGTTGAGATTGTCTTGAATATCTCTGACATACTTTAATTGTGACGGATCTAGTTTATTAGGATCGTTGCTATCACTGGTTTTGCCAGATAGTAAGGAGCCATTTTGATCAACGACCGTCACATTTTTGGCAGGTAATTCAGGAATACTGCTCGATACCAAATGAACAATTGCGTTGACTTGCCCCATATCGAGAGTTCTTCCCGACTGAAGATTGATCATTACTGAAGCAGTAGGGTACTGTTTTTCTCGAACAAAAACAGATGGTTTAGGGATTGCTAAATGAACGCGGCTGGATGCTACAGATCCAATCGAGTTAATGGTTCTTGCCAATTCACCTTCTTGAGCTCTTTGATAATTAACTTGCTCAATGAACTGAGAGGTCCCCATTTTTTGGTTTTCCATCAGCTCAAAACCAATGTTTCCCCCTCTTGGCAAACCTTGTGCGGCTAGTTTCAAGCGAGCGTCATAAACCTGTCCGGATGGCACCAATATGGTGCCGCCATCTTCTGAAAACTTATAAGGAACTGCCATTTGAGCAAGTGCTGCGACGATAGCGCCACCATCTCGGTCAGAATAATTGGACAAAAGAACTCTGTAATCAGAAGTTTTCATGCTCCACATAAAAATAGCGGCCATGATTCCAACTGCTAAAGCAATGCCTGCCCCCAAGGCAATATTCAGGCCAAAACTACTCTGAATAAAGTTGCTAAATCCACTGCGTTGTTGATTCTCTTGATCTGGCATCGTTTATTTAATTTAGGGTGAAAAAATGTTACAAATTGACACATAACATTCTCCTACTTGCTAGTCCAGCTATAAGCTTAAATAGGGGTGAAAAACCCCCTTTTATCAGAGGGTTGACTCAGTTTTGACTTGATATAGTCATCAAATCTTATAAAGGTAATAAAAGGTCTCCATTTATTATGACTTCACCAGTTGGAAGCTCTCAAATAGAGTCGATTTTGAGCCAGATACGTAACAGTTCTGCTGTTGTAAAGCCACCTGTGGCTAAAACCATGGATGTTGCTAACCCTGCATCAACAACAAAAATCGATTTTGCTTCTGCTTTACGTGCTCAATTGGACCAACTTAACAGTCTTGAGCAGAATTCGGTGAATTTGGGCCAACGTTTTGCCCTTGGTGACACCAAAGTTAATCTGTCGGATGTCATGATCGCCTCTCAAAAAGCCAGTGTTGCGATACAAACCAGTGTTCAGGTGCGTAATAAGGTGGTTGCGGCCTACCAAAGCATCATGAACATGCAGATTTAAGCTGGTCAAGACTCATCTTTTTTTGGCTCAACTTTTTTAGCAGGTACCATGGCTGCGTCAATCTGATAAAGCCATGCCAATAGTTCTGCCACCACCTTGTACAAACTAGGTGGAATCTCTTTATCTAAATCAATACCCATCAATAAAGCCACCAGCTCTTTTGATTCATGCACGTAAATGTCGTTGGCTTTTGCTAGCTCAATGATCTGCTCTGCAATTAAGCCTTTTCCTGCTGCAACAACCACAGGTGCTCTGCTACCAGCTTCATAGGCAATTGCAACAGCCGTGCGGAGATCTTTTGGTTTATTCATCTTTTTGAATAATGATGCTGCTGACATCATGACCTAAGGCGCTAAGGGTGTTGATCAACACTTGTTGAGAATCTTGTAAACGAGCGACTCCGGAATCTTTACCAATCAGTAACTTCACTTGTGTTTGATTACCAACCATGATCACTGAAGCCTTTACATCACCTAAATGAGGTAAGTGAAACTGCATTCTGGTTTGCCATACTTTTTCGGCAGGTTCATTTGATTTATTTGGTGTTCTGGGGGTGTCATCTTTGATTTGCCAGGTAAAGTGCTGCCCTGGCCAAAGCTCTCCCTGCCAAGTAAAACTTCGTTTTTCTAAAGCATTTAATTGTTGCGGTATGACTGAGTTATTCGTACCACCCATGCCATCTTCTTGTGTATCAGTAAAAATGACTGCACGCATCAAACTTTGTTGATTTTGTGGTTCTTGCTTGATTTGATCGGTTGTTCTTTGCCCGATCAACCAATCTTTTAAATGGGACTCATAAAAAGTACCGCTCATCTCAACAGCTTTTGATAACTGAGGAGGTAAGTCATCAACGCTTTCTGGGTGTGATAAAGAGGACTTAAGAAGAGGCCTTGCACCTTTGATGGGGGTGCTGTCATTAGGTATCTGACCCATTAATTGACCTAAAGAACTGAACTTTTGCTCCGGATTTGGTAGGCGACCACTGACACCAAAACTTAAATTAGGACTTTTGCCAAGTAAAGTTAACTCAAGAGACTCGCCAACCTCTAGGCCAGCAGGTAGCTGCATCTGAACAGTTGCCGAGTTTTTACCAGTTTCTTTGGATGTTAGTTGAACAACTGCCGTGCCATCAGGCTGAAAGCTCACAATTTGTGCTTTGAAATTTTTGCCAACCGCTATTTGATCAAGGCGGATAGCAGAGTCAATTCGGGGATCACCGGCTACAGCGCTTGAGCGCGAAATCTCAGTTGCTGAGATAGCCGTTTTATTTGCCAAAAGATTATTTGGCAGAATAGCCATAAGAAAAACCTTAAGTTAGAAATCCCTTGAATTATAAAACCGTTCAATTTTCTTTTGGTTACTGGTATTTCCGATCAAAGCATCTAGATTTTTCATCCAAGGCTCTGTGATATCACGGATTGCACGATCAGTTCCAAGAATACTTTGTATCAATTTGAACTTTTTTTCAATCTGGTCAGAAGAGAGGGGCGCTGATACTTCCTCTGATTTAAGAATGCCGACTTCATTGGTGCATTTTGCGCCTAATTCTTCAAATAAAGACCAATTTTTTTCACGAGCAGCCACTAACATCTCTTCAGTGATGTTTTGAACATTCTCATACAAAGTGATCACATCATCTTGCGTCAACATCATACGGCCCTCGCAAAATTTTGGGCGCCTGATTCGTTTGCTGCAGGCTTTCTTTTGATGGGCGACAAGTTCACGCTGGGGTCGATGGTGTTCCATGCTTCCTTGAGCTCATTGATCAAATGACGAACCTCTTGAATACGTTTTGTATCGTTCTGAAAATTGGCTAAAGTTAATTGATGAGCCATGTATTGATAAAGCATGTGAAGATTCTCACCTAGCTTATTGCCAGATTCATACTTAAGGCTGGCATCAAGGCCTAGCAAAATAATATCAATCGCTTTGCTGATTGAAGTGCATTTTTCAGTCAACTTGCCATTTTCAATATCAAATTCAGCTTGATTCAAGGAAATAACAGCACCTTCAAATAACATACTGATCAATTTATGAGGATCTGCTACCAAGGCATTCGACTCTAAATTAATCATTGCGTAGTGTTTTGCCGCATTGTGTGTATATGTGAACATGAACTATTGCCTTATATATGACTGCTATTGGTTATTTTGTGCGTTGCTCATGGCGTCAAATTGATTGGTCAAATAGCTTGCCATTGAATTCAGACTTGCTACTGTTTTATCTAATGCCGTGTATTGTTTTTGGTACATTTTTTGCAAATCAGCTAAACGTAATTGCTCTTGATCCGCTTTGGCTTGCAATCGACGAATCTCGGTCTGCAGACTTGATTTTCTATTGGTAATGACTCCATCGATACCAGTAGCACTAGCAAGAACAGTATTGAGCTGATAAGCAAATCCGTGCAATCCTAAGCTGTCAGTTGAAACACCAGTCCCTGAAAATAGTTTTGCTACCTTGTTGAAGTTGGCGCTAATAGCAGTGTTTAGGGTGGTGCTATCTAAGCTTAATGTGCCGTCAGTTTTAAAATTGATGCCAACTTGGCTTAATCGATTGTAAGAAGTTGCTGAATCAACACCAAGGGTACTTGTGATGATGCTTCTGATTTCTCTGCGCAAGCTGTTAATGGCTGAGTCACCATACAATGCAGCACCTTTTTTGGCGGTCGCATCATAACTTGAAATATCTTTGAGTGACTTGTCTAAAGCATTAAAAGCCGTGACAAATCCAGAAATCTTTGAAGATAAAGCACTGTTATCTTGGGCAACTGTAATTGTAGAGTTACCAGTTCCAACAAGATTAATGGTCAGACCTGGAACGAGATCAGTGATGGTATTGCTTGATCTACTGACTGTTGTGCCATTGATAGTGAGTGATCCAGCAACGGCATCATCACTTGTAAATGCAAGGCCTGTGAAATCATTACCAGCTGATAGAGTAATGGTTGCAGCGGTATCTGTTGTGTTAACAATTCGTATTTGATAGTCAGGTGCAACGCTTGTGCCAAGATTGGTCATGGTGGCGCTGACACCACTGATATTGGCGTTATTAATTGCTTCTACCAATCCAGCAACTGTATAACTTGTTGGGGTAATCGTTGTTCCCGCAATGGTAATGCTACCAGTAGTACCAATTGAAGAATTGATACTTGTGTAGGCTGTGTCACTTATGTTGCTTGTAAGTACTTGAGGGGATGCTAATGTGACATTGGTGATTTTGTATTCACCTGCAAGAGCAGTGCCATCATTACTCACTGATAAAACACTGGTGCTAGAACTGCTAGCAGTTGTTGCTTTGATGGTGCTTGGTGCTACCAATCCAGCAATTGCTGATTGGAATGATGAGATTTGGCTAGAGATACTACCGTAGGCAGATATCTGAGCATTGTCAGTAGAAATTGATTTGTTGATTGAATTAAGGGGTCCTTTTTCGGCATCCATCAAAGCAGTAACGATCTGGCTTACATTTAAGCCAGATCCGATACCGCTTGATGAGATAGTTCCCGAAGTGGCCATTTAGTTCAAACTTTGTCGCTTACCAATAGTCCCTTGCTCTGTTGATTCTCAATTGATTGAGCAATCCTCAAAGAAAGTTCAGATGGGATTTGACGAATGACCGTGTTATTTGAAGAATCAATCACTGTTACGACTGAATCTCCAGAAGTCGGGTCAATTTGAAAGCTTAAACCGGCAGGTGAGCTTAGCTGTTTATTGATTTTAGAAACAGCTGCCTCGATTTGCTGGGTATTGATTTCAACTTTTTGAACTAGTGGCTCGCCAGTATTTGAGCCAATAATTTTTGGTGCCGCAATTGGTGCAGTTGTTGCTGCAGGGTTTGGAGCACCGGATACAGTTGCCCCACCACCATTACTGTTGGTCATAGGGATTGCTGATGAACTGATTCCAGATATCATAAAAAACTCTCCGATATATTAACTAAACTATAACTAAGTCTTAATTTGTAGAAATAATGATTAAGAGGGCAAAGCCCCCTTTAATCATTACTTCAACAAAGTTAAAACGTTAGAACCCATTTGGTTAGCTTGCGCTAACATTGCTGTGCCGGCCTGTTGCAAGATCTGATACTTAGATAACTGTGCAGTCTGGGCAGCGAAGTCTGTGTCCATAATGCGGCTTCTAGCAGCAGAGGTAGTTTCAATCAAGCTTGAAAGATTGCTTGTTACAAAACCAAGCTTGTTCTGGAAAGCACCATGTGTTGCAGCTTCAGTGTTAACAGCTGTGATTGCTAGATCAATTTGAGTGATTGCAGCTGCGGAGTTTTCTGATGCAGTTCCCGCCAAAGCTTCTTCCGCACCAAGAGCACTTGTTAAAGCAACTGATTTTAAAGTACCGAGTGCAATAGTACCGCCAGTTAATGCTGAAAGTGTATAAGTTCCATCAGAGGCAACGTTACCATACACACCACGAACACTTGCTAAAACTGTCGCAGCATTTGAAGTTGCCGCAGTAGCCGTTATTGAGTTAATTTCGTTTACTAATGTGGCTTTTTCAGCTTCAGTCAAAGTTCCTGTGGTGGCACCAACTGTAATTGCTAGAGCTGCCCCTTCTACTGCGTTTCTAACGCTCAGACCAGTTGCACCAGAAACTGCTGCTGCAGCTTCAGCCGCTTTAACCAATTGCGCACCGAGTTTTACGCCAGTATTACCTGCACCAATAATATATGTTGTGCCTGCTGCTAAAGTTGCTGCCGCACTCAGAGCTGTGGTTGTAAGTGACACTTGATCAAGTGATGCAGATGTACCTGAGCCAATTTGAAAGTTAAAAGTCGATGCGGCAAATGTGTTAACACCATTAAATTTTGTAGAGTTAATAGTACGCGTTACTTCAGCTTTTAAAGAAGCAAATTCAGTTTGTAGTAATTCAGAATTTGTGATTCCGTTTGCTTGGTTGGCAGATTGGGCAGCTAGCTCGCGCATTCTTCCCAATAAGTTTGATAATGATTCCAAAGCACCAGTTGCTGTTTGTGAAAAAGAAATCGCATCGTTGGCGTTTCTGATGGCAACTGTACTGCCTCTAATGACTGAATCCATGTTCTTAGAAATTGAATATCCAGAAGCATCATCGGCTGCTGAGTTCACGCGCAAACCTGAAGACAATTGTTGGATAGTGTTGTTCAAAGAAGCGGTTGTTCTTGAAAGTTGGTTCTGGGCTTGTAAAGAAGCCATATTTGTATTGATCACTGCAGCCATGTTGTACTCCTTGAGTTATTGAATATACAAACTACGTATTAAAAAAACTTTGGTCTGTATATCAAGTTGGACCATTGTTATATTCATTAACGAGCACGTTTTAAAAAGCTTTAACTATTTTTCGACAATCCAGGGACTTCTAGCCCTTGTATTGGTTTTATGACTATTAGTGAGCTTATAAGTTGGTGTCACTACTAAATAGAGGCGAGCAATCCTTTTATGAAAACCCTGACTATGAATAAATAAATTCTTTTGTACGCTCGAAAATCAATACCCCGTTGATTTATAGAGGCTTATATTCCTACATACGGTGTTTGGTACTGATGAGAGATTGTAAGAGGCTGGAAGAGGGTGCTCTTAGAGCAAATTAATTGCTGTTCCATGTGTTTCATTTGCTTTTATCGGGGCCGCATAAGTCATCAAAGCGCGTTGAGGACTGGGATTAAGCCCCTGAAATCTTTGTAAGATAAAAAATTGAGAAATTTAGCTCTAAATATTAATTTCCATAAATAACAAGTACTTAAGAGGTTTTGTGGATCCAAGAATGCATGCTATGCATCTAAGCCCATATAAAAAGTTGGCGCAAAAAAATAGAAAATAATTTTTTTACAAATATTTTTAAATAATCCTAAAGTTTTGAAATTGGGGGCCGTAAACCTTCTTACCCCCTGAATGTTTAGGAGTGTTTTTAGAGGGTTTTATGTTGAAATTTTGAATATTTCTAACAGGGAGTACTGTGTTTGTAAGACAAACACGGTAGGACTAAACCCATTTATTCCGTAGAAAAATACATCTTTTATCTGATTGTTGTCGATGTTGTGACTCATCACAATGGCATCACTTAGTTAAAGAAATAAATTCAAACGGAGATAACAATGGGTACTGATGTCTTATTAGCCGAAATTAAAGATGCCAATTTGCGCTATCTATTGCTCACTCAGCAAATGATTCGTGATGATGTAGACACGGCCATGTTCCGTTTAGGTATTAGCAAGAAGATTGCAGATCTGATTTCTGGTTTAAGCACGGCACAAACAATCAAATTAGCTTCTAGTCCTAGCATGCTCATGAGATTTAGATTTGATGATGCGACCATCTTGGGCATGTTGACTCATGACACCAAGGATTTATTTCAAGCACAAGCTCACGCAGCCATTTTGTTAGCGGCTCAACCTGCTGTTGAAATGCATTGATACTAAAACTGATAAATGACTAAAAAAACCAAAAGCATACTGAACGAATCCAAGGATATTCAGATTGCCATTGATCTGATACAGCTTGGCGCCAGACTTCAGTTACTTGAAATGGAAACATCGCTTTCACGCGATCGTTTGATTAGTCTTTACAAAGAGCTTCGTGGCGAGTCTCCGCCTAAAGGGATGTTACCTTTCTCTTCTGATTGGTTCTTGACGTGGCAGCCGAATATTCACACATCCCTATTTTTAAGTATTTACAAACAACTTAAACTTAATTCTGATATTTCTGAAATATCTGCCATCATCAAGGCTTATAAGTTATATCTAGAGCAGTTCCCACCAGAGTTCGGCGATGAACCAGTGCTGTCATTGACAAGAGCCTGGACACTAAACCGCTTCATGAAATGCGATATGCTAACGACAGCAGTTTGCAAATCTTGCACGGGCGAGTTTATTTCAAGACCTTTAATGAAGCGCAATTACGTTTGTGGTCTGTGTGATGTACCTTCACGTGCCGGTAAGACCCAGAAATTTATTGACGCCACTAATGCGGCCAGACAAGCCGCCGCATAATCATCTCCACCGTGAATAGTCGTCAACCAGTTCTTTCTTTCATTAAGAACCGACCACAATTTGCTTCACTTTTCTTATTACTAGCGCTGACGATATTTTCCTTTGTCGCTGAGCCATTTTTCAGCACATTGCTATCGGTTGAGCTTAATAAAACTCATCAACTAACTTTCATCGCAATAGCAGCCGCACTCTTGAGTTATTGGATGGGCTTGCCAAAATGGTGGTGTTGGATCAATGCACTATTTCCAATCATGGTTGGAATATTCCAAAGCTTTAATTGGTCATCTTCCATCTTTCTCGTGGGATTTTTGATTCTGGCACTCTTTTACTGGAGCAATTTTTTAACCCGAGTGCCTTATTACCCATCAACAGAGGTTGTTTGGTCGGAAATTGCAGACCTTTTACCCAGTGATCAAGCTGTTAATGTGCTTGAAATAGGCAGCGGATTTGGTGGTTTTTGTTTATTCATTAAAAAGCAAAAACCCGATGCAACCGTTGTGGGAGTTGAGTTGTCGCCAATCATCTGGCTTTATAGCCGGGTACGTCAATTGGCATTGAAAATTGATTGTCAATTTTTGCGTCAAGACTACCGACGCATGAATTTTAGTCAACAAGACCTTATTTTTGCCTTTTTGTCGCCAGCGGCAATGCCATCACTCTATTTGCAGGCCAAGAAACAAATGAAAAAGGGCGCCATATTGGCCAGCTACTGTTTTGAGATTCCTTGTCCTGACAGCGAATCCATTGAGAAAATTGAAATCAGTTACGGAAAAACTCTTCACATATGGAGACAAGCCTAATTGATAAGTACTCAAAGTAGTTAAACCTAGGAGGGTTTTATGAAAATTACCGAAATTATGTCTTCACCCCCAATTACTGGCACTTTAGATGACTTTTTGAGTGAAGTTAAGGAAATGTTGGCCGTTAACAATACAAAGCATCTTGTGATTATTGAAGAGGGCAAGTTAATGGGTGTTTTGAGTGAGCGTGATCTTTTATTGGCGATCAGTCCTTACGTCAATTCAAATGTTTACACCACCAGAGACTTGGCAACACTTAATCAGCGGGTTGGACAGATTTTAGAGAGACACCCCTTGTATCTTGATGATCAAGCAGAGCTTGAGGATGCAATTGATATGTTTGATAAAAACCATATCAGTTGTATTCCGATTGTTGATGCGGATTTTGTTCCAGTTGGAGTTGTTACTAAGAGCGACATTATTCGCTTTTATAACAAAAAAAGGGCTTAAGTTAAGGGTGCTGAAGCGCGCTGAACTTTGAGCAAGTAATTAAAAAAAATTAAAAAATAGTTTTAAACATGAGATTAATTAAATTGACCAAACTTTCTAAAGGCCAACCATGCTAGTAGTTATCGGATTTATTGTGGTTTCCTTTTCTGTATTTGGCGGATTTGTTATTGCAGGCGGCCATTTGGCAGCGCTATTTCAGCCGGTTGAATTATTGATGATTGGTGGTGCTGCAGCAGGTGCTTTGGTTGCTGGTAATACCATCAAAGCACTCAAGGCGACTGGTGCAGCAGTACCTACATTGTTTCAAGGTTCCAAGTACAACAAAGAACTTTATTTAGATTTACTTTTAGTACTTTATGCGATCTTCACAAAGATTCGTAATGAAGGTATGAAGAATATTGAGGAAGATATTGAGGAGCCTGAAAAGAGCAAAATTTTTCAACGCTATCCAAGAATCTTAGCAAGTCATCACCATGTCGAATTTATTTGTGACTATTTACGTCTGATGGTATCTGGAACGATGGACCCATTCCAGATTGAAAATTTAATGGATGTTGAAATAGAAACTCATCATCATGAGGGCGAAGTCCCTGTTCATGTGTTCGCAAAGATGGCAGACGCTATGCCAGCCTTTGGTATTGTTGCCGCGGTTATGGGTGTGGTCCACACCATGGGATCGGTTGGCTTACCGCCTGCAGAACTCGGTATTTTGATTGCTCATGCGCTAGTAGGTACCTTCTTGGGTATTTTGTTGTCATACGGTTTCGTGGCACCACTGGCCAACTTGTTGGAAAGTAAATTACACGATTCAACCAAATCTTTTGAATGTATGAAAGTTGCTATTCTTGCAAATATGAACGGATTCCCGCCTGCTGTGGCAGTTGAGTTTGGCCGAAAAGTTCTATATTCAACAGAGCGACCTGGATTTAAAGAGCTTGAAGATCAGGTCAAAGCCACTAAAGTTGATTACGCTGAGAAGCCTAAGGAAGCTGCAAAGGCAGCAGCATAATGGCGGGAGCTAATAAAAAACCCATCATTGTTGTAAAAAGAATCAAGAAGGTTGCTGGTGGTCATCATGGCGGCGCTTGGAAGATTGCTTATGCTGACTTCGTAACTGCGATGATGGCGTTCTTCTTGTTAATGTGGTTGCTTAGTAATGCTGATGAAAACAAACTCAAGGGCATTGAAGAGTACTTTAAGCAACCCCTAAAGCTGACTATTTTAGAGATTGGTCAGACCATCGGAGACTCGTCATCTGTTATTAAAGGCGGCGGTACTGACTTAACGCGTAAAGATGCGCAAATGAACCGCTCAAATGATGACACCAGAACATCTGTAGAGGTTTTTAAGAAAGAGTTAATGCCTCTTGCTCAAAATCTGGCAGCTGAATCTGAAGCGGTTGATCAGCAAAGACTTGAACAATTGAAAAAACAACTGGATAGCTTGCTTCAAAATAATGAACGCTTAGCACCATATAGCAAGCAGCTCAATATTGACATTACGACCGAAGGTTTGCGAATACAGATTGTTGATGAAAAAAATAGACCGATGTTTCCGTTGGGAAGCTCTCAATTGCAAAGTTATGTCAAAGTTATCTTGAAAGAGTTGGTGCCCGCCATCAACACATTGACTAATCCGATTACCATCTCAGGCCACACTGATTCTATTCCTTATCCTAAGGCCAATAAGAGCTACTCTAACTGGGAGTTATCCGCAGACAGGGCTAATTCAGCGAGAAGATCCTTGATTGAATCTGGGTTAGAGGAGAGTCGAATCATGAAAGTTGTCGGCTTATCATCGGCCATTTTGCAAGATGCTAAGGATCCTCAAAATCCTATCAATCGCCGCATCAATATCATTGTGATGAATAAGCGAGCAATTGAATTTGCAAAAAATGAAGTTAACAACAAAGAGGTTTCATCAGTACCATTTGGTAAAAGATGAAAAAATGATTAGGGTTGACTGATTCAAAATGAATACTTTGAATCAGTCAATATCAAAACTCAATATATCGGTAATGTTGAACATTAAGCAAAAGCTTAATTAACAAAGAACCTCAAGCAATTTAAGACTTGGTCAATTCACCTTGAATCATCGCACCCCTTTGGATAGTGAGTGATGAGTAATTGATCTTTGCGTTAACATTGGCTTGACCGCCAATGGTTAAATCTTGGCAAGTTGCATCCCCGGTGAATGATCCTCTAACTTGGATAGTCGTGGCTTTAATTGAGCCATTTACTTTTCCACTGCTACCTATCAAAAGATTTTGAACGTTAACGCTTCCACTGAGTGTGCCATCCACATTCAGTGTCCCTTGGAAATTAACATCACCCGTGAACTCAAAGCCTTCACTGATCACAGAAGGCTTTGTCAACTCTGGCAGGACAGACCTGGCTTGTTGCTCGGTAATTGTATTTTGGTCTTCTTGACCTTGATCTACTGAATCATTCATATCATTGTTATCCACAGGCATGCCATTCTCATCAGTATCTGATTGATTTGATTTTCGATTAAACATATAGGTTCTCTTCTTAACTAAATTGAAGTTTATGTATTAATTTTTGTAAGGCTACCTTGTAGATTGCCGCCTTTTTCAACTTCAATTTCTGAGAACTCAACATTGCCTGTCACTCTGCCTGAAGAGCGAATAAATAAAGACTTCTTGGCAGAGATATTTTCATAAGCCTCACCACGAATATCGATGATTTCAGCGTTGATATTTCCTTTGAGAACGCCTGTTGGCCCTATCAAGATCTCTCTGGCGGTTAAGTCACCCTCGATTGTTCCTGAGATTGAGGCAATATCTGGTACTACGAAGTTTCCTTTAAGGGTTACACCCTCACCAACAGTTAAACATCCATTTTGATTATCACTTGACATATATTTCTTTCTTGTACGGTTGATTAACTATTTTTAAAACTGGATTCTTGAATTTTTTTAATTAAGCTAGAAGCATGACTAATTTGTTTTTTTGAATCTACTTTTTTAATCATCAAACCAAGCACTTCTGCCCCATGTTCAATGCCTAATTGATTGTATGTAATATCACCAACAACAATCGCAGATTCGTGTAGCTCAACTTTTTCGGCGGCGTAAATATTGCCTTCTACCTTGCCAGCAACAAGCACTCTATAAGCTCTGATGTCACCGTTGATTTTGCCTGTTACGCCAACTGCAACAGTGATGTTTTCATTTTCACTTTCGTTTGTACATTCAATATTGCCCATCACAGTTCCGTCTATGCGAATGGAACCCTCAATTGAGAGGCGTCCGTGGATGGTAGTTGTCTTATCAATGATGGTGTCAAAAGACTCTAGCTCAGGCTTTAACAAACCGTGTTTTTTATTTGATCCAAACATGAATGACTCGTGATTATTAAGTATGTTGTCGAGTATAAAGATTGAGAAAAAACTTTTAGGCTATTTTTTTTGTAGGTTTTTGTCTTACAAGATTTCAAATAAGAAAAACAATGCATACAAAATGTCGCATTTAATTGATTAATACTTTTTTGTCATTAATAATCAACCATCAAACTTAAATTTTAACTTTTTAACCTATTTGCGGTAACTATTTTGTTCAAAAATATTCATACATCAGACGTTGTAGACATACGTGGAGATGTTATTTCATACGCAAGAAAGCGTCAGCATTACTCTGTGAGTCATATAGTTAATATTTGCTGTATCTCAGAAAAAATGTTGAGCCAAATTGAAAATGGTGGATTGGATTCTTTTTATAGTTTTGCTATAAAAGTTCAAGTTGCGAGAAAAATCGGAGCTTATCTCAAGTTACGGGATGAAGAATTTTTGGTAGTCAAAGAAGCAACTTTATTTAATGACAATGCATTAGAGCAAATTCAGTCAACTGTTCCTGATGTTAAATTGGAGCAAATAGCACGGCAGTTTGAAGGTAATGTGGCTGCGACGCAAGGTGGCAATCAAAATCTAAACAATTCAAACAATATCATCAACGAGATTGATAAGATTATTGGGATTTATGAAAAATCTTCTGGGTCAAATGAAAAATTACCATTTAACGAGATTTTGATTTCTTCCGTTGACCCTAAGGTATCGACTGAGATCCCTGATGGTAAAAAAGGAAGGCCGGTAGGTTCTCTCATTCTTGCTAGCGCTTTGGGACTAACAGTTCTAGTAAGTGGGTATATATATTCTTCAGAACTATATGATTACAGTACTAAAGGATTGACCGCTGCCGGCATCCTCAAAAAAGAGCCAGTGGCTCTTGTCACTGATGAAGATTCTGACTCAACACCACCGCAGCAGGTAGTACTAGAGCCCGTCAATAATGTTGTTCAGCCAGTCGCACAGCCTGTTGCTCCAGCAATAACTCAGCCAGTCAATAAAAGTGACGTTGGACGCTAAATAGTTAAGTAGCTAGAAAGCTAAATACCAAACCTTATTCGTTATTCAGATTCAAGAAGTTTATGTCTTATTAATATCCAAAACTATCTCATAGTCTTTGATGGCTTTATCAAAGTTACCAAGGCTGTGAAAGCACAGCCCGCGATTAAAGTAAGCATCGGCTTCTTTTGGTTTAATTTTTATTGCTTTTGTGTAGTTTTCAGCTGCTTCGGAGTATTGCTTAAGAACCTGCAAGCACATGCCAATATTAAAAATAGTTCCAAAGTGATTAGATCTAATGGCCAATGATTGGCCGTAACTTTTAAGGGCATCTTCAAATCTGCCTAATTCATAAAAGCAGAGACCCTGATTAAAAAATGCATCTGCAAAATTTGGCTTCATGGCGACTGCTGCTCTGGTGCAGGCTAATGCGGCATGGTATTGCTTTAAATAGTAGTAATTGGCTGATATCCGCAGCTGAATATAGGGGTCATTGGGTTGAATCTGACCTATTTTTTGATAATAGGCAATCGCTTGATCATGGTTTTTATTAAATTCATAAATAAATGCAGCGCGGAGAAGGGCGTCTAAATCATAAGGATTTTCCGTTAGCGCCTCTTCGAATTTTTTCAGTGCTTTATCAAACTGATTATCGTTAGCCTCATTGATGCCTTCAATCACCAGCGCATTTGCATCAGTAATTTTAACTTTTAAAATTTTGATGTAATTGGCAATTCCATCATCATTGAAGCTTTGGACTATGTCAGCCATTCCATGATTTTTAAGATCTGTATGGGTAATCATGGCAACTAATGAACAGCTTAGAGAGTTCTAATTTTCTTTATGGCTGATAAGTAGATGATTCTTAGATTGATGCCGACTTTTGATTGTTGAGTGACATTTTCATATTGAATCAACATTCCCTGCTTATCTGGGGCGAATTGATAGCCGATGACAAGCGCATTAACGGCCATTTCTGTTTGATTCTTATCTGCATAGCACCTGGCTAGTTGACGCCAAGCATAGGTTAGTCTCGGATTGATTGCAATAATTTGTACAAGTGCTTTATGAGCTTCGTCAATTAAGTTTTCTTCAAATAATGTATCTACTAGATTGAGATGAATGGCCATGGATGCAGGGTCTGCTTGAATAGCTTGCTTAAATAATTTAATTGCTTGTAAATTATTTTTATCCTTTGCTTCCGCAATACCCCGTTGGTTCAATCCCCATGCAACTCCAATATCACCTGGCCTAACATTACTCATGCTAGACATTCTTTGTGCTGCTATTTCAACTGAATTTAAATCTAATTTTGTCGCTGAAGTCAGCATGCTTGACATGCAAGCTTGCTGATCAACACAATTTTCTGGCAATAATTTTTTAGCTTGTGCTAATTGTTGTTTTTTCTGAAGAAGTCTTTTTTGCTCTAGTGCTACTGACTCTTCAAAGGCTCTGGTCTCCTCAGCAATCCTCTCGGCCTCTTCGGCTTCAGCGGCTAATCTTGCCTCTTCCTCTTGGTCTAATAGTGCTTGGGCCTGCGCTTCTTTTTCTTGCTGTAGTTTTAAAACGGCCGCAAGGGCAGTATTTTGTTTATGCTGATAGACATTCCAGGCAATAAACGATCCGGCCACTAAAGCGATTGAGAGTAGGACCAGCCCAATAATCAATATGAGTTTATGGTGCTTATTTTTTTTAGGTGGTTCTTCTATTTGAATCTCTTCTTGAGGTTCTTCAACGACTGAGTCCAATGGGGCTGGTTGCTCAACAACCGTGTCAAGTTTCTCCAAATCGGTTGTAAAGCCGCAGTTAGAGCAAATGATTTCGTTGTTGAGGAGCGCAGTCCCGCATTGCTGACAATTCATGTCGATTTATATCTTTGTTAAATGTTGTGTATCTATTAACGACTCAATTTATAGACACTTTAATAAAGGAAATATGTGCATTAAATACAATAACTTAATTAATTATTGATGAATCCTTCAAATAAGGGGGAAATCACGTTTTGTGAGGATATTAAGAATAAAAAACTAATTATTCCTGGCACCCTGCCGTAAACAGTTTGAATTTATGACTTTCACATATGCTTTTAAGACAGGGATTTAATTATGAAAATGACCTTTAAAACTCCAATCATGAGTTTGGCCCTTGGGGTTACCCTTTTGGGAGCTATGTTTAGTTTTCCAGCGCTAGCTGAGACAATCAAAACAAGTACTGGTACCACTGCCAATGTGGCTCCAAATAAAGCCTTTAACGACAAGATGCTTTCCTTGGCTGTTCAACTAGAGAAAAACCTTGATGTTAATAAGCGTTTCTCGGTGTATGCAGTAACTACTTTTGTCGATCTTGATAAGTTTGCTAGCTCAAATTCAGTTAGTCGTCTGATGACAGAGCAGTTAGTTCATGAGTTACAACTGAAGCAGTGGAACATCATTGATTTACGCTTGAGCAAAACCATTGCGATTTCAGATGGCGGAGAGTTCTCACTATCTCGTGATGCTAGAAAATTAAGAAGTCCACAAGAGGTTTCTGGTGTTGTGAGCGGCACATTCTCAGTTGTTGGTGAAGACATTTTTATCAATGTCAGAGTCCTCGATTACACAACGGGAGCCATATTGTCTTCAGCCCAGACTCATTTTGACATCAGCTCTGTTGCAGGTCACATGCTTGACCGACGCACTAACTTAACCAGAGTAAACATCGTTCCTAATTAATGATGTCAACAACAAGAAGATTCTTCCTTACAGGCTTAGCAGCTGGAGCTGGCTCCATTCTCTTATCGGGGTGTCAGACACCTCGTTTTGGGGTTGAAGATGTTTCGTGTGACACAAAATTAATAACAAAATTAAGCGCCCTTGATCTTTCAAGTCTTTTTTCAGGCATTGCCGAAGAAATTTGCACTTACTATGGCGGCAGTTGTACCAAGGGTAGTCTTGCTGCGCCTAAAGGTGTTGCGCCAATCATGGTAACTGATTTTGTAGAGCTTGAATCTCTCCAGTCTGATAAATCTGGCTTGCTCATGGGTGAACTCATGAGAGCCTATCTGATGAAAAATTGTTGCAGAACAGTGATTCAGGCTGAGGTTGGTAAAGACATTCGAATCAATGACAAGGGTACGGTTTCTTTGACAAGACAGCCGAACCAATTAATGAAGTCTGAGCTAGATGTTAGAGAAATTGTTATTGGCACGTATCATAACTTTATTGATAAATTGGTGATCAACGTCAAGATCATAGATATTCAGACCCAGGCAATTAAACAATCTGTCGTAAAAGAATTGAAATTCAGTTGTAGCAATCGAACCCTTAAAACCCAGGGCGTATTGTTCAAATAATCTTGATAGTGGAGTGTGCCGTGAAAGTTTTTGCCGTTTTATTGATCTTTATCTCTCAGCTGGCTTTTGCCCAAGGCGATGTTGCAAATTGTACTGATGAGAAAGGCTATACCTACTATCCGAACTTTGGTGGAGTCACGCCTAAAAACAAAAAAGCTTGGCGAGAAGAGTCAACATCAGGCAAGAAAATTGTGGTTACTAATAATAATGGCCAATATGATCTGATTTATTCAGATACAAAACGCAATCAAGTTTTCTCGGCACTTCAAGAGGGCGCTAAGATTTCTCTCATCAGCAAAACTCCCAATGAATTTTCTTTGTTGGTTGTTTTCTTGGGTTCTAATGAGATTTATAGTTTTAGAACAGCTGATGATGGAAAATTTGAATATGTGCACACACTGATTCGTTCAGAAATGATTCCTAAAATCTCTGCTGCCATCGGGGCCTGTCAGCAAATTAACTTTCAACTAGTTCACTGAGATTAGGCTCTTTATAAGAAAAGAGTAGAAAGTCTTAAATGTAGATGGTAATTATCAGTATCAATACCTTGGCCGATGGCTGAGGTTTAAACAGCTTTCCAGTTATAACGAACCCTCATCAGAAATGATGGGGGTTTAATTTTTTGGTGAGTCTTCTTTTTAAGACATAATTCACTTATCACTACTTTTTAAAAGTAGTGATAAGAAAGAAGCCCGGAGAGCCTTGTAGTAAAAGGCTCTTCGATTTCAAGAGGTTAGTGGTGAAAATGGTGGTTTAAATTCACTACACATCAACTACACACCAAGCGGTTTTTAGAGGTGTGTAGTAAATAGCAGTTTTAGCAGTAAAAGTAGT
>JALQYK010000103.1 GCA_023254115.1 Polynucleobacter sp.
AGGGCTTTTTAAATTGACTTGGTGGAGAAAGCGGGATTCGAACCCGCGGTAGGCTATTAACCTACGCACGCTTTCCAGGCGTGTGACTTAAACCACTCATCCATCTCTCCGTGAAGAGCGCAATTATATACGCCCCCATGATTTGATGAATTTGGCTTATTCCGCCTCAGCCATGCCGCCAACAACGTGGCTAAAGCCACCGTCAACGTAAGTGATTTCGCCGGTAATGCCACTGGCTAGATCAGACATCAAGAATGCCGCTGCATTGCCTACATCCTCAATGGTGACGTTGCGACGCAATGGCGCATTGGCTTCAACGAAATCCAAAATTTTGCCAAAGCCTTTAATGCCTGATGCTGCTAAAGTTTTGATTGGACCTGCTGAAATACCGTTACAGCGCACACCTTTAGGTCCTACAGAGTTTGCTAAGTAACGCACGCTAGCCTCTAGAGAAGCTTTTGCTAAGCCCATTGTGTTGTAGTTCGGAACCACCATTTGTGAGCCAAGGTAAGTCAAAGTGAGGAGGGCTGACTTATCGTTCAGCATTGGTAAGGCAGCTTTAGCCATCGCTGGAAAGCTATATGCTGAAATATCGTGAGCAATTTTGAATGACTCTCTTGATAGGCCGTCTAAGAAGTCTCCGGCAATAGCTTCGCGCGGCGCAAAGCCAATGGAATGAATCAAACCATCAAATTTAGGCCAAGTAGCGGATAGGTCGGCAAATAGCTTGTCAATCTGTTCATCGCTACCTACGTCACAGTCAAATATCAGTTTGCTATCGAATTCGGCAGCAAATTCAGTGATACGGTCTTTGAAACGTTCCCCTACATAAGTAAAGGCTAATTCAGCACCTTCACGATGGCAGGCTTTGGCGATACCATAAGCAATGGAACGGTTAGAAAGTAGACCTGTTAGGACGATTTTTTTGCCGGCTAAGAAACCCATTGTTGCTTCCTTTTATCTTTTTGATGCATTTGTTAATGTCTAATTACAATTGTCACACATGCTGATGATTAGACCCTTACTTCTGACCGCTATTTTAAGCCTATTCACCATGGCTGGAATAGGTCTGTCTGGCAGTGCTTGGGCAGCACATGGGTTTGCTCAATATGGTGATTTGAAGTATCCAGCAGGGTTTAAGCATTTTTCTTACGTGAATCCAAATGCCCCTAAAGGTGGCACCCTCAACCTGCCTAATCCTGATCGAAGAACCAGTTTTGATAAATTTAATCCATTCACCCTTAAGGGGGTGACTGCGCCTGGTGTCGCTCAGTTGATGTTTGAGAGTCTACTGATTGGAAGTTCTGATGAAATCGCATCATCCTATGGTCTTTTGGCTGAAGACGTAAGCTTAGCCAAAGATCAGTTGAGCGTCACTTTCAAGTTAAGAGCGGCGGCTAGATTTAACGACGGAGCTCCCGTCTTGGCTAACGATGTCAAATATTCTTTTGATACCTTGATGAGCAAGTTGGCTAGCCCACAATTTAAAACTGTTTATGCGGATGTGAAGCAAGCAGTTGTAGTTTCGGAACGAGTGATTCGTTTTGACTTTCATCGTAAAAATACAGAGTTGCCGCTGTTAGTTGGATCCATGCCAATTTTTTCTGATAAGTGGGGTAAAGATGCATCCGGTGCTGGTAAACCATTTAATCAATTAACCTTTGAGAAGCCCATAGGCAGTGGCCCGTATCTGATTGAGTCTTACGACATTGGCAAAAGTATTGTCTTTAAGAAAGACCCTAATTATTGGGGGTCTGATTTGAACGTTAGGGTGGGGTTCTTTAATTTTGATCGTGTTTCTTATCGTTTATACAAAGATGACACCGCTAGATTGGAAGCCTTAAAAGCTGGTGAGTTTGATACCTTGGTTGAGTACCGAGCAAAAAATTGGGCGAAGAGTTATGTTGGTCCTAAATTTAGAGATGGCACCTTAAAGAAGCAGCATTTTTCTCATCGCAATGGTGCAGGGATGCAGGGTTTTGTGATGAATATTCGCAAACCGATTTTTCAAGATCAACGGGTGCGCGAGGCTTTAACCCTAGCGCTAGATTTTGAGTGGATGAATCGCCTCTTGTTCTACGGCCAATATCATCGTATTGATAGTTATTTCTCCAATAGTGATTTGGGGGCGTCTTATCAACCAGCAAGCGTGCCTAGCGCGGCAGAAAGAAAAATACTAGAGCCTTTGCAAAAAGCGTATCCCAAGCACTTTCCGGCAAAAGCTTTGGGTCCTATGACTTTGCCTGTGACAACAGAGGCACCATCTAGCTTGCGTCAAAACTTAAGGCAAGCAAGAGAGTTATTGGCGCAAGCGGGGTGGGTATATAAAGATGGCGCACTCAGAAATGCCAAGGGGCAAGCTTTTGAGTTTGAGTTCATGGATGATGGTGGTGCAATGTCTCGTTTGGTATTAGCTTATGCACGCAATTTGGAAAAGCTAGGTATCAAGGTTGATATTAGAACTACTGATTACGCTTTGTACCAAAAACGTTTAGAAGAATTTGATTTCTTCATGACTAGTATGAAGTTCCCTGACTCTCAAAGCCCAGGCAATGAGTTGTGGGATCGGTATGGCAGTGAATCTGCATCAACCAAAGGTGCTGACAACATCATTGGCGTGCAATCACCAGTGGTGGATGCCCTCATTGGGGAGATAGTCAAAGCCCAAACTAGAAAAGATTTGATTACGGCTACTAGAGCATTAGATCGAGTTCTTACTCATAGTTACTATGTGGTGCCGCATTGGTACAGCCCCACACATCGAGTGGCATACAAATCTGATTTGGCATTTCCGCAACCGCCAAACTATTTTGCAGCAGAGTCATGGATACTTTCTACATGGTGGCGCGTGCCATCATCAACCAATAAAGCAGGAGTCTCTCAGTGAACGGTGCTTTATTCCGCTATATCTTTAAGCGTGTCTTATTGATGATCCCCACATTGCTAGGGGTCATTACTTTGACATTTGCTGTGATTCAATTTGTGCCCGGTGGCCCCGTAGAACAAATGATGTTGGAGCTCAAAGGGCGAGGTGAGGCTAGTGTGGGCGCGGGTGAGTCATCAGGTGGTGGGGCAACCTATCGTGGACGTCAGGGTGTTGATGAGGAGCGTTTAAAGGAAATCAAAGCGCTCTATGGTTTTGATAAGCCTGTGCATGAAAGGTACTTTCATATGCTCAAACGTTTTGCGATGTTTGATTTAGGCCAAAGCTACTATCAGCACAAGAGTGTTTGGGAGTTGGTTCTTTCAAAAATGCCTGTCTCAATTAGTTTGGGACTGTGGACTTTTTTAATAACTTATCTGATATCGATACCTCTGGGGATTAAAAAAGCGGTGCGAGCGGGAACCAGATTTGATACTGCTACCAGTGTGATTATCTTAATTGGTTATGCCATTCCAGGTTTTGTCCTGGGGGTGCTCTTGTTGGTTTTATTTGGTGGCGGTAGTTTTTTACAGCTATTCCCTTTGAGAGGTTTAACTTCTGACAACTGGGCTCAGTTAAGTCTCATTGGTAAGGTCATGGATTATTTATGGCACTTGGTTCTACCTATTACGGCTTCTGTATTGGGGAGTTTTGCTGTCATCACCATTTTGACTAAGAACTCATTTTTAGAAGAAATACGTAAACAGTATGTGATCACGGCAAGAGCTAAAGGATTGAGTGAAGATCGGGTTTTATGGAAACATGTATTTCGTAATGCGATGATCCCGCTGGTAACAGGATTTCCCTCAGCATTCATTGGAGCATTCTTCACGGGCTCTTTGCTTATTGAAACCTTATTCTCATTAGATGGTTTGGGTTTGCTCTCCTATGAAGCAGTCATTAGACGTGACTACCCATTGGTATTGGGCACCCTATACCTTTTTACTTTGATTGGTTTGGTGACCAAGTTAATTTCAGATATTGCTTATGTCTTGGTGGATCCACGTATTCAGTTTGATGGTCAGGGAGGTCATGCATGAGTGTGACCTGGGTGCGCAAGTTGCGTGATAGTGATCAGTGGTCTCGCTTCAGAGCTAATCGTTTGGGCTATTGGAGTTTGTGGATATTTGTTGTTTTATTTGTATTGAGTTTATTTGCAGAAATCATTGCTAATGATCGACCTCTCTTGGTTAGGTACGAAGGTAGCTTTTACGTACCAATTATTAAGGACTATCCTGAAAAAACTTTTGGCGGTGACTTTCCTACACCTACTGATTACCTCGATCCTGATATTAAAAAAACTTTTAGTAAAAAAGGTAATTGGGCGATATATCCACCCATTACCTATCGTTATGACACACTGAATTACTTTGCTAAAGAGCCTAATCCAGCATCACCATCTCGAGATAATTTGCTAGGCACTGATGATCGTGGTCGTGACGTATTAGCTCGGTTGATTTATGGCTTTAGATTGTCGGTCTTATTTGGCTTGTGTCTAACCATCATTGGAGTTTTTATTGGCGTCTTGACTGGTGCCTTGATGGGTTATTTTGGGGGTCGTTTAGATTTGATCTCACAGCGCGCCATTGAAATTTGGAGTTCGATGCCAGAGCTTTATTTACTAATTATTTTTGCTTCCATATTTTCTCCAAGTGTTGGCTTATTGATTGTTTTGCTATCGCTATTTGGCTGGATGGGTTTATCAGATTATGTGCGTGCAGAATTTTTGAAAAATCGTTCATTGGAGTATGTGCGCGCCGCACAAGCTCTTGGTTTGTCCAGTCAAGAAATCATGTGGCGACATATCTTGCCTAATAGCTTGACCCCTGTGATTACATTTTTGCCGTTTAGGATGAGTGGCGCCATCTTGGCGCTCACCAGTCTAGATTTTTTAGGTTTAGGCGTTCCGCCTGATAAAGCAAGTCTAGGAGAGTTGTTGTCTCAAGGTAAGGCTAACTTAGATGCTTGGTGGATTTCTTTATCAACATTTTTGGTTTTGGCTGGCACATTGATGTTGCTTACTTTTATGGGCGATGCATTGCGTGATGCTTTTGATAACCGTCGTGCAAAGCAGGGGAATGGCGTATGAGCCAAGAGATATTGGTCGATATTCAGAATCTAACCATTCGCTTTGGCCGCAAAGTAGTTGTCAACGATCTGAGTTTGCAAGTGGCAGAGGGTGAGCGCATTGCGATTGTGGGTGAGTCTGGTTCAGGTAAAACCTTGACGGGATTATCTTTGATCGGTTTGCTTCCAGAAGGCGGGGATGTTACTGGTAGCGTTTCTATCAAAGTTGGTCGTGAGCAAACAAGGTCTCATGATTTGCTGAAGTTATCTGAGCGGCAATTGCGTGGAATTCGTGGCAAAGATGTGGCAATGATTTTTCAGGAGCCCATGACAGCTTTGAACCCTCTTTACACAGTGGGTAATCAGATCATGGAAGCTGTGCAGTGCCATGAACCATTGCTAACTCAGCAAGAATGTAAGAGTAGAGCGATTGCCTTGTTAACAAAGACTGGCATTCCACAGCCAGAAGAGCGTTTTTCATACTACCCACATCAACTGTCTGGTGGGCAGAGACAGCGCGCCATGATCGCTATGGCTTTGGCCTGCAAGCCAAGATTGTTGATTGCTGATGAACCTACTACAGCGTTAGACCCTAGCTTGCGTCTGCAAATTTTGGATTTGCTAAAAGAGTTACAAGAGGATGCCAAGGCAGATGGTGGCATGGCTGTCATTTTGATCACTCATGATTTGAATATGGTGCGCTACTTTGCAGAGCGTGTAGCTGTGATGCACCAGGGTAAGTTATTGGAGTGTCGCTCTACTGAAGAAGTATTTGATAGACCAGAGCATCCCTATACAGAAAGTCTTGTTCATAGCTCTCCGGTCAGAAATGTTTTGCCATTGGTACCTATAGCGCCTGTTTTACTGAAAGCTCAAGATATTTGTGTGGATTATCCCAAGGCGGGTAGCGGATTTTTAAGTACAGGTATTAAGAAATTTATTAGAGGTTTACATTTTTCAGACTTGTTTAAGCGCGAATACGAGTCTGTGGTTAAAAACATCAGCTTGGACTTAAGGCAAGGTGAGACTTTAGGCATCATTGGTGAGTCTGGCTCAGGTAAATCAACTTTGGCAATGGCTCTATTGGATTTGCTTGGGCAAGCTGGGGCTAAAACCAGTGGTCAGGTGGAAGTGCTTGGGCACTCATGGGCGAAGATGACACCTAAAGAACGCAGTCAGTTAAGGGCATCCTTTCAGGTGATTTTCCAAGACCCATTTGGATCTTTGTCACCCCGCATGACGGTCGGGCAAATTATTGGAGAGGGGTTGGCATTGCATCAGCCAACTCTATCTCAGGATGGCAGAAAAGCTAGAGTGACAGAAGTGCTCAAAGAGGTGGGGCTTGATCGCACGGCTTATAACCGTTACCCACATGAGTTTTCTGGTGGGCAGCGACAGCGGATTGCAATTGCTCGCGCTTTGATTCTCAAGCCACAAATTTTGGTCTTGGACGAACCAACTTCTGCGCTAGATGTGACTATTCAGAAGCAAGTATTGACCCTGCTGTCAGATTTGCAACACAAATACAACATGGCTTATTTGTTGATCAGTCATGACTTAGAGGTGGTTCATGCCATGTCGCACCGCATCATTACCTTGAAAAAAGGCAAACAAATCAATCATGTAGCCTTATAAGCTGAGACTAGCTTGTAAGCAAATGTTCAGGTTATAATGTCCCTTCATGTCTAAAACACAGCAAAAGCTTCTCGCATTGTTCGTAGTGATTGGATCGCTCCAAGCCCCAGTGGTTTTGGCGCAGTCTGCTACTGAGCCTGAAGCATCCAATCGCATTACATCAGTTGCTAGCCAATTGGCTAATACAGTGACTTCATCTGTCGTAGACGGTACTGAGTCATTGATCAACAATGCGATGCAATTAATTGGTGTGCGTTATCGCTGGGGTGGTAATACTCCGCAAAGCGGTTTAGATTGCAGCGGTTTTGTGCGTTATGTATTTAATGACACATTCGGTTTCTTGTTGCCTCGTAAATCTGCCCAGATGAGCCAAGTTGGCTTAGAGATTCGTAAAGATGAATTGCGCCCAGGTGACTTAGTATTTTTCAACACCATGCGTCATGCTTTTTCTCATGTAGGTATTTATGTGGGTGATAACAAATTCATTCACGCGCCATCAAGAGGTAAGTCTATTCGTGTGGATGATATGACCAAGACTTATTGGGAAAAGCGTTATAACGGTGCGCGTCGCATGGAGGGTTTTGATGCGATGACTGAGCAACAACGCCAGCAGTTATTGCTTGATTATCAAGAGCGTATTGAGAAGTCTGGAAGACTCTGATACTTAAATCTGTTAAATAAAAAAAGAGCCGCAAGGCTCTTTTTTCTTAATCAAAATAATTCTTACCTCATCCCAAGTTTGCTTTTGATTTCAGCCATTTGTTTCATGGCGGCCTCTTCGCCAGCCAAGATGGCGGCATTGCGCGCTTTGAAGTCTGTACCTTTCATATTACTCAGTGGCGGACGAATAACTACTTGAGCATTTTCTAGTTCAAACTGATTGATGCTTTGCCCCATGATGGAAGTCGTTTGTAGCAAGATGCCCAATGTGCCACTGCTATCTTGACTGCTAGGTTCTGTAGAAATATTTACGGCAATCACAAAATCAGCGCCCATTTGTTTGGCGTAGCGAACAGGTACTGGAGATACTAAGCCACCATCAACGTATTCATGACCATTGATGGTTGTTGGTTGAAATACTCCTGGCACACTACAGGATGCACGTACTGCTTGTCCGGTATCGCCGCGACGGAATAGTACGCCAGCGCCGGTTTGTAAGTCGGTTGCAACAATACCTAAGGGCATCGCCATATTTTCAATAGACTGATTTTTTAATAGACGATTGATGGTAGTTTGTAGTGCATCGCCTTTGATCATGCCGCCAAATTTACCTGAGAAGGGTAGAGCCCAATCAGTTATTGATGCTTCATCAAGAGATAAGGCGATCTTATTGAGATCCGTGCCTTTATTGCCAGCGGCATACAGAGCGGCAATAACGCTACCGGCGCTGGTGCCAACCACTAAGTCAGGTTTAATTCCCCCAGCTTCCAAGGCTTTAATCACGCCAATATGGGCAAAGCCGCGCGCAGCACCACCACCCAAAGCAAGACCAATTACAGGCTTTTTACCCATCCAACTGGCGCAGCCAGGTAAAGACAGAGAGCTAATTGCCCCTAAACTGATGGCGGTCAAGAACCGTCTTCTAGAATTGTGGTAATCTATATGAGAATTATTCTCAATTGTATTTAATTGATTACGTAAAACGGAGCGGTTCTTCATATGTTTTTAAGCAAAAAATCCTTGTTAGTGGCGATGGCTACAGTAGGTCTTGCCACATCATTACCAGCATTATCTCAGTCTTCTGGTGTTTTGAATCTATATTCAGCTAGACACTATCAGACAGATGAGGCTCTCTACGCAGACTTTACCAAGCAGACAGGTATAAAAATCAATCGTATTGAGGCAGATGACAATGCTCTGTATGAGCGTTTACGTAGTGAGGGTAAAAATAGCTCAGCAGATGTCATATTGATGGTAGATGCAGCAAGGTTGTGGCGTGCTGAGATTGAAGGCTTATTCCAACCAGTTAAATCTAAAGTATTAGAAACTAGAATACCTAAAAATCTTCGATCAAACGATGCTGGTCAAGGTTCACAGTGGTTTGGCTTTTCGACAAGAGCCCGAGTAATTGTTTATAACAAAGCCACAGTTAAGCCTAGTGACGTGGATACCTATGAAAAATTAGCCGATCCAGTAAATAAAGGTAAGGTATGTACTCGTTCTGGGTCTCATCCATATATGTTGTCTTTGATTGGTGCTATGTATGAGCGTAGCGGTGAGGCAGCTACTGAAGCATGGGCTAAGGGCATGGTTGCTAATATGGCTCGAGCCCCCAAAGGTGGCGACACGGATCAAATCAAAGGAGTTGCGTCTGGTGAATGTGGTGTTGCATTAACGAATTCCTACTACTTGGCCCGACTAATTAGATCCGATAAGCCAGCTGATCAACAAGTCGTTTCTAAAATTGGCTTAATTTGGCCTAATCAAGCAAGCACAGGTGCGCATATGAACGTGGCGGGTGGAGCGGTTGCAAAGAATGCTCCTAATAAGGCTGCGGCGATTAAATTCTTGGAATATTTAGCTAGTGATTCAGCACAACAGTACTTTGCTGACGGCAATAATGAGTGGCCAGCAGTTAAATCTGTAAAAACCAATAACCCAGCGTTAAATAAATGGGGCAGCTTTAAAGAAGAAAATATTTCTATTGCTGCAATTGGTAAAAATCAAATTTATGCACAAAAAATTCTAGATAGAGTTTCCTATAAGTAAAAAGAAAGCCTAGAATCTCAGGCTGAGATGAATACACAGCCTGAGACCTCCAATAAAACCAGTGAAGCTTGTTATCACTGTGGTGGCGACTTAGCTCAAGATAGTCCTTATGAGGCTAAATTGGGTGGGGCGCCACGTTATTTTTGTTGTGCAGGTTGTATGGCTATTGCACAAACAATTCATGGGCAAGGATTAGATGCTTTTTATGCCAGACGTATTCCTCTGGGTGGCAAGCCAGAAGGCTTGGATCACCTAGGCGATCAAGTTCCCGAGCATTTATTGGCTTATGACGATTCGGTTTTGTTGGATCGTTTTACTCGACCATCAGCACAATATCCAGGTGAGATTGAAACAACGCTGCGTTTAGAAAAGATTCGTTGTGCTGCCTGTGTTTGGCTTAATGAACAGCATCTTAAACGCTTGCCAGGTGTTAAAGATGTGCAAATTAACTACGTGACTCAACGAGCAATTGTCAGATTTGATCCTAAGCAGGTTCAGTTATCAAGGTTGTTGCATGCTGTAGAGCAAATTGGTTATGAAGCTTGGCCTTTTGAACCATCGATGAGTGCTGGTATTGCAAAAAAAGAGCGCCGCCAACTTTTGATGCGTTTAGGTGTAGCCATGTTGGGCATGATGCAAGTGATGATGTACGCCTGGCCAACCTATACGGATGCACAAGATTTATTGGAGGAGCACGCGCTTCTTTTAGATTGGACCAGTTGGGCTTTGACAGTACCTGTAGTTTTTTACTCGGCAGGCCCGATGTTTGTCGCAGCTTGGCACAGTGTTAAGTCATTCCCTAAGACAGGTATGTTGGGCATGGATGTGCCTGTGACTCTCGCGATAGCCTTGGCATTCATGGCGGGAACGATTAGTTTGGTGTTTGGTGTTGGAGAGAGTTATTTTGATTCCATCACCATGTTCGTAGCATTTTTATTAGGTGCTAGGTATTTGGAATTACTTGCTAGACAAGATGCTCAGGGGGGTGCTGAAGCATTAGCTAAGCAATTGCCTGCAACCTGTGAGCGTTTAGAAAGTTATCCTGCTGAGGAATCTAAAACTGTTGCTGTGGTCAGATGTCAGGTTGGTGATGTGTTGCGCATTTCTCCTGGCGAATTAGTACCGGTTGATGGTGTTTTGATTGCGGGTGTGGCGAACTTAAATGAAGCCTTGCTAACAGGTGAATCAAGATCAGTTGCTAAAAATATTGGCGATGCTTTATACGCTGGTAGTCATAACATCGAGAGTCCAATTTTGATGAGAGTCACGGCAGTTGGGCAGGCTACCCGTATTGCTGGTATTGCATCGCTTTTAGATAAAGCATTGGAAGCTAAACCACAAATGGTCGGGTTGGCAGAGAAGTGGGCTGGATACTTTGTGGTCTTTTTAATGGCAGCTGCTGGATTAACTGCCGTTGCTTGGTATTTTTTAGATCCGGTTAAGGCTTGGGAGACAGCAGTTGCTGTACTGGTTGCAAGTTGCCCTTGTGCTTTGTCACTAGCAACGCCAGCAGCGATGGCTGCTGCACAAGGTGCGATTACTAAGTTGGGTTTATTGGTGGTGCGTGGCCATGTCATGGAAACTTTAGGGAAAGCCACTGATTTGGTACTAGATAAAACAGGAACGCTCACAACGGGGCATCCTGAGTTAAAGCAAGTCCTCAATATCCGAGCAGGGCTTGTAGAGAGCGATGTCTTAGCTATTGCTTTGGCGATGGAGTTGGGGCAAAAACATCCATTAGCTTTAGCCATTATTGATGCTGCCCAAAGGAGAAATATTAAACCCGCACAATTGCCAGAAGCAATTGTGGGGGAACAGGGTAAAGGGTTGAGGTCTGGGGACTATCAATTAGGAAGTCGTCAATGGTTATCTCTTGATGAGATTGATATACCTTTAGAGCACCAGCAATCCAGCTTGGTCTATCTTAGAGATCAAGAAGGGCTATTAGCAGTTTTCGCATTGCTTGATAGTCCGCGTGAAGGAGCAAAGGAGTTGATTCGGGTAGCGCAACACAGGGGCATCCAGGTTCATCTTTTATCTGGTGATGATGCAAAGACAGTTGCATGGTGGGCTAATTACTTTGGCATTCAACAGCATCGTGGCGGAGCTTTGCCTGAAGATAAGTTTGCTTATATTCAAGGGTTGCAGTCTCAGGGTGCCAAAATTTGGGCTGTTGGTGATGGTGTTAACGATGCGCCATTTTTAGCTAAAGCTGATGTTTCGGTAGCAGTGGGTAATGGAGCGCCATTGGCGCAAGCTGGCGCAGATGCAGTCTTAACAACTGAATCACTCAAGCCCTTATCTCAAGCGTTGCACTTGGCAGATAAAACAAAAATCATCATGCGGCAAAACCTAATTTGGGCTTTTGTTTACAACGTCGTAGCCATCCCAATAGCAATGATGGGGTGGGTTAATCCATGGATTGCCGGTATAGGCATGTCTATCTCGTCGTTGGCTGTCACTTTAAATGCATGGCGTTTAAGAAAAGTTACCTCATTAAGCTAACTGTTAAAGCAATGTTCCAGAAGCAATAGGTTAGACTCACACCATGGAAAGCTTATATCTTTTAATTCCAATGTCGCTGGTGGTGATTGGTTTCATCGTGGCGGTTCTTTACTGGTCGGTAAAAAATGGTCAGTTTGAGGATTTAGAAGGGCCAGGTCATGCGATCTTGATGGATGATGACACTCCCAAATCCAATTCTGTGTCAGACAAAGCAGACACTTTGTCCCCGATTAATACAAAAAACTAACTCTCCCTCACAAACTTGACCTATATCAAGGTCTTGAAAAGCACCAAGTTCGATAATCAGGACTGGGATAAATCGGCCATTCGGCAGTAAAGGGAGAAACCATGGGATTTGCCGTGGGTAATACGCAAGACAACTTTAACTACAAAGTTGTACGCCAATTCGCTTTAGTAACAGTGCTTTGGGGCATTGTGGGCATGTTGGTGGGGGTGATTTTGGCTGCTCAGCTGATCTGGCCAGATATCACATTTAATATTCCGTTTTTGAGTTATGGTCGCCTGCGCCCATTGCATACAAATGCGGTTATTTTTGCCTTTGGTGGTAGCGCGTTGTTTGCGACTTCCTACTATATCGTGCAGCGTACCTGTCAGGTGCGTTTGTTCTGCGATAAGTTAGCTTCTTTCACCTTCTGGGGTTGGCAGGCAGTTATTGTGGCTGCAGCGGTAACTTTGCCTTTAGGTATTACTACCTCTAAAGAGTATGCCGAACTAGAATGGCCAATCGATATTTTGATTACTTTAGTTTGGGTTGCTTATGCCGTAGTTTTCTTCGGTACTGTGATTAAGCGTAAAACTAAGCATATCTACGTTTCTAACTGGTTCTTTGGTGCTTATATTTTGACAATTGCGATGTTGCATATTGTTAATAACATCGAAATGCCAGCTAGCTTATTCAAGTCATACTCAGCTTACGCTGGTGCACAAGACGCCATGATTCAGTGGTGGTATGGTCACAATGCGGTAGGTTTCTTCTTGACAACAAGTTTCTTGGGCATGATGTACTACTTCATTCCTAAGCAAGCTGAGCGTCCGATCTACTCATATCGTTTGTCGATCGTTCACTTCTGGGCGTTGAACTTTACATACATGTGGGCAGGTCCTCATCACTTGCAACACACAGCATTGCCTGACTGGACTCAGTCTTTAGGTATGGTGTTCTCATTAATCTTGTTAGCACCATCATGGGGCGGCATGATTAACGGCATCATGACTTTATCTGGCGCATGGCATAAGCTTCGTCGTGATCCTATCTTGAAGTTCTTGATTACTGCTTTGTCTTTCTACGGTATGTCGACTTTTGAAGGTTCAATGATGTCTATTAAGACAGTGAACAGCTTGTCGCACTACACAGACTGGACAATTGGTCACGTGCACTCAGGCGCTTTGGGTTGGGTGGCGATGATCACAATTGGTTCTATGTACTACTTAATCCCACGTTTGGTTGGCGAAAAAGAAATGTATAGCACCAAGTTAATTGAGTTGCACTTCTGGATTTCTACGATTGGTGTTGTTCTTTACATCGCTGCTATGTGGATTGCTGGTGTGATGCAAGGTTTGATGTGGAGAGCTTTCCAACCAGACGGCACATTGACATATAGCTTCGTTGAATCTGTAAAAGCAACATATCCGTTCTATGCAATTCGTTTGTTGGGTGGTGTTTGCTTCTTGTCAGGTATGTTTGTAATGGCCTACAACGTGTTGAAAACAGTTCAGCACAAGAAATTTGTAGATGCTCCAATTCCAACTGCTATTGCAGCTGCCCACTAAGCTAAAGGAGAGATTCTATGTCTGATAATAAAAAGTTCTTCTCTCACAATACGCTAGAGAGTAATGCTGGTTGGTTGATTGTGACAACAATCTTTGTTGTGGCAATCGCGGGCTTGGTACAAATCGTGCCATTGTTCTTCCAACATTCAACAACTAAGCCTGCTGAAGGTGTAACGCCATATTCAGCGCTACGTTTGGCTGGACGTGATGTATATCAACGTGAGGGTTGCTTAGGTTGCCATTCACAACATATTCGTACATTACGTTCAGAAACAGAGCGTTATGGTCCTTACTCAGTAGCAGGGGAGTCTGTGTACGATCACCCATTTATGTGGGGTTCAAAGCGTACAGGTCCTGACTTGGCTCGTGTAGGTCAGCGTTATTCTGATGATTGGCATCGTATTCACTTGCGTAATCCGCGTGATGTAGTGCCTGAGTCAAATATGCCTGGCTATCCATGGTTGCAAAACAAGCCAGCAAGCAATGTGGGTGATATTTCAGCTCACATGACAGCCTTGCGTCGCTTGGGTGTGCCATATACAGATGAGCAAATTGCAAATGGTCCAAAAGAGTTAGAAGGCAAAACAGAAGAAGATGCTTTGATTGCTTACTTACAAGGTTTGGGTACCAATCGTCGTGCGGTGCAAGCTGCTAAGACGAGTGCAAGTAACTAATTAGAGGTTGAGAGATCTTATGGAAAACATCGTACCGTATCTATCGGCAACATCAACGATTTTGGGATTGATGTTTTTCGTGGGCATTATTTGGTGGGCTTGGTCTGCCAATCGTCAAGCAGCTAATCAAGAATCAGCTAACTTGCCATTTGATCTCCCTGATGAATACAAGAAGGACGATAAAAAGGATAAATCATGAGTGATTTTTTCAGTAGCGGTTGGGGTGTATATATTGCCCTAGTGACAGGTGTAGGTATCGTATGGTGCTTATATTTGTTGTTCTCACAACGTAAAACAAATGTGACATATAAGCCTGATGGTTCAGTTGCTGATACAGGTCATGTTTGGGATGACGATTTGCGTGAATTAAATAATCCATTACCACGTTGGTGGATGTGGATGTTCTTGTTGTCATGCATTTTCGGTATTGTTTATTTGACTTTATATCCAGGTATGGGTGAGTACAAAGGTACATTAGGTTACTCAACAACTGGTGCGCATGATGCATCTGTTGCCCAAGCTAACGATCAATTGAAGCCTGTATATGCTAAATACATGGGCTTAGATGTTAAGCAAGTAGCTGCTGATCCTGCTGCTCGTGAGATGGGCCAACGTTTATTCTTGAACCATTGTGCACAATGTCACGGCTCTGATGCTGGCGGTTCAAAGGGTTTCCCTAATTTATCTGACAGCGATTGGTTGTATGGTGGTGAGCCACAAGACATCAAAACAACTATCTTGGGTGGTCGTGCTGGTGTAATGCCTCCATTTGCTCACTTAGAAAGTGGTCAAGTAAGCGATGTGGCTAACTATGTGCGTAACTTATCTGGCTTGGCTGCTGACCAAATTAAAGTGGGTCGTGGTGCTGATGTATTCAAAGCAAATTGTGCTGCATGTCACGGTGGTGATGGTAAAGGCAACACAGCAATGGGTGCACCAAACCTAACTGATAAGGTATGGTTATATGGTAGTTCTGAAGCAACTATTGTTGAGACTGTAACTAAAGGCCGTAATGGCATGATGCCAGCTCACGAAGCTATTTTGACTCCAGAAAAAGTTCACTTGTTGGCTGCTTATGTTTGGGGTTTATCTAACGTTAAAGATAAAGCTACTAAGTAATGTCGAATGATTTTCTAGTAAAAGAAGAGGGCTCAGAGAATACTGTTGAGCTCTCTCTCTACGAAGTAAGACGTAAAATCTACCCCCGCTCAGTGAGTGGGGTTTTTGCCAAGTGGCGCATTGTTTTAGTGCTATTTACCCAAATCTTGTTTTATGGATTACCTTGGGTGCAATGGAATGACCGTCAGGCTGTTCTATTTGATTTAATTTCTCGTAAGTTTTATATCTTCGGCCTAGTTCTTTGGCCGCAAGACATTATCTACCTAACGCTTTTATTGATTTTGTCAGCGTTGGGGCTTTTCTTATTTACAGCCATAGCTGGCAGACTATTCTGTGGCTATGCATGTCCACAGACCGTTTATACGGAACTGTTTATGTGGATAGAGCGCAAAATTGAAGGTGACCGTTTTGCACGTATTCGTTTAGATGGTGAAGAGTGGCCATGGAGTTTCCGTAAGTGGCGCATTAAGTTTACAAAGCACTCTTTATGGATACTTATTGCTTTGTGGACAGGTTTCACATTTGTCGGTTACTTCACACCAATCAAGGTATTTGCCGCTGAAATCATTGGCTTTACGTTAGGCCCATGGCAAGCATTCTGGTGGTTATTCTATGCATTTGCTACCTGGGGTAATGCAGGCTTTATGCGCGAGCAAGTCTGTAAATACATGTGCCCCTATGCACGCTTCCAAAGTGTGATGGTTGATAAAGATACATTCTTGGTGACCTATGACAAAACAAGGGGTGAGCCAAGAGGAAGTCGTTCAAAATCGGCTGACCATAAAGAGTTAGGTTTGGGCGATTGCGTTGATTGCAGTATTTGTGTGCAAGTATGTCCAACGGGAATTGATATTAGAGATGGTCTGCAATACATGTGTATTGGTTGTGGCGCTTGTATTGATGCATGTGATCAAGTGATGGAAAAGGTTGGTTATCCAAAAGGCTTGGTCAGGTACACTTCAGAAAGAGCCATGCTTGAGCATATGGATAACAAGGGGGCTCGTCACTATATCTTCAGGCCACGTGTGATTGTTTATATCGGCATCATGACTGTGCTGATGATTGCATTTATAACCTCAGTATTTTTACGCAATCCATTGAGGGTTGATGTGATGCGAGATCGTGGTGCATTAGCTAGAGAAATTGAAGGAACTAAGATTGAGAACGTCTATCGTTTGCAGATTATGAATTCTTCAGAAAATCCAATGAGAGTGAATCTGACGGCAACTGGTTTGCCAGGCATGCACATATTAAATTCTCAAGGCAAAGAAATTGGTGAATTGATAGTTAATTCTTCTAGCAACTTATTGATGCCAGTTAAAGTACGAGTCTTGATAGAAGATGTGAAGCCGGGCAATCATCCAATTCACTTTGATATCCAGGCAAAAGAAGATGGACCAAATGCATCGGATGCACTTAGAGTTCGTGACGAAAAATCTAGTTTTATTGTTCCAAGGTAAGATTGGAATTAGGGAGCATGATGATGTCAAAAGAAGTGGCGAATAAGCCTTGGTGGAAGCAGTTGTGGCCGTGGCTAATTATTAGTGGACCAGCCATTGGCTTTGTTGGGGCTGCGATTACTATATGGTTTGCTTTTACTAAAGATGTTGATCAGCCGATACGTGATGGTGTTCAAAAGCAAGGCTTTAAAGTGGAACAGGTGACAAAATGAGATGTCGTATTTGGATGTGGATTCTGTGGCCATCTTTTTTGGTGGCGGGTGTTGCCGAAGGTTTGTTCTTCACGATGGTGCATCCAGAAGATTTAATTTTCTTTGATCAACCAGTGACTGCATCAAGAGAAGCTGTTTACACCATAGGTTTCTTTTTGTTCTGGTTCCTATGCTCGTTATCAAGTGCTTTGACGATTTACATCTTGCCAGGCTCCTTGTGTGACTTACATGAAAAAGCTGATGGTGGTTTGATTTAACTAATTCAAATCCTGATAATAAAAAAGTAGCCAATTGGCTACTTTTTTATTTGGAGAATTCAATCTTTTGATTGGATTATTAATTATGTAGGTTAGGGCTGGCACAATGAATAGCACGTGATTTACCAGCAAGTTCAAGCAAACCATCCATATCTACGAGTTTGATATGGCGTTGCTTAATCTGGATTAAGCCTGACTCTGTAAAGCGTGAAAAGAGTCGGCTCACGGTTTCTAATTGAATCCCTAAATAACTACCAATTTCTTCGCGACTCATGCGCAAATGGTATTCAATAGGTGAGTAGCCTCGAGCAGCTAAACGGTCAGATAAATTTAACAAGAAGCTAGCCAAACGTTCCTCAGCTCTGAGGCTGCCAAGGGACAATAGATGTCTTTGATCTTGAGTGAGTTCACGACTCAAAATACGATGAAATTGATGTTGTAGAGATGGGATTTGACGAGCTAATGATTCAAAGTCACTAAATCTGACAACACACGCTTCGCTATCCTCTAAAGCAATGGCATTGGATTGATAGTGATTTTCACCGATGCCATCAAGACCGAGCATTTCTCCAGGAAGGTGAAAACCAGTGATTTGTTCTCTGCCATCGGGTAGTGCATATTCTGTTTTGAGGGTGCCAAACTTGATACCATAGACTGCAGTCAGTGGTTCACCTTGTCTGTAAAGAGAGTCTCCTTTTTTGAGTCTAACTCTTTCAGTGACTAATGTATCGATTTTGTTGGCATCATCGGCGCTAAGACCAACCGGCAGGCAAAATTGACCTAATACACAGGTTGAGCACTTATTTGGGGATTCTGCGCTTGAAATACGATTCATTAATGTTTGCTTTTTATCAAGTTGATTTGCATCAATAGATATTATTCTATAACTTTGTTAAATACATTACTACTTAGGGAATATTTGTAAGTATGGTTACCAGTACTTTGTTTTTGACCATATTTATTGGTGCTCTAGTCAGTGGTTGGCATTGTGCGCTCATGTGTGGAGGGATTGCTGCTGGTGTTGAGCGGCTAAAAAACTCTAGTGATTCGGTGCCATTGAGAAAAATGTCTCGTTTATCCATGGTTTTTGAGCAATTAACCATGCATTTGGGCAGAATTTCTAGCTATGTTACTTTGGGTGCCGTTGCCGGATTGGTTGGTGTGCCTGTTTGGCAGCAGGGTTGGGTGCCTATACAAAGATTGTTATTTGCTCTAGCAGCATTAATATTCATATTTCAGGCTTACCGAATTTTGTCTCAAAGTAAGGGCGCTAGTAGCTCTTGGGAGCTTTGGTTGAATGCCAAAACTGCGTCTTTGTGGGCTAAGTTGGCGCGGTACATTTCTGATAAAAGTAGTCCTAAATCTCATTTCTTGACGGGCATGGTCTGGGGGTTGGTGCCATGTGGGTTGATTTACAGCATCCTGCCATTGGCTTTTTTATCTGGTGACCCTAGCTCAGGAGCTCTATTAATGTTTGCCTTTGGTCTGGGTACTTTGCCTAACTTGTTATTAATTAGTGGTTTTTCTGCTAGATTGGCCAGTTGGGGTCACAAAACTTGGGCTAGGTATCTAGCGGCAAGCCTTATGTTGATCACCGGTTTGTTTGGTTTATATAGAGCTTTTACCTTACCAAATGATCTTTTGAGGGGTGGTTTTTGCATTGCCTCAACTTTGAATTACAATACCTACCTAGTCGGTTAATAAGAATTACATGATGTATGGTCGGTGTCTATGTGCCGATCGTCCTTAACCCTAATATTAATAGTTCCCTTTTTTAATTTATGAATCCAGAACAGCTCAAGCTGGTGCTTGAAACTGCACTTTTATGTGCAGAACAGCCTATGACGATTAACGATTTACGTCGTTTATTCATAGAAGAAATTTCTACAGAAGATATAACTGCTGCTTTGTTAGAGGTGCAGTCTGCATGGGCTGATAAGGGCATGGAGCTTTTAGAACTTGCTACAGGTTGGCGTTTTCAAAGTCGTTTAGCGATGCGTGAATATCTCGACCGTTTAACGCCTGAGAAGCCACCAAAATATTCAAGAGCTGTGATGGAAACGTTGGCCATCATTGCTTACAGACAACCTGTGACGCGTGGTGAGATTGAAGAGATTCGTGGCGTGACTGTTAGTTCAAACGTTATCAAGCAGCTCGAGGACCGTGGTTGGGTTGAGGTAGTGGGACATAAAGAAACAGTAGGTCGTCCAGGTTTATATGCCACTACAAGACAGTTTTTGAATGATCTGAGTTTGACCACACTTCAAGAGTTACCGATGTTGGAAGATGCAGACGCTCAAGCAGCTTCTGTTGCTCAGCGTGTGATTGAGTTTGAAGGTGATCAAGCTGTTGCAGGTGATCAGGTGATTGACGTGGTTGATACGTCAAGTAGTGAAGAGCCTGCGTCAGTAGATGCTGCTGACAATATTGAAAATAACGAAAAAACTAATGACTAGTCCTGAATTTGAATCTGATAAGCCTGTTAACGTGAGCGGGCAAGAGGCTGGTGAAAATCGCGCAGGCGATTCTGCTGAAGGCTCATCTGATAGTGGTGAGCGTCGCCCCAAGAGATTTGGTCGTGGCCCATTTAATAAAGGACGCGGTAAGTTCCGTCCTCGTGGCGAGAAAAAAGCTGATGGTGAGAGTGTTGAGGGTGAGCCATCAGCTGATGAGTCTGCTTCTGCTGATGTTGCTGCAGGTGAGGAGTCTACTCAAACGCGTCATCCTAGATCAAGAGGTCAAAGACCACATAGAGGCGAGCAGCGCGGTGATCGTCCGCAAAGGCCTCAACAAGTAAAACCTAATCCTTTAAGTGAAGAAAGTCAGGCTTTATTTGCTTCAGTGGTTTCTGGTGAATTCGACGCAACCTTGGATGCTCCTGAAGTTGAACCTGAGGTTACACATGAGATGGTGGCGCAAACTTTGGCCGAGATTGAGGCTGAAGCTGATCACGAAGAGGGTGAAGAGAAAGAGTCTGTTGCTGAAGAAGAAGCAATGCCTGGCTTACAGTTCTCAAGTGTAGATGAGCTACCTTTAAGTTTGCGTGATGAAGTTTGGTCAGATCTAGATGATGTCGATGAAGAAGGTTTCGACGAAGATACAGTGAAGTTGCACAAAGTATTGGCGGATGCTGGTATGGGCTCACGCAGAGATATGGAAGACTTGATTATTCAAGGACGTGTATCTGTGAATGGTATGCCTGCTCACATTGGTCAGCGTGTGGGTCCCACAGATCAAGTACGTATCAATGGCAAGATGGTACATCGTAAGATTCAAACTAAGCCACCTCGCGTCATCATGTATCACAAGCCTGCAGGCGAAATTGTGAGCCAGTCTGATCCGGAGGGTCGTCCGACCGTTTTTGACCGTTTGCCTAAAGCTAAGCAGGGACGTTGGATTGCTGTTGGTCGTTTGGACTTCAATACTGAAGGTTTGTTGTTGTTCACAACTTCTGGTGAGTTGGCAAATCGCTTAATGCACCCACGTTATGGTGTGGAGCGTGAGTATGCCGCACGTATTTTGGGTGATTTAGAACCAGAGCAAGAAAAGCTACTGAAAACAGGCGTCCAGTTGGATGATGGAGTGGCTCGCTTCTTAAGATTAGTGAGTGGCGGTGGTGAAGGTGCAAACCGTTGGTATCACGTTGCTCTAACAGAGGGTCGTAATCGCGAAGTTCGTAGAATGTTTGAGGCAGTAGGCCATATTGTTTCTCGTTTGATTCGTACCCGTTATGGTCTATTTGTATTGCCGCCACGTTTGCGGCGAGGTCGCTGGGAAGAAGTTCCGTCGGACCAAATTGTTCAGTTAATGAAGCTGGCAGGACTAAAAGTTCCGCAAGGCATGGGTGACAAGCAGCGTCGCGACCCTAGAGAGGGTGGTCACCGTGGCCATCGTGACCAGGGGGGTGGTCAGCCAGACCCGATGCAGACATCTGTTTCTTATTGGGGATCGAAAGATGCCTTGAGGCAGGCTTCTAATACCAATCGTTTTTCACAAGGCCATGCTGAAGATCGCGGCGGCAAGTTCAAAGGGAAAAATGGTGGCGGTAGAGGTAAGCCTGGTCAAGGGGGTCGATCAGGTGGCTTTGGCCATCGTCGTGATGAGGATAGTCAGGCTGGCGTGCACCACGGTAGTGCATTTGGTGCTGGTGCTGATAAACCAAGATCTGGGCAAAAGTTCGGTAAAAAGGGGCCAGGTCAAGGTGCTCATCGTTCAGGTCAGGGGCAAAATAGAGGACCTGGTGGTAAACCGGGGGCTAAATTTGGTAAAAAATTCACAAAAAGCTAGCTTAAACAGGGAAATCCTAGGTGATTTCCCTTGGCAGTTTTAGTGAGTTCCTATATAATTCAAGTGTTTAGTAGTTCCGGCTAAAGTTGCGTTCAACGTAGGTCGGGCATGTTCTTTTTGTTTAGGAATATGGGCTATATGCCCATTTTTTTTTGGTGAAAATTTAAGTAATAGCTTATGGCGAACGAACAAGTTTTGATTGCTGACGCTCTGAAGAGTCTGGGTTATCTACTCGTTGATATCGAACGAGAAGGTCGTGGCTTATTGCGCGTAACAATTGAAAACATTGATTTTGAACGTCCGATTGATATTACTGATTGCGAAAAAGTTAGTCGTCATCTGAATTACAGCTTGCCTGTAGATAACGTTAACTATGAGCGCTTGGAAGTTTCATCACCGGGTTTGGACCGTCCTGTAAAGACCGTTGCTGACCATATCCGCTTTGCGGGTCTGGAGGCTAATGTGAAATTACGTGTGGCTCATGCCGGCAGAAAGAATTACGTAGGTGTTTTACAAGGATTGATCAGCGGAGATGCTGATTCAATCGATGCCAAGCTGGGTTTGTTATTAAAGAACGCAGATGGTAGTGAAGCCATGTTTGAATTTACTCTGGCCGAGGTTGAAAAAACTCGGTTGGTTCCCGTCGTTGATTTCAAAGGAAGAAAATCATGAGTCGTGAAGTCCTCATGCTAGCTGATGCATTAGCACGTGAAAAGAACGTTGATAAAGATATCGTATTCGAAGCGCTTGAGATGGCATTGGCCTCTGCAAGCAAAAAACGCTACGAAGAAGATGTTGATATGCGCGTATCAATTGATCGCAACACTGGCGAATATGAAACATATCGCCGTTGGTTGGTCGTGCCAGACGAAGCTGGTTTGCAAGAGCCAGATAAAGAGATTCTTTCTTTCGAAGCAAAAGAGCAAATTGCTGATATTGAGATTGGTGATTACATTGAAGAGCAAGTTGAATCAGTTGCTTTTGGTCGTATCGGTGCTCAAACAGCCAAGCAAGTGATTTTGCAGCGCATTCGTGATGCTGAGCGTGAGCAAATTTTGAATGACTACCTAGAGCGTGGCGAAAACGTCATGACAGGTACAGTCAAACGTGCTGACAAAAATGGTTTGATTATTGAATCAGGTCGTGTAGAGGCTTTGTTGCGTCGTGATCAAATGATTCCAAAAGAGAATCTAAGAAGCGGTGACCGCGTACGTGGCTTTATTTTGAAAGTTGATCGTGAAGCACGTGGTCCACAAATCGAGTTGTCACGTACTGCACCACAATTCTTAATCAAGTTATTTGAGAATGAAGTGCCTGAAATGGAACAAGGTTTATTGGAGATTAAGGGCGCCGCCCGTGATCCTGGTATCCGTGCAAAGATTGCTGTTGTTGCTCATGACAAGCGCATCGATCCTATTGGCACTTGTGTGGGTGTTCGCGGTACACGTGTGACTGCAGTTCGTAACGAAGTTGCGGGTGAGGCAGTGGATATTGTGTTGTGGTCTGAAGATCCAGCGCAGTTTGTGATTGGTGCTCTAGCGCCTGCTCAAGTTCAATCAATCGTTGTTGATGAAGAAAAGCATGCGATGGACGTTGTTGTTGATGAGGAAAACTTGGCAATTGCGATTGGTCGCAGTGGTCAAAACGTGCGCTTAGCTAGCGAATTGACTGGTTGGCACATCAACATCATGACTCCAGAAGAATCTGCACAGAAAACTGAAGAAGAGTCAGAGAAAGTTCGTGCTTTGTTCATGGATAAATTGGATGTGGACCAAGAGGTTGCAGACATTTTGATTGAAGAGGGCTTCAATAGTTTGGAAGAGGTTGCGTACGTACCTTTGTCAGAAATGCTAGAAATTGATGCATTTGATGAAGACACTGTTAATGAATTGCGTACTCGTGCTCGCGACTCATTGTTAACAATGGAGTTGGCAAAAGAAGAGCGTGTTGAAGAGGTATCGCAAGACTTACGTAGCTTAGAAGGTATGACTACTAATCTTGTTGCCAAATTGGCAGAAGGTAATGTCCATACCCGTGATGACCTAGCGGAATTGGCTGTTGATGAATTAGTTGAAATGACTGGCATCAACGAAGAAGACGCAAAGGCTCTCATTATGAAAGCTCGCGCACACTGGTTTAACTGATTCATAAGGGGTTCGCATGGCGACCACGACCGTAGAAGATTTAGCAAAAGAACTGAAGCGTACTCCAGCAGCATTGCTGGAGCAGCTTCAGGCTGCAGGTATTAATAAAACCTCTGCAGAGGACAAGCTAACTGAGAAAGATAAAACGAAATTGCTGGAGCATTTGCAAGTTGCACATGGCTCTGATGCTGGTGCTCGTAAAAAAATTACTTTAACTAAGCGTGAAACGACTGAAATTCGTCAAGCTGACTCTGCAGGTAAAACACGTACAGTTCAAGTTGAGGTTCGTAAAAAGCGTGTTCTAGTTAAGCGTGATGATTCTGCAGCGCCGGAAGCCCCAGTTGCTAAGCCAGCTGCGCCTGCTGAAGTTGCACCTGCAAACATTTTGGATGATGCAGAATTAGCCAAGCGTGAAGCTGAAGCCAAGCGTCAAGCTGAGTTGTTGGCTCGTCAAGAAGCTGACATGAAAGCCGAAATGGATCGTAAGGCTCGTGAGGAGTCTGAAAAAGCAGAAGCAAAAGCAAAAGTTGAAAAAGAAGCAGTTTCAACAGAGGTAACTGCTGAAGAAGTTAAAGCGAAAGCAGATGTTGAAGAAAAGCAAAAAGTTGCGGATGCGGCTGCGGCAAAAGTTCGTGATGATGAATTAGAAAACATTCGAGTACGTCGCGCTAAAGCTGAGGCTGAAGCTTTGGCGATTCGTGACATGATGAATGCGCCAGCTCGTGTATTGAAAGCTGCTAAGCCTGCTGAAGAAGAAAAGAAAGGCACATTACACAAGCCAGTGAAGGCTGAGGGTGCTGAAGAAAAGAAAAAGGACAAAGCAGCCAAACCTGGCACTAAAACAATCAAATCTTCTGAGTCATCATCGACTTGGAATGA
>JALQYK010000106.1 GCA_023254115.1 Polynucleobacter sp.
TAAAGCTGATGCAGTAGCTTTCGGAAGACTTTATATTGCTAATCCTGACTTGGTCGAACGTTTAAAGCAGAATGCGCCACTCAACGTGCCCAACCCAGATACCTTCTATGCACCAGGTCCAGAGGGTTATATCGACTATCCTAGTATGTAAAAGATACTTCAGTTATTTATTAATAAATCGGTTGGAAAAACTAGGTGGCACATTTGCCACCTTTTTTGTTTCTTTATTAACAAAGACAATCCCCTGCTTTCCTCTAGCCAGCTCACGAGGATTTTCCAAGCAATCAATTCTGTAGATCAAATCAAAGCCGTATTTATTGAAGTCTTGCGCTTGCATATGGATTCGAATAGTTTCCCCATGGAACCCCTCAGATTTGTACTGTATGAAATGATCCGCCACCACAATGCCAAGGCCCTCAACATCTAGTTCGCTATACCCCATTGACTTCAAGAATCGTACTCGCGCCTCAGAAACCAAGGTAATGAGCTGGGCATTATCAAGATGACCACCATAGTTAATGTGGCCAATATAAAGTTGCAAGTCTGTTGTAAATGCAAATGATTCCGGTAGGTCTAATTTGATGCGTGGCATATTGAGATTTCTCTGATCAAGATTTATTCAGCAAATACTTCCTTGGCAGTTCTGAAAGCATCCACACAGGCAGGCGCACCACAATAGGCCGCCGCATGAAGAAATAACTCTCTAATTTCCTCTTTAGTAACACCATTATTTATAGCACCACGCAAGTGAATTTTTAACTCATGCGGACGATTAATAGCCACCAAAATTGATAACGTGATCATGCTACGCTGCTTTTTTGTTAAGCCAGGGCGATCCCATACTGCACCCCAAGCATGTTCAGTGACATACTCTTGTAAAGGCATACTGAATTCATCAGCGTTGGCTAAGGAGTTATTGACATACTCCTCGCCCAAAACCTCTTTACGAATAGCTAAACCTTTTGCAAAACCTTCTTTGGTATTCATGTGCACCTCAATTAATCGTTGATTTAATAAATAATAAACAGTAGTTTAGTCAGTTAGGTATCTTGGCGCTTAACTAGCAATAGTTCAAAGACTTGGCCATTAGGTTCTGTTTGCATAATTTTCAAAGGTAACCAGTGGTGTTCTTTTGCCAACCACACCTCTAACTTGCGCTTATCACCCTCATCTCTTGGTAAGCGCACAAAATGTCTGGTTGTAAATTTTTTACCATTCGCAAGGTCAGACACCTCTTCATCACCTTGACTAACGAAAACCCACTGACTCAATTTATCAATTTCAGCAATAGGAATCTCTCTAGCAATACCAGAACCATCTAATTGAGGATTACCCCCAACTAAGCTAGCTAGCTGAAATAAAACACTAAATCTATCTTGCGTTCCTTTTGGCAAATCAGATGCTTGCCCATTCACTGAATATTTAATGCTATTAGCTAACCTTGAAAATTCAATACTTCTAGAACCTTTACTACCCCTAATTTCCTCATAAAAGTCAGGGGCCAGACCATAGCGATCAACCTTGCCACTGCTAGAGAAAACATAGTCACCCAAAAATGGAACAGTCAGCGTGACCTTGATTTGATATGTATTTCCTGAATTAAGCCAATCAATGTGAGCAATTTGATTAGGATTCCCATTCACAAATGAGGCGTAAGATAAAAGCGCTGAGGGTGGCAATTGAAAAGCCTGACCTTGTTGAGCATCTTGCTCTGCACGACTTAGCTTAGGAGTTGAGTCATCGACTGAGCTGGCATGAGTTTGAATAGAATTGTTTGATTGTTTAATTTCATCAATATCTATGAGTTTGGTGATCACCACGGATTGACTGGGTGCAGAGTCAATATAAATACCCCAATCCACTTGAAAAAAGATCAGAAAATGAACAAGCAAAGAAAAAGCAATAGCGAGCCATAAGTATCGCTTGGGGAATTGATAACTTCTCGTATCAATGCTCATGCTTAAATGTTAACCCTAATTTGAATGATTATTTGAACCCTCAAGACAATTCAATAGATTCATAGTAACCTTTTGTCATGAACTACCCAATTAAAGTAATCGCTTTTGACGTGTTTGGCACTACTGTGGATTGGCATGGCTCAATCATGCAAGAAATCCAACAAATGGGGCTAAATATTGATGCCGACCAATTTGCCAATGCATGGCGCTCCGGTTATGAGCCAGCCATGGCTGAGGTTCGCAAAGGCGCAAAGACCTGGACAAAGATTGATGTCTTGCATCGTATGATTCTTGACAGAATCTTGGATGATTTCAAAGTTACTCATTTAAGCGAAGAACAAATACAACACCTTAATTTAATTTGGCATCGCTTACACCCCTGGGCAGATACCGTTGAAGGTTTATTACTACTCAAAAGACGATTCAAAATCGTAACTCTATCTAACGGTAACCTGGGTTTATTAGCCAATATGGCTAAATTTGCTGGATTACCTTGGGATTTGATTTTGTCAGCCGAAGTATTTAGACATTACAAACCTGATCCAGAAACATATTTAGGGGTTGCTGATATTTTTGATGTTCAACCACAGGAAGTAATGCTAGTTGCTACACATACGAATGATTTAAAAGCTGCCAAGTCATACGGGCTCAAGACCGCTTATGTTCATCGCTCATTAGAATTCGGTGCCAATCAAGTGAAACCTATGCCAGATGTATCTGACTTTGATTTAAGCGCAACCGACTTTATCGATTTGGCAAAAAAATTAGTTTGAAAATAAATTTTTGATTTCTTTGAATAACTTATTACCAGTGTTCTTAATGCTTGTTTCGGCATCCTTCAACTGAACACCTGCTTGCTCTAGAGCTGCTGGCGCAGATTCGGTGACAACTTTCTTAGTAGAGCCAAATAAGCTATTCATTACCTGCCCTGCCACTTCCGATGGGTCTGAGCCATCATCCGTATTACCAACCTTCGTCATATGAATATTGGGTAAAGGTAGTTTGATCGAAGAATCAAATAAGCGGCTATCTCTTAGCAACAAAGAAACATCGCTGAGGTAAACATCCTTGATTAATATTTTCACCTTAGATTTTTCAGAAGACTTATCTGAGTCTACCCCTACGCTATCGACCACTTGCTTGGCATAGTTAATCGCATTGTTTTGCAAGATTCCTAGATTGTCGCCTTTAGAACTGTACTCATAAGTGACCGTTGGAGCAGCGATACTCACTTTTTGCACAATAATTTTTGATGTGTTGAGGTGCTTTTCATCTAGATCAATAACAACCTCACCCGCATAAAAAGCATTCTTTTCTTTGAATCCTTCAGGATTAGCAACAGTGAGCTTTTTAATCGTCACTTGCGCTTTTTTAAGATCAACACTCACCGATCCTAGCGAGACTTGCGCTTTAATTGCCTCTGAGCCATATTTTTCAATACCGCTTTTTACCAAGCTATCAATTTCATAAATGCCATAAAGGGTAAAGCCCACCAGTAGCAAAACCAAAACACCAATAGCTATAAAGAGTCTCTTAAGTAATTTCATATGGCAATTATCTATGATTTAGTAAATTAGGCTGACGTATTAGAATACAGTCACCACCCAACCATCAAGTAGGCCAAAGGATGAATCCATTGAAGAAAATCGTTACCGCAGCAATTATTTTGAACGAGTCAAGGGTTTTGATTGGCAGAAGAAAACCTAATCAGGCACTTGGTGGTTATTGGGAGTTTCCTGGCGGCAAAGTTGAAAATGGTGAATCATTAGTAGACTGCTTAAAAAGAGAATTACAGGAAGAATTGGGCGTGAACGCCAAAGTCAGTGAAGACATTTTTATGTTAGTTGACCACACCCACGATGGCGGAGAAATTCAACTGATTGCAATGTTGGCAGATATTGGGGATCAACAGCCAGTTGGTACAGTCCATGACTTCTTGGCATGGGCCCCTATTGAAGAACTACTCAGCTATAAATTAGCTCCAGCTGATATTCCCATTGCTCAAAAAATTATTCAGAAATTTAACCAATAATTACCCAAAGGTTTTGGCATCTTCAGGCAACTATTGGCTTAGATAAGATAGCTCCAAGTAAAAAGTCACCCGAGGGTGACTTTTTTGTTTACTTGTAAACGATATCAGCTCGGCGATTTTCTTTCCAAGCTTCCTCGTTACTGCCAGAGGCTTTAGGCTTTTCCTTGCCAAAGCTAACAGCCTCGACTTGAGATGCTTCAACACCTAGCAAAGATAATGATTTCTTAACAGCCTCAGAACGCTTTTGACCAAGAGCCAAGTTGTACTCTGTGGTGCCACGCTCATCTGTATTTCCCTGAATAACGATATTAGCTTTTTTATCTTTATTCTCACGAAGATACTTAGCATGCGCTTCTACAACAGACTGATATTCAGGCTTGACCTTATAGCTATCAAAATCAAAGTAGATACTTCTTTTGCCGTAAACAATTGATTTTGGGTCATTGATTGGGTCATAGCCCATTCCCTGACCAGTTACATCCACAGATGCCACTTTATTTGAATCAGTAGTGCTACAAGCACCCAAAATTGATACAAAACCAATAGCCAAAATAACTTTTAATAACTTAGACATATATATTCCTTTAAAAAATGAATTGAAAATTTAAATGGGTATATATGTGTTTTTAGGTGGCTTGAATATTTCTTGGTTTAACTGTGCACTGTTAAGAAGCTTAACTACTGGCCTCATAATTTGCTTGAGCTGATTGGCACCAAATAACAGAAATATAGTGATGACAATTCCAGGCATGTGAACTGAGATAGCTCTGGTCAAATTATTTTTATCATCACTCATGCCGGAGGCTTCAATCTCTTGCTGAGCCAATATATAAGCAGAGTAATTACTGTAAATTTCGGCGCGTTTTATACCATTTTCAACAAATCTATTACCAGAGATAGCCTTGAATAGCAGAAGGCTAAGACATAGCAGAATTAGCAGGAATTTACTTTGGCGCTTCATTTGGCTCTGATTGTATCAATGGAAATTTTCCCAAAGGAAGATATTTTTGATAAAAAGCCAATCAGATTTAATTCCTCAATTGACGCATTGGATTTAATGAGACCTGCGTGATGGCAGTTGTTGCTAATAACGTGATTAACTCAACTTTATTTGGAGGCGGAACCCAGAATCGAACTGGGGCACACGGCTTTTCAGATATGCTGATGATTTATAACAGTTTTTTCTTCAATGACTAACCATGCGTACAGTGCGATGTAGTTTTTGCACCGAGGAACTTGGCATCAAGTGGGATGTGTTGGAGGTCGAGATTTATCTACACTTGGTCAAATGACTAATGTCGGGAAAACCGACAAAATAAAAAACCACCCTTAAGGATGGTTTAGTAATCCTCTCAAGATACGGTCCGTATGAATTACTTACCAACCATTACATCTGAGGCTTTAATAATTCCCCATGCATCATCACCAACATTTAAATTCAATTCGTCCACAGCTTCATTAGTGATAGAGGCTGTTAGCACATTGCCGCCACCAATATCAATCTTTATATGACTAGTTGTTTGACCTTTTTTAAGATCAATTACCTTACCCTTAAGTGTATTGCGGGCACTGAGAGAAATATTTAACTGCATAACACTCCTTAATAAACATATTGCTTTGCATAAACAGCATCATTGTAAAGTGACTCTTTGTATTGAGATTTTCCGTATTCTCTGATAATTTTTTGACCAGCTTCTGATGCCACAAACTTAATAAAATTAACAGCAGTATTTCTTCCAGATGTAGCCCCCTCTGGTGCAGCCAAAGCATCATAGGTATTAACCAAAAACTTATCCCCTCTAAATAATATTTCTAAATTGGGTGCCAGTGTTTTCTCTGCAACCCAAGTACTACTATCGGTCATGAAATAAGCTTGTTCCTTATTTGCTCTAATCAGAGAAGCAGTCATAAAGTCATTAGTGACAATGTACCAAGACCCACCTGGAACCAAGCCAGCAGATCCCCATATATCCATTTCTTTAACATGTGTACCAGATTTATCACCACGAGAAATAAAATTGGCTTTAGCTTCAAAAATTTTTTTATATGCATCAGAACCACTAATTGCAGATCTGATTTTCGCTGGATCGGATTTTGGTCCAACAATATAAAACTCATTAGAGCCGATCAATGTTCTATTCACCGCCCAACCTTCTGAAATAGCTTTATTAACAGCGCTAGGTGCATGAACCATGATCATGTCTACCTGCTTATTTTTTAGCAAATTAAGCGATGCCCCACTACCAGCTTTAACCCAATTCATTCTGGCATTTTCTTTTTTACCAAACTCTTCACCAAGTAGCTTTAGCAAACCCAACTCACCTGGGCTACCTGTGGCAAGAGAAAACTCCTGAGTACCGCTACCATAACTTGCTTCTATTTTTGGGAAGTTTTGAGCATGTGCCATAGAAAATGAAATTGCCATTAATCCGCAACAAATTAGCTTTGAATTCATAAAAGTAATCTTAACTAAAAATTAGTTAGTTAAGTATCCAGTTAATAGGTAATTATTCAATATGAAAACATATTCATATACAAAACAAAGCTATGTAATCATGTCTTTAGTTGGATCTTTGAGTAACTCAAAAAATTTTTGGAGCCCTTAAAAATTTGTATACCCCCGGAATAGCGGCTGAAATCTCTTGATCTAATTAAGAGAAAAAGTGACTAAAAATTTTAATGTCCATGAACGTATCCTACAATTTAAAAATAGAAGCAAATCCTGCTGAACACACTCACTAACCAATAATGAAGCAGCATCTTTGAAAATAAATTCCCATTTAGTAATTAAGGGTTAATTACTGGTAGCATCAACACCATAGTTACAAAATAAAGGGCTAGCTACATGGTTTATCTTTTGTTAGTGCTATTAGTAATTTCAGTAATTACTGCTGTTCACTACGCTGAAGTCATTGCCCATAAACTAGGTGAGCCCTATGGCACACTTGTACTTGCTGTTAGTGTGACCATCATTGAAGTGGCACTGATTGTTGCCATGATGCTATCGGGATCTGATGGGGCAACGTATATTGCTAGAGACGCAGTATTTGCTGCAATCATGATTGTGATGAATGGTGTTGTTGGCTTATGTATTTTCATTGGCGGCATCAACCATAAAGAACTCCAATTCAGGATTGAGGGGCCTAATTCTGCAATTGCTGTGCTGGCTACACTGGCAACCTTTACATTAATTTTGCCTGTATTTGCGATTGGATCACCAGGACCAACTTTCACGCAAAGCCAATTAGCTTTTGCAGGCATTTCTTCATTGGCTTTGTATGCTGCTTTTATTTTTTTCCAAACTGTTTCACACAGAGATTATTTTCTACCCAAAAATCAAAACCTCAAAAATAATGAATTAGTGCACGCTGAACCACCTGGAAAATTAAAAACAATTGTCAGTACTGGCTTACTATTCATTTCACTAATCTTTGTTGTTTGGCTAGCCAAATCCTTAAGTCCATTCATTGAGTCAGCCGTTAATGCTATGGGCGCTCCTAAAACTATAGTTGGTATTGCAATTGCAGCTTTAGTTTTGATGCCAGAAAGCATTGCAGCTGTGCGATCCGCAAAAGCGAATCGATTACAAACAAGTTTAAATTTGGCGCTAGGCTCTGCCCTCGCCAGCATAGGATTAACAATACCCACTGTTGCAGCAATCTCAATTTACTTTGATTTACCGCTTAGCTTAGGAATCAATCCAGTAAGCATGGTTTTATTGCTATTAACTTTATTTGTTGGATTAATCACTCTCGCATTAGGAAAAACAACCCTACTACAAGGAATAATTCATCTAATTATTTTTGCAACGTACTTGTTTATGTCTTTCAATCCATAAAATAACTAGATGTTACTTATACATAGAACAACCACGATCAATAATCACATTTAGAGCAGGTGTTGATTAATACTTGATTTCAAGTATTAATCCAATAAGTGGCCAGTCTTCACAAAGATAGTGCAACCTTCTTTACTAAAGGGCTTATGCAAACTCATATGAGGACTCCGAATCCATGAACCAACAGGATACCGTCCATGCTCATCTTCAAATACTCCATCGATGACATATATTTCCTCTCCACCATAATGCTTATGAGGATTAAAGTAAGTCTGAGGCTGCCAACGAACCAAGCTGGAACCAGTGCCTTGCCTCATTAAAGGCAATACCATTAATCCCGGAACCAAGCCTTGAAACCAAGTAGCAGAATTAGTATCAACAATTTCACGCTCAACTTGATCGATACCCAAGTGACGGAGCTTAACAAACAAGGTACAACCAAGATCACTAAATGGCTCATGAGATGAACCAGGCGGATTCATAATATAAGTGCCTGCAGGATAGTCTCCTGTTTCATCACTGAAGACTCCATCCAAAACAAATATTTCTTCACCCAAATCATGAGTATGCGATTTAAATTTGGCCCCAGGTTGATAACGAACAATAGAGGTAGCTTTAGCAACCTCACCACCGATACGATCTAGCATACGTCTTTCAATGCCATGCTCTGGACTATTGCCCCATGGCAAATCATGTTGATTGATTACTACTCGCTTGCTATAGTCAGAGTGAATATTCATTTTTCAGAATTTAGTATGAAGAATTACTTCAAGCATAACAATTAAATGACGTAAGCGTTACTTAATGTAACGCTCAAATAAAACCCTAGCTATCTCTAACTGAGTTTAGTTTTCAGGCGGCCCTCGCAAGATCGACTAAACCCAATAATTAAGAACTAACTAATAGTTCGTTGCTGTAAGCGAGCCCCTTATATCTATTCGGTTTGCAAGTAATTCTGTACAAAATTTACTACACACTAACTACACATAAAAGAAAAATGACCTAGCTCAACCACGCTAAGTCATTGATTTTATTGGTGGGCCCTGCTGGACTTGAACCAGCGACCAAAGGATTATGAGTCCTCTGCTCTAACCAACTGAGCTA
>JALQYK010000007.1 GCA_023254115.1 Polynucleobacter sp.
TGTCGGCTGGATGACTGCGGTTATATTTTTGGCACTTTTATTAATTCATCAGCTTTGGCACGCATCTAAGTTGACCGTCTTGTTGTTATCACCCAGTTATGGAGAGGTACCTGTTGCAATGGGTATTTGGGGTGAGATTTATTACCGTCTTCACAAGTTGGTGAAAGGTTGGCGTGATCAGGTATTAGAGGTTGAGCAGCAGCACCAGCGGTTTATTCAAGCTATTCAGGCTTCACCCAACGGTGTTGTGATGCTTAATGAGGATGATCAGATTGAGTGGTGCAATGCCATTGCTGAAAAGCATTTTGGTTTAAATGCTAGGCGTGACGCGATGCAACGCATTACCCATATTCTCAGAAAGCCAGCGTTTGTTCAATACATCATTCGACAAAACTATCGTGAACCAGTCAAGCTGACTGGTATGGGTGATTTTGAGCAGTTCTCATTAGAAGTCCAAATCTTCCCTTATGGTGATAAGCAGAAGTTGGTGTTATCGCAAGATATTTCTCAAATTGAAAAAACAGATGCCATGAGACGAGACTTTGTGGCAAACGTTTCTCATGAGCTTAAAACGCCCCTCACTGTCTTGGCAGGGTTCTTGGAGACAGTCTCTGAGCTCGATTTAAATGAACAAGAGCGTGATCGTTATTTGGAAATGATGTCTGTGCAAACCGGCAGAATGAAAACGTTGGTTGAAGACCTATTGACCTTGGCAAAACTAGAAGGCAATCCAGAGCCACCAATTTCTCAAGTGGTGAATATGCCCAATATGCTTGCAAGACTTAAATTAGATGCAGAAGGTTTATCACAAGGTAAACATCAAATTAGTTTTGATCAGAATAGCGATAAAAACATTTTGGGTGATGACTTGGAGTTGTATTCAGCATTCAGTAACTTGGTGTCAAACGCTGTGCGTTATACGCCTGAAGGTGGAAAAGTTTGCGTGACTTGGGCCCAGATTGGTGAAGAGATTGAGCTTTGCGTATCGGATACCGGCCCAGGTGTTGCGGCAGAACATATCCCTAGATTAACAGAGCGTTTTTATAGGGTGGATCGGAGTAGATCCAGAGAAACCGGTGGTACCGGTTTAGGAATGGCGATTGTGAAGCATGTTGTTAATCGCCATCATGGTGAGTTAAAAATTGAGTCAACAGTTGGTGTGGGCAGTCGATTCTGCTTAGTATTCCCTAAGCAAAGAATCGCCCCTTAAACCTTAGTGACAAAGTAAATTTACCAACTCTTTTTGGCCAATGTATGGCGTAGCACCGGGTCTAGTTTTTGTCTGAGTGTACTTGCCATCGCCATTCATCAGCCAAGCAGTGGCATTATCTTTCAGAAGTATTTGGAAGCCTTCCTTAATGACCCGTGCTTTTAGCTTCTTATCCAACACAGGGAAAGCCACTTCAACACGTCTAAACAGGTTTCTGTCCATCCAGTCTGCAGAGGATAGATAAAGTGTTTCTTCTCCATCGGAGTAGAAGTAATAAATACGATGGTGTTCTAAGAATTTGCCAATGATTGAGCGTACTTTGATGTTCTCAGATAAGCCTGGTACACCAGGTTGCAAGGCGCAAACACCACGGATCACAAGATCAATTTTCACGCCAGCCTGTGAGGCTTTGTAGAGTTCAGCAATGATGGTTGGCTCTAGCAGGGCATTCATTTTTGCCATGATCCGTGCTTTTCTGCCTGCTCTGGCTGCTCTTGCTTCAGCGCGAATATGAGCAATCAGCTCTTCATGCATCGTGAAAGGCGATTGCCATAAATGTTTCAAAGGTACGCGACCACCTGTGCCGGTTAACTGCATAAACACGTGGTGCATGTCTTCGCAAATATCCTGATTGGCTGTCATCAAACCAAAGTCACTATACAAGCGTGCAGTTCTTGGGTGGTAGTTGCCAGTACCTAAGTGGGCGTAGCGTTTCAAAACAGTCTTGGATTTACGGCGACCCTCTGCAGGAATCGTTTCTTTACGCACAACTAAGAGCATCTTGGCGTGGCACTTATGACCTACAACACCATAAACCACATGGGCACCAACTGCTTCTAATTTCGCTGCCCAACCAATATTGGTTTGCTCATCAAAACGGGCTAGTAGCTCAACAACAACCGTCACCTCTTTGCCGTTTTTGGCAGCTTCCATTAGTGCATCCATCACCAGCGATTGCTCACCAGTGCGATAGACCGTCTGCTTAATTGCTAAAACGTTTGGATCTCTGGCAGCTTCTTTGAGCATCTTAAGCACAGGATCAAAGCTTTGATAGGGGTGGTGCAACAAAATATCTTCACGACTAATTTTGTCTAGTAGGCTTTCACCAGTAGCCAACTGAACTGATTGATTGGGTTGATGGCTTGGAAATTTAAACTTTGGAATATCTACTAAATCTGGAATTTGAACCAAGCGAACCAAATTCACTGGCCCGTTTACTTGATAACAGTCTTCTCTATTCAGGCTTTCAACCTTCAGTAAGTAATCGGTTAAATCTTCTGGCATATCTGCCGTGATTTCTAAGCGTACGGCATCGCCTAGGTGACGAGTAGGTAGTTCGCCTTGCAAGGCTTCTCGTAAGTCGGTGATGTCGTCTTCAGACACAAACAAATCAGAATTGCGAGTCACTCTAAATTGATGGCAACCGGTTACTGTCATCCCTTGGAATAGTTCAGGCACAAATGCTTGCATGAATGATGATAATAAGACAAAACCAAATTGTTGGTCGCACAGATGCTTAGGCATTGGCACCACACGTGGTAGTGATCTTGGTGCTTGAACCACTGCTAATTTAGGTTTTCTACCAAAAGAGTCTTCACCCTCTAAAGTTACAAAAAAGTTCAAACTCTTATTAATAACTTTTGGGAACGGGTGGGCTGGATCTAAGGCAATGGGGGTTAGAAGAGGTACTAATTCTTGATGGAAGAAGTTCTTGGCCCAAGCTCTTTGTGCTGGGGTCCATTGGGTGCTGGTAAAAAATCCAACACCTTCTTTATTTAACTTGGGAATAATCTCTTCTTGTAGTAAGCGATATTTCCTTGCAACCAAATCATGGGCATGTGCTGTGACTACTTTATAAGCCTCGGTAATTTGTAGGCCATCTGGTGTTTTATTTTTAGCGTTACTTTTAAGTTGTTCTTTGATGCCTGACATCCTAATCTCAAAGAACTCATCCATATTGGATGACACAATACAGACAAAGCGGAGGCGCTCTAAAAGAGGTGTTTTTGGATCTTCAGCCTGTGCCAGTACCCTTGAATTAAACTCAAGGACACCTAGCTCTCTATTCAGTAGTGGGATTTTTGTCTGCATACCATCAGTGTTGCAAAGGTATGTGTCATTAATATGACATTTTTATGAATTCATATTTTCACGTTCTTGTCACATTAAAGTCATAATCTAGTTATCTATCTAAAAAAGCTTATTAAATTAGTTATTTGTGAAGAATTTTTTAAAAGACCCATCCAAAGAACACTTAGTTGCTGCTGTAGACCTTGGTTCTAATAGTTTTAGGATGGTGATTGCCCGCGTGATTCAGTCCCCATCGGGCACTCAGTTGCAACCCATTGATACGCTGAGAGAATCGGTACGTTTGGCTGCTGGTTTAAATGAAGATAAAAAATTAGATCAAAAATCGATTGCACGTGGTTTGGCAGCGATTCATCGCTTTGGTGATCGGTTAAAGAATTTTGAGGCTAAGCAGGTGAGAGCAGTTGCCACCAACACTTTGCGTGTTGCCAGAAATGCCAACCAATTCATTGAAGAAGCACAAAAACTACTAGGCTTTCCAATCGAAGTAATTGCAGGACGAGAAGAGGCAAGGCTGATTTATATTGGTGCTTCGCATGATGCTCCTGCATGTGACGGCAAGCGATTTGTTTTGGATATCGGCGGTGGCTCTACAGAATTCATTATTGGTGAGGGGTATGAGCCAAAAATGATGGAGTCTTTATACATTGGTTGTGTTTCACACAGTCAAGAGTACTTTCCTGGTGGTTTGGTTGATGCGCATAGTTTTAAGCAAGCGCAGTTGGCAGCTAGACGAGAAATCCAAGTTATTTCATCGGAGTTTATTAAGTCAGGATGGAAGCAATCAATTGGCTCATCAGGCACAGCTCGAGCCATTGCTGAGTTAATTGCGTTAAATGGATTTAATGGCGAGCCCCATGATTTACCTGTTGATGATATGGGGGGCTTAATCACCCGTGATGGTCTCATCCAACTCAAAAAAGCATTGATCGAAGCAGAATATGTTGATCGTTGCACTTTGCTTGGCTTGAAAAACGACCGTAAGCCAGTGTTACCCGGCGGTTTAGCGATCATGTTGGCTGCTTTTGATGAGTTGGGTATTGAGCGCATGGAAGTAACGGAAGCAGCTCTGCGCTTAGGTGTCCTCTATGACTTAATTGGCCGATCTCAGCACCATGACATGCGTTACGTGACTGTTGAGCAGTTCATGCAACGTTACGCCGTTGATCGCGCCCAAGCCACCCGAGTGAGTGATGTGGCACAGTATTTTTTAAATCAATTTCCTAAGCCAAAGAACGAGGATCGTAAAGACAATCTACAGATTCTCTCTTGGGCGGCAAAATTACATGAAATTGGTTTAACCATTACTCATAACGGTTACCACAAGCATTCGGCATACATTGCCACTCATGCAGATATGCCAGGATTCTCAAAGTTAGACCAAGCTAGATTGGCGGCTCTTTTATTAGGGCATACAGGTAAGCTTGGCAAGATTTCTGTCAGTTCTACTTACATCGATTGGCGCATGTTATTTTCATTAAGACTTGCTCATGTGATTTGCAGACGCCGTGATGATATTGGTATACCACCAATTAGCGTGAAAGAAGAAGAGAGCGGTTTTGTTATCAAAGTGCCTAAAGAGTGGGCCAAAGCAAATCCACTCACTCAGTTTGGCTTAGAAAAAGAATCGGCCGATTGGGCAAAAATCGGCCGGGAACTTTTGATTCAGATTTTCTAATCTGAATCAATTTAAATGATCAATTAATTAATTTCCCAAAAAGTGCTTGGCGTATCTTGGATGAATATCATCTAAGCGAAGCATCGTTAAAAAGTCAGCAGTATTAAAGTCAGGATCCCAAGCTGGATTGCCGCAAATCTTTGCCCCTAGTCTTAAGTAGCCTTTGATCAATGCTGGTGGTTCAACTTCTAGTGAGCTATTTAATTCTTCAACTGGAAGAGCTAGACGAGGGAATACGCGGTACTCGATGTCAGTTAAATGTTGTTCTGTGCTGAGGATTTTTGCAAGGCTGGCAGCATAGTGGCCACCATCGCCCATTTGTACTGAAGCACAACCTAACATCACTTCGTAATTGTTCTTTTTCATGTATTGACCTAAGCCACTCCATAAAGCCATGATCACACCACCTGAGCGGTAATCTCTATGAACACATGAGCGACCTACTTCAACCATCTTGTGACGCAAATGACGTAGACGAGTTAAGTCAAATTCAGAGTCTGAGTACAAGCAACCCATTTGTTTGGCTTGATGCGGAGGCAAAGCTCTGTATGTGCCAATAACTTTTAATGTTTCGTTATCGCGAACCAATAAGTGCTCGCAAAAATTATCAAAAATATCTACGTCTAAGCCTTCATTTGATGGCTTAAGGCGCGCACCCATCTCCTCGGCAAATACTTTATAGCGCAAGCGTTGAGCCTCTTTTACTTCATCTTGGTGGCGGGCCCAGGTGACGCTGATTGGGCTTGCTTTGGTGGTTTGAACTGCTGGCGCCTCAACAGGTTTAGATTGGGCTTGAGCTCTTTCGTTAATTTGTAAACGCCCCATTTTTTCTTGAAGAATCTTCTGTAGTGGTGCGATTCTCTCTGACATAGTCTTTTTAATTGTTTTGTTTTTTGTCAAAGATTCTGTGAACAGAGATAAAGGGTTGGGTAGTTCTCTCATTTTTTAGCCTGCAATAGTAAATATGGTCATAATTTAGAAGTCATATGTGTCAGGCTAATGACGCGAATTTGACAGTTGTGTGACTTTCAACTGGGCGTAAGTGGTTAGCAAACTGTTCGCTAGCTGCTTGCCAAGAGAACTTTTCGGCGTGTGCACGTGCTACTTCTCTTGGAATCGTGAGAGCCTCTAAGCAAGCTTCGCGAAGATCATTATTCATAGCGCCCGCTTTAGAGTCGCCAATCACATCAATGGGACCTGTTACTGGGTAGGCTGCTACTGGCAGACCACAAGCCATGGCTTCTAGTAAAACTAAACCAAATGTATCTGTTTTGCTTGGGAATACAAACACATCAGCCGCTGCATAGACCTTGGCTAATTTTTCTTGTTGGAGTACACCTAAGTAATTAACCTCTGGGTACTTCGCTTTAAGACCTTCTAATGCAGGGCCGTCACCGACCACCCATTTAGAACCTGGTAACTTAAGTTCTAAAAATGCTTCGATATTTTTCTCAACAGCCACCCGACCTACATACAAGAAAATTGGATGAGAAGTATCAAGTTCTTTTGATTCTTGCATTTTGAAGACTTCTAGATCAACACCGCGAGTCCAAAGAACCACGTTGGTAAAGCCATAAGACTCTAGATCTTTCACGACCACATCAGTCGGTGCCATTACTGCTAGGGATGGGTCGTGGAACCAGCGTAAAAACTTATAAGTAATAGCTAGTGGAATGCTTGTTCTAGCTTTCACATACTCTGGGAATCTGGTGTGATATGCGGTTGTAAATGGTAGGCGATTTTTGATTGCGTAGGCTCTTGCTGCAATACCCAATGGACCTTCGGTCGCAATATGAATAGCATCTGGAGAAAATGACTCCATTTTTTGACGAACTTTTCTACCCGGAAAAAGTGACAAAGAAATGTCTGGGTAGGTGGGGCATGGAATGGTCTTAAATTCCAATGGGGTGATCATCTCTATGACATAGCCCATTTTTTTAAGTTCGTGCATAGTTTGTTTGAGAGTTCTCACAACACCGTTAACTTGTGGTTCCCATGCATCTGTAACAATCATGATCTTCATCATGCAATCTCCGTTAATTGAACTTCTTTTGGTTGAGGGGTGAATGAAACCTTGACAGGTTCATCTTCAAGAATTTTTGGCCAGTGAATAATTTTTAATTCACCCGACATGGTTTCTACTAAAGCGGTGAGGCTCTCAACCCAGTCGCCGTCATTACAATAGACGAGACCGTCAATTGTCCTGATCTCTGCTTTATGGATATGTCCACAAACTACGCCATCGCAACCTCTGATGCGTGCCTCTCTTGCCATAATCATTTCAAAATCTGCAATAAAACTCACCGCGTTTTTGACGGAATGTTTTAAGTATTGAGATAGGGACCAGTAGTTCAAACCCATGCGTGCACGGATTTTGTTAAACCAGCCGTTGACCCACAAAATGAATGTGTAGAGTGTGTCTCCCACATAGGCTAACCACTTAGCGTATTGCATCACGCTATCAAATAAATCACCGTGAGTAATCCATAGGCGTTTGCCATCAGCTGTAATGTGGATGACTTCATCTTCGATGCGAATATCGCCAAAACTCATGCCAAAAAATTGGCGAGCCATTTCATCATGGTTACCTGGTACATAAATCACTTCTGTACCTTTACGTGCTTTACGTAATAGCTTTTGCACCACATCGTTGTGGGCTTGTGGCCAGAACCAACGTTTTTTCAGTTGCCAGCCATCTATGATGTCGCCAACTAAGTAGAACTTATCGGCGTCATTGTGTTTTAAGAAGTCTAGGAGATATTTCGCTTGGCAGCCTGATGTGCCTAAATGGACGTCTGAGATCCAAATCGCTCTGTAATGATTCATGAGTAGTCATTTGGCATGACTTATTTGAAA
>JALQYK010000032.1 GCA_023254115.1 Polynucleobacter sp.
AATAGTGATTTAAGTGAGTCACAAAAAGTCAGAATTATTTCATCCTTGGCAATATCAGGTGGTCTTGCTGGAATGGCTGGTGGTCAAGCAATTGACCTTGAAAATGTGGGCAAACCTCTCACCAAGGAAGCCCTTGAGAATATGCATCGTTTGAAAACTGGTGCTCTGTTAAGAACAGCTGTACAGATGGGTGGTATAGCTATTGATTTAAATCCTCAGCAACTCAAATCATTGGACCAATACGCAAGTGCCTTGGGTTTAGCCTTTCAGGTGGTGGATGATATTTTGGATGCCACAGCGGACAGTCAAACCTTGGGTAAAACCGCTGGAAAAGATGCTGCAGCCAACAAGCCGACTTTTGTATCTTTGATGAATTTAGACGGTGCGCGAGAATTTGCGAGAAAATTACATCTAGAAGCTATAGAAAGCCTAGCCGTTTGGGGCGACAATGCTTATTTATTGAAAGCAATTGCTGATAAGGTGTTGTACAGGCAGAGTTAATTGCTAGCTTTTTGAATATTTATGACAGATTTACTAAAAACAATTAATAGTCCCGCTGATTTACGTGAGCTCACACGTGAACAGTTGCCTGGGCTTTCTCAGGAATTACGTGACTTTTTGGTGGATTCTGTTTCTAAAACAGGCGGTCATCTCTCATCTAATTTGGGAACAGTAGAGCTAACAGTTGCTCTGCATTATGTCTTCCAGACTCCATACGATCGCCTAATTTGGGATGTGGGTCATCAAAGTTACCCGCATAAGATTTTGACTGGTCGTCGTGACAAGATGGACACTTTGCGTCATTACGGTGGCATTTCAGGATTTCCGCGTCGTGTCGAAAGCGAATATGACACTTTTGGTACAGCGCATTCTTCAACCAGTATTTCTGCTGCTCTTGGCATGGCACTTGGTGCGCGCGCTCAAGGTGAGAAGCGTGTGGCAGTCGCAGTGATTGGTGATGGCGCGATGAGTGCTGGTATGGCATTCGAGGCTTTGAACAATGGGGGTATTCATAAAGACTTGCCGTTGGTGGTGATTTTGAATGACAACGATATGTCTATCTCACCAGCAGTGGGTGCATTGAATCGTTACTTGGCGCGTTTGATGAGTGGTCGTTTTTATGCAGCCACCAAGAAGGGTTTGGACAGCGTTCTATCGATGGCGCCACCATTAAGAGAATTTGCGAAGCGTTTAGAAGAGCATGCCAAAGGCATGGTGGTGCCTGGAACTATTTTTGAAGAATTTGGTTTTAACTACATTGGCCCCATTGATGGTCATGATCTTGATTCATTGATTCCAACTTTGCAAAACGTTAGACGTTTAGCGTTGGAAGGTGAAGGCCCTCAGTTCTTGCACATCGTCACTAAGAAAGGTCAAGGCTATAAATTAGCTGAGGCTGACCCTATTTTGTATCACGGTCCAGGCAAGTTTGATCCTGCAAAAGGTATTACACCAGCAACTTCTATAAAGAAAACATTCACGCAAGTATTTGGTGATTGGTTATGTGACATGGCCGAGGCAGATAAGCGCTTAGTTGGTATCACACCAGCAATGCGTGAAGGTTCTGGCATGGTCGAGTTTGAGGCGCGTTTCCCAGATCGTTACTTTGATGTGGGTATTGCTGAGCAGCACGCGGTGACATTTGCCGGCGGTCTTGCTTGTGAGGGCATGAAGCCAGTGGTGGCGATTTACTCGACATTTTTGCAACGTGGCTACGATCAGTTGATTCATGATGTTGCCCTACAAGATTTACCGGTTGTATTTGCATTAGACCGTTCAGGCTTGGTGGGGGCGGATGGTGCAACACATGCGGGTGTTTATGACATTCCATTCATTCGTTGTATTCCCAATATGTTGTTGATGGCACCAGCTGATGAGGCAGAGTGTCGTGATCTTTTAACAACAGCGTTTAAACAAAATCATCCTTCTGCTGTGCGTTATCCAAGAGGCGCTGGTGTTGGTGCGGCAGTGACTAAAGAGCTTAAAGAGTTGCCGTTAGGTAAGGGCGAGATCAGACGTACATCAACAGCTAAGAATTCTCCTAAAGTGGCCATACTTGCATTTGGTACCTTGCTCTACCCAGCCCTTGAGGTGGCAGAAGCTTTTGATGCAACTGTTGCCAATATGAGATTCATTAAGCCATTAGACGTTGATTTAGTTTGTGAGTTAGCAAAGAATCATGATTTGATTGTGACCCTTGAAGAGGGTGCTATTGGAGGTGGTGCTGGTAGTGCTTGTCTTGAAGCGCTCTCTGCGGCGGGTATCGAAGTGCCAAGTTTGGTGCTTGGTTTGCCTGATAGGTTCATTGATCATGGCGATCATGCACTGCTCATGAAAGAATGTGGTTTAGATGTTGAAGGCATTACTAAAGCCATTGCTCTTAAGCTGGGAATTAACCCTAAAAAGCAAGCTGCCTGAAATTGCAGGACAATATGAGCATGAATGACTTAAATACCTCCTTTCTAAAAACATCTGAAATGCCAGATGTGCAATCCTCCATTGATCACCGCAATATTGCGATTGATCGTGTGGGTATTCGTGGTGTGCGTCATCCTATTCAAGTTAAAACAGAAGCAGGTGTGCAACCTAGTGTTGCGATGATTGATTTAGATGTTTTGTTGCCCGGCGACAAAAAAGGCACGCACATGTCGCGTTTTATGGCTTTATTGCAAGACCATGATGCGCCTTTAGATGCAGCTCAGATGCGTTTGATGGTGACAAAAATGTTGCCATTATTAGAAGCAGATGCAGGTCAAATTTCTTTAAAGTACACACACTTTATTAATAAAACTGCGCCGATTTCTGGTGTACAAAGTTTGCTTGATTACGATGTGACTTGGATTGCATTTGCTAAAAAAGTGAATGGCGACACTCAAGTCGAATTGCGTCTGCAAGCAGTGGTACCAGTTACTAGTTTGTGCCCTTGTTCTAAGGAAATTGCGGAATATGGCGCACACAATCAACGCTCACATGTGACCATGAACGTTGCCCTTCAATCTGAAGCAGATTTGACGATTGAGAGCTTGGTCAAAATCGCAGAGGCTGAGGCATCTTGTGAGTTGTGGGGCTTACTCAAGCGTCCTGATGAAAAGTATGTGACTGAAAAAGCTTATGACAACCCTAAGTTTGTAGAGGACTTGGTACGTGATGTGGCTAGTCGTTTGAAAGCTGATAGCAGAATCAAATCATTTGTAGTTGAAGCTGAAAACTTTGAGTCTATTCACAACCACAGCGCTTACGCGTTGATACAGTCAAACTAAACGTTGATCTGATCAAGAGGCCATCTAGGCTTCACATCAAACCCCCAATGTTTTCTCGCTAATTGGGGGTTTTTCATTAGTCGCATTGCTCCTGCAAAAGCAATCATCGCGCCGTTGTCGGTACATAGATGCAGTGGTGGGTAGTGCACCGAAAATCCTTCTTTGGCACAAGCTTTCTCGAGTGACTCTCTGAGTTGTTGATTCGCACCAACACCACCTGCTACAACCAAAGTATTGATACCAGTATTTTTTAGAGCGGTGATGGATTTACTCACTAACACCTCAACGATGGCATCAACGAAGCCTCTAGCAATATTTGCTTTTTCAGTATCAGGTAGTGAGCCCTGATGAGAGGTGATCACTTTTTTAACTTGTGTCAACACGGAAGTTTTTAAACCGGCAAATGAGAAATCTAAATCGCCAGAGTGTTTCATTGGGCGGGGGAATTGATAAGCTCCTGATTCACCATGCTGAGCCAATTGAGATACAGCTGGACCGCCTGGATAACTTAGACCTAACAATTTGGCAGTTTTATCAAATGCCTCGCCGGCGGCATCATCCAAGGTTTCGCCTAAGATCGTGTATTGGCCAACAGCTTCAACATGCATTAACTGTGTGTGCCCACCAGAAACGAGTAGTGCCACAAAGGGAAATTGGATATTCGCATCCTCAGCCAAAAGAGGGGACAAGAGGTGACCTTCTAGGTGATGTATCCCCAAAACTGGCTTATTAAGGGTTAGTGCCATCCCTTTTGCCACTGAAGCACCCACTAAAAGAGCACCTGCCAAACCTGGACCTTGGGTGTAGGCAATTGCGTCAACGCTCTCAATTGAGCATTTTGACTGATTAAGTGCTTGATTAATAAGAGGAATAATTCTTTTAATGTGATCTCGGGATGCTAATTCGGGTACTACACCCCCATAATCGACGTGCATAGCGATTTGTGAGTACAGTGCTTGACCCATTAAGCCCATGCCAGCGGGCTTTCCAGCCTCCCAGGGGGCTGTGTCGACGATGGCTACGCCGGTTTCGTCACAAGAAGTTTCTATACCAAGTACTCGCATGACTGTATTTTGCCGTGCTACAATCTTGTTTTACAGTTTTTTCTGACTTTTTTTCAGAACCTATTTAGAGAATCACAGCATGACAACAATCCGCTTACGCGAAAACGAACCATTTGAAGTAGCATTGCGCCGTTTCAAGCGCACAATCGAGAAAAACGGTCTTTTGACTGAATTGCGTGCTCGTGAGTTCTACGAGAAGCCAACTGCTGAGCGCAAGCGTTTGAAAGCTGCTGCTGCTAAACGCCATTACAAGCGTATTCGCAGCCAAATGTTGCCTAAGAAAATGTATTAATTTTTTCTCAGGCTGGATTTCTAGCCTTGGGATACGATGAGCCCACTGACGGTTATCCCGCAGTGGGTTTTTTCATTTGAGGAGTAAAAATGAGCTTAAAAGAACAAATCACAGAAGATATGAAAAATGCTATGCGTGCCAAAGATACTGGCCGCCTAGGAACCATTCGTTTATTGCTAGCTGCCATGAAGCAAAAGGAAGTGGATGAACGTATTGAATTGGATGACGCTGCTGTGATTGCCATTGTTGAAAAATTGATTAAGCAACGTAAAGATTCAATTTCTCAATTTCAAGCTGCAAACCGTGAAGATTTAGTGGCTATAGAAAATGCCGAATTAGTTGTGTTGCAGGCTTACATGCCGGCACAAATGTCTGAGGCTGAGGTGGCAGCCGTGGTTGCTAAAGCAGTCGCTGAGGTGGGTGCAACAGGTCCGCAAGACATGGGTAAAGTGATGGGCGTTGTTAAACCTCAATTGGCTGGCAAAGCAGATATGGGTGTGGTGTCTGCTCAAGTTAAAGCTGCCTTAACAAAATAAACTACGACTGGTTACTCTCACTAATTAACGCTTGTCATGATTCCTCAATCGTTCATTGCAGATTTATTAAATCGCATCGATATCGTCGAGGTTGTGGGGCGTCATGTCACACTAAAAAAAGCGGGCGCCAACTACCAAGGTTTGTGCCCGTTTCATAATGAAAAATCACCATCATTTAGTGTCTCACCAACCAAACAGTTTTATCACTGCTTTGGTTGTGGAGCACATGGATCTGCCATTAGTTTTCTAATGGAACACTCTGGCTTAACTTATGTGGATGCTATTGAAGAGTTGGCAAGATCTGCTGGACTAACTGTGCCGCGTGAAGAACGTAGACCCCAGGACATTGCAAAGCAAAAACAAGCCATCGCATTAAGCGAGGTGATGGG
>JALQYK010000052.1 GCA_023254115.1 Polynucleobacter sp.
AACTGCCGCTGGCATTGAGGTAATCTTGGATGATCGTGGTGAGCGTCCTGGTGCCATGTTTGCTGATTGGGAACTCATTGGTGTGCCATATCGTGTTGTGATTGGCGAACGTGGTCTTAAAGAAGGTCAATTAGAGTTCCAGGCCCGTACTGATACAGAAGCTACTAATGTCCCAGTTGCTGAAGTAGCTAACAAAGTGATTGACTCAGTCAAGGCAAAATTGGCCATTAACTAATCCACGTTAATTACACGTATTAAGTATTAACAAAAAAGCCTGTCAGTTTGAAATTGACAGGCTTTTTTGTATTTGAAGATACTTAAATTAGCGTTTAAACATCCCGCCCATGCCTTTAGCCGCCATGCCGCCAAGCATGCGTGCCATCTTGCCGCCTTTGAATTGTTTCATCATGGTTTGCATTTGTTCAAATTGCGCCAAAACTCGATTCACTTCTTGAACTTGTACACCTGCGCCTGCGGCAATGCGACGTTTGCGGCTTGCCTTAAGAAGTTCTGGTTTCATTCTTTCTTGAGGAGTCATGCTATCAATAATGCCTTGAGTGCGACGTACCTGCTTATCAGCAACACTCATATCTTGTTTGGCCGCTGCTTGAGCAAACTGCGCTGGTAATTTATCGATCAAATTACCCAGACCACCCATTTGTCTCATTTGACTGATTTGCATACGGAAATCATTTAAGTCAAAGCCACCTTTTTTTACTTTATCAGCTAGTTTTTGAGCTTGCTCGATGTCCACATTCTTTTGCGCTTGCTCAACAAGCGCTAGGATATCGCCCATGCCCAAAATGCGGCTGGCCATGCGTTCAGCATCAAATGGTTCTAAGCCATCTAGTTTTTCAGCAACACCGGCAAACTTAATTGGCACACCAGTAATGTGTTGAACAGATAAAGCCGCACCACCGCGAGCATCACCATCTAACTTTGTCAGAATGACGCCAGTCAGGGGTAGCGTGTCATTGAATGCCTTTGCAGTATTAACGGCATCTTGACCCAACATGGCATCAACTACGAACAAGGTTTCAACCGGGTTGAGTAAATGATGCAGTGATTGAATTTCTTGCATCATCGCTTCATCGATGCCTAATCGACCGGCTGTGTCGACAATCAATACATCATGGTAGTGTCGTCTTGCCCAATCAAGAGCATCCTTCGCAATCTCACTTGGCTTTTGTGACTCGGTACTTGGGAAAAAATCTGCCCCTGCTTGCTCTGACACCATCTTCAATTGAGCGATGGCAGCAGGGCGATACACGTCACATGAGACTGTTAATACTTTTTTCTTTTGAGTATCTTTGAGCCATTTAGCTAACTTGCCAACAGAAGTTGTTTTACCCGCACCTTGTAAACCTGCCATCAAAATAATTGCAGGTGGTTGCGCAGCTAAATTCAGCTTACCAGCAGTAGGGTCACCCATGATCGCTGTGAGTTCTTTTTGAACTACACCAACCAGGGCTTGACCAGGGCTTAAACTGCCAATAACTTCTTCACCAAGTGCTTTTTCCTTAATTTTGGTGATAAGTTCTTTGACAACAGGCAAAGCTACGTCAGCTTCTAATAAAGCTAAACGTACTTCGCGTAGCATTTCAGCTGTATTTTCTTCGGTCAGCCTAGCTTGGCCGCGCATGGTTTTAACCACACGACTTAAACGGTCTGTTAGATTTTGAAACATATGAGCATTAAACTGTAGATATGAATATTTTAGGTCACCCCAGCCTCACATGGTTACCCAGCATCTTATATTTCTTGTTTTTTTGGCAAGAAATCAGGGTTTACTCTCCAAAATCTGAGCAGAATCAAGGCTCTTCGTTGCTATCAAACCAATCACAGTGGCTTTTATTGCCAGTGATTGTGTTGCATGGCTTCATGCTACATGAGTCTATTTTTACCTCTCAGGGATTTATTTTTGGTTTTGCCCAAGCGTTATCCATGATGGCGTGGATTGGTGTGACCTTTTTCTGGTTTGAGAGTTGGTATTTGCCAATGAAGGGTTTGCGAGCTGTTGTTTTGTTGGCAGCAAGTATTTGTGGCGTCTTGCCAGTATTGTTTTCAGGCTACTTATTGTCTGAAAGAGCTGTTCATGATCCTTGGTTCAGAGCGCACTTCATTGTTGCGAATATTGCCTATGGATTATTAAGTTTGGCAGCCTTGCATGCAATCTTGATGCACTGGCAGGATCGTCATCTACACATGCCAACCCATGACAAGAGCAATAGCTTTTTTGCAAGATGGGGTAATCGTTTACCACCATTGATGACCATGGAAAGCATCTTGTTCAGAATTTTATCTGTTGGATTTGTCTTATTAACATTGACTGTTTTTTCTGGTTTGTTTTTTAGTCAAACTTTGTTTGGTCGAGCATTGTTTTGGGATCACAAAACAGTTTTCGGTATTTTGTCTTGGTTAATGTTTGCCGGATTACTGGTTGCGCGTTGGCGTATTGGTTTGCGTGGACTTACCGCTGTTCGTTGGGTTCTAGGTTCTTTTGCTGTATTACTCTTGGCTTATGTGGGTAGTCGTTTTGTCTTGGAAGTGTTGATTCAACGATGAAGTGGCTGTTATTCACTTTAATTCTCACGGGCTTAGTTATTTGGTGGCGTTATGCTCAGCTAGAGCAAAATAAACGATCAAGTGCAAAACCAGCGTCAGAAAAACGTACGCAAGCTACTATGCAGCAATGTCCTCACTGCGGATTAAGATTTCCTCAAGGTGAAGGGGTCGGTGCATATTGCTCTAAAGAGCATCGTGTAGCGATTGATCCCAAAGGTTGGTGGGGTGAGGCAGAGTGGGTAAAGTCACCAAATTACGATGAGCGACCACAGGGTGTGCCTGTCGAATTGGTATTGATTCATCACATTAGTTTGCCACCTGGGCAATTTGGCGGAAATTACATCGCCGATTTTTTTCAAAACAAGTTAGACCCCAAAGTCCACCCATATTTTGCAGAAATTTCTGATCGCCAAGTATCGAGTCATTTCTTGATTAAACGTGATGGTCACGTACAGCAATTTGTATCTACCTTGCACCGCGCATGGCATGCGGGGGCATCAAATTTCTTTGGTCGTGAACGATGTAATGATTTTTCGATTGGAATTGAGTTAGAAGGTACAGATGATTTGCCATTTCAGCCTGCGCAGTACCAGTCTTTAAAAAATTTGATTCATGCCTTGAAAAAAACCTACCCAATAGCTGCGTATGCAGGTCACAGTGATGTGGCGCCTGGTCGAAAAACGGATCCAGGAATTCATTTTGATTGGCGACAATTTTCGACTTTGGCTGATATTCCAGAAAGACAGCTTCCCTACGGTCTGAGTAAGCGATCTTAATACTGAAATCGGTATCTATTAGGCTGCTAGGTTAGTGGTAGCTAACTAAAAATCTATAGTCAATTTTTATCCCCAAAATAGTGCCAAAAATACTCAATTTTTAGCCCAATACTAGGGATTTCGATAGGTATTTTTATTAAAAAAATGCTTATCAAATGTCAGATAAATATCCTATACTTAGTACCGTTGTCGCTAGTAAAACACTAAATGTAGTGTTCTAAACGGCGAATAGCCATTGAAAATCCCCAAAAAGAACAGCTTTTTTGCCTAATTAATACATATATATAGATATAGGAGTCCGAATGACCTACGTAGACCCACAAGTTACTGGCCAAACAACAAGCCCATTTGCTGGCCAATCAGCTGGTCAAGTTAGTCAAACCC
>JALQYK010000058.1 GCA_023254115.1 Polynucleobacter sp.
GCGAAATTATTAAAGACTGATGCAAAAGCTGTGCGTGAAGCGCGCCATGCATTAAAAGTAAGACCTGTTTACAAGCGTGTGGACACTTGTGCTGCGGAGTTCTCAACCAATACTGCTTACATGTACTCTTGCTATGAGGCAGAACACGGTGAGTGTGAGTCTCAGCCTACAAGCAAAGAAAAAATCATGGTGTTGGGTGGTGGTCCAAATCGTATTGGTCAAGGTATTGAGTTCGATTACTGCTGTGTACATGCTGCCTTGGCGATGCGTGATGATGGTTATGAAACCATCATGGTTAACTGCAACCCAGAAACGGTTTCTACTGACTATGACACTTCTGATCGCTTGTACTTTGAGCCATTAACGTTAGAAGATGTATTGGAAATCGTTGCGATTGAAAAACCAAAAGGCGTGATTGTTCAATACGGTGGTCAAACTCCATTGAAATTGGCCTTGGATTTAGAAGCGAATGGCGTGCCTATCATTGGTACAAGCCCAGACATGATTGACGCTGCAGAAGACCGTGAGCGTTTCCAAAAGTTATTGCAAGACCTAGGTTTGCGTCAGCCACCTAATAGAACTGCTCGTACAGAGCCTGAAGCCTTGAAGTTGGCTGATGAAATTGGTTACCCATTGGTGGTTCGTCCGTCTTATGTGTTGGGTGGTCGTGCGATGGAAATCGTTCACGATGGTCGTGACCTAGAGCGTTACATGCGTGAAGCTGTAAAAGTTTCTAACGACTCTCCAGTGTTGCTAGATCGTTTCTTAAATGATGCGATCGAGTGTGACGTTGACTGTATTTCTGATGGTAAGCGCGTGTTTATCGGTGGTGTGATGGAGCATATTGAGCAAGCAGGTGTTCACTCAGGTGACTCAGCATGTTCATTGCCACCATACTCACTATCGAAAGAAACAGTGGATGAGATGCGTCGTCAAACAGCGGCCATGGCTAAGGGGCTGAATGTCGTTGGTTTGATGAACGTGCAGTTTGCGATTCAGCAAGTCGATGGTAAAGACATTGTTTACGTATTAGAAGTCAACCCGCGTGCTTCCAGAACGGTTCCATATGTATCTAAAGCAACTGGCTTGCAATTGGCAAAAATTGCAGCGCGTTGCATGGCTGGTCAAACTTTAGATCAGCAGGGTATTGGTGAAGAGGTGATTCCTCCTTACTACTCAGTTAAAGAAGCGGTGTTCCCGTTCAACAAGTTCCCTGGTGTTGATCCAATTCTTGGGCCTGAGATGCGTTCAACGGGTGAGGTGATGGGTGTTGGTCGAACATTCGGTGAGGCACTCTTCAAGTCTCAATTGGCTGCAAGCACCACATTGCCAAAATCTGGCACGGTACTTTTGACTGTTAAAGATAGCGACAAGGCTAAAGCTGTTGAAGTGGCACAAATGCTCAATAGCATGGGTTACTCAATTGTTGCGACTCAAGGCACTGCAACTGCAATTGAAGCAGCAGGTGTACCTGTGAAACGTGTCAACAAGGTGAAGGACGGTCGTCCGCACATTGTTGACATGATCAAGAATGGTGAGATCGCTTTGGTATTTACAACTGTTGATGAGACAAGAACAGCAATTGCTGATTCAAGGTCGATTCGTACAACAGCCCAGGCTAACCGTGTGACGTATTACACAACAATCAGCGGTGCTAAGGCTGCAGTTGCAGGTATTAAGGCAATTGATCAATTAGAGGTTTATGACTTGCAAGGGCTGCATGCGTCAATTGACTAAATGCAAAATTGCAAAAAAAGAAATTAATTTAGAAGGTTAGAAGTGACTATGAGTACGATTCCTATTACTAAGCGTGGCGCAGAGTTATTGAAAGAAGAGTTGCATCGCTTAAAGCACGTTGAGCGTCCTGCTGTGATTAATGCTATCTCAGAAGCTCGTGCTCAGGGTGATTTGTCTGAAAATGCTGAGTACGATGCAGCCAAAGAAAAACAAGCTTTCATTGAGGGCCGTATTCAAGAGCTAGAAGGTAAGTTATCGGCTGCACAAATCATTGACCCATCCACATTGGATGTAGAAGGTCGTATTGTGTTTGGTGCCACTGTTGAGTTGGAAGATTTGGAAGATGGCAAGAAAGCCATTTATCAAATCGTTGGCGATGATGAAGCTGATTTAGAAAATGGAAAAATTTCTATCAGTTCGCCAATCGCTAGAGCGCTGATTGGCAAAGAAGAGGGTGATGTAGCAACATTCTCATCTCCAGGCGGTAGTCGTGAAGTAGAAATTTTGAGCGTTAATTACGTTTAACCATCAATAATGACGATTTAAGTCAACGCAACATGCACATCACTGCCCAAAGACTGTTTGTATTCATACTGACTCTTTGGGTGGGTAGCATCATCACGGTGGGTTATATCGTTGCCCCCGCATTATTTGCAACACTCACAGATACGCAAGTAGCCGGAATGGTAGCTGGAACATTGTTTCGTATTGAAGGCACCATTAGCATGGTTGTTAGTGTTGCTTTAATTGTTTTCGCCAATTTACTAGTCAAACGTGGATTAAACAGATACCGTCAAGTACGTTGGTATTTGTTGGCGATGTTGATTTGTGCTGCTGTGGTGGCATTTGTTTTGCAGCCGATGATGAATGCACTAAGAGAAGAGGCTTTGAGTCATGGCTTTCCAGTGATGCTCTCACCGCTAGCTAAATCATTTGGCCAATTACATGGCATTTCTAGTACTTTGTACTTGATTCAATCTCTAATTGGTTTGATTCTTTTGTGGCGCTTGAGTAAGCCCATTGATTTAACCGCTACAGATGTAGCGGTTAAATAAGACACACTTTTAACCCAGCTGACGTTTTTTGGCGCTGACTTGGCGTGGCTTGGCGCGTTTGACTTGACCGCCAGCAGCAACACGTTGATTACCTAAAACAGTGGTTGCAACTGGTTTTGGTCGGCGTTGTGGATTGCGTGTGAACTTCTTCACCATCACCACTTTAGGACCGCCATTTTTGCTGCGGCGTTTGTCTTCTGTTTCTTTTTCTACTTTGGGTCGGAAAAGAACTAATAACTTACCAATGTGTTGAATAGGGGCAGCACCTAATTCTTCACACAATTGGTTGTAAATTGCTACGCGTGCTTCACGGTCGTCACCAAATACACGTACTTTGATTAAGCCGTGAGATTTAAGACCGTTGTTTACTTCTTTAATAACTGCTGGCGTTAAGCCATCAGCCCCAATTAAAACAATTGGTTTTAGCGCGTGAGCGTCTGAGCGGAGTGCCGAGCGTTCGGCAGAGGATAATTCGAGTATTGGCATAGATATTTCTTCGGAAGACCTCCATGATAAGCCATTAAATTGGTAAGTATTAGGGGCTTTGGTAAAAAGAGCGGAAAATAGCGCTTTAAATGGTAAAAATGCTGGAAGTAGGTTGTAGTGGCAAAGAATAAATTCAATAAAGATTGGTTGAACGACCACCTCAATGATCCTTACGTCAAAATGGCGCAAAGGGAGGGGTATCGTGCTCGTGCAGCCTACAAACTAAAAGAAATTGATGAGCAAGATCGTTTAATTGGACCGGGTATGGTGGTGGTCGATTTGGGTAGTACGCCAGGTAGTTGGTCACAGTACACCCGAAATCGTTTGGTCGAGTTTGGCAAGAAAAATCCAGATACGCCAGATGGCAAGCCATTTGGCACCATTGTGGCGATTGATATCCTGCCCATGGAAGAGATTGCCGATGTGACGTATTTGCAGGGAGATTTTAGGGAGGAAGAGGTTTTAAGGCGTTTTGAAGCTTTATTGCCTGGCAATCCTGAGGATGGTCCTAGAGTCGATTTAGTTCTTTCTGACATGGCGCCTAATCTATCTGGTGTTGCTACTGCAGATGCTGCCAGAATGGGGCATTTGGCAGATTTGGCACTTGAATTCGCGCAAGCTCACCTAAAGCCCAATGGTGCTTTGTTAATTAAATGCTTTCATGGCAGTGGTTATAGCCAAATCGTGGAGTCGTTTAAAAGGGTATTTAAGGTCGTTTCTCCAAGAAAACCCAAGGCATCTAGAGATAAATCGGCTGAAACTTTCTTGTTAGGAAAATACCTCAAGTAAGCAAAAACTCCCTAAAACCACAATAAATACTGGGAAATAACACTTTTTTAAGTTCGGCACTTGAAAAAGGGAGGGAGTAGAATCATATGTGTATAGATCTATGTGCCTTAAGGAGGCTTTGTGAACAATAATTGGATGCAGAAAGTTGGTGTGTGGCTTGTTGTGGGCCTCGTGCTGTTCACTGTTTTCAAACAATTTGATAAGCCCCGTAATCAAGATAACGTGACTTACTCTCAATTCATGGAAGATGCCAAAAATGGCAAAGTGAAGAGGGTTGATGTTCAGGGTCGCAACATTCAAGTAACACCAGCTGATGGTCAAAAATACACAGTCATTAGCCCAGGCGATATTTGGATGGTGGGCGACTTGATGAAATTCGGTGTTCAAGTAACAGGTAAAGCAGAAGAGGAGCAAAGTCTTTTGGTGTCTGCTTTGTATTACTTGGGCCCAACATTGTTGATCATTGGTTTTTGGTTCTTGATGATGCGCCAGATGCAAGGTGGTGGCAAAGGAGGTGCTTTCTCTTTTGGTAAATCACGTGCGCGCTTAATTGATGAAAACACCAATGCGATTACTTTTGCTGATGTGGCTGGTTGTGATGAGGCCAAAGAAGAAGTATTTGAGTTGGTTGATTTCTTAAAAGATCCAACTAAGTTCCAAAAGTTGGGTGGTCATATTCCAAGAGGTGTGCTCTTAGTGGGCCCTCCTGGTACAGGTAAAACATTATTGGCTAAAGCAATTGCTGGTGAAGCCAAAGTGCCATTCTTCTCAATTTCAGGCTCTGACTTCGTTGAGATGTTTGTGGGTGTTGGTGCTGCACGCGTTCGAGACATGTTTGAGAATGCAAAGAAGCAAGCTCCTTGCATCATCTTTATTGATGAGATTGATGCGGTTGGTCGTCATCGTGGCGCTGGTATGGGTGGTGGTAACGATGAGCGCGAGCAAACCTTGAACCAAATGTTGGTTGAGATGGATGGTTTTGAGCCAAACAGTGGCGTGATCGTGATTGCTGCTACTAACCGTTCTGATGTTTTGGATAAAGCTTTATTGCGCCCAGGTCGTTTCGATCGTCAGGTGCATGTTGGTTTGCCTGATATTCGTGGTCGTGAACAAATTCTTAAAGTCCACATGCGCAAAGTGCCTATCAACAGTGACGTTGATGCAGCTGTTTTGGCGCGTGGTACACCAGGCTTCTCAGGTGCTGATCTTGCCAACTTGGTCAATGAGTCTGCATTGTTTGCAGCGCGTCGTAACAAGCGCACGGTAGACATGCAGGATTTTGAAGATGCCAAAGATAAGATCTACATGGGTCCTGAGCGTAAGTCTGCAGTGATGCGTGAAGAAGAGCGTCGTAATACGGCTTATCACGAGTCAGGTCATGCAGTGGTGGCAAAAATGTTGCCTAAAGCAGATCC
>JALQYK010000073.1 GCA_023254115.1 Polynucleobacter sp.
ATGACAGGTCCAGCGGTAACTGTTTTCGAGGGTGTAGTTACCCTCGAATAATCTTTAATTAACGCCGTATTTGTCACGGTAAGCTTTTACCGCTGGCAAATATTGTTGCAATGCCGAGTCTTTGGTGGACTCTAAGAAGAGCATCAAACTTGCTAAATTAGCAATTGAAACCACTGGCATGCCGAATTCTTTTTCCACGTTTTGAACTGCTGACGTATCTGCAATTTCAGTTGCTGTGCCGGCTCTTTCCATCCGATCTAAAGCAATCAAGACAGCGGCAGGGGTAGCTCCTGAGTGCTTAATGATGTCAACAGACTCTCTTACAGAAGTGCCTGCCGAAATAACATCATCAATAATCACAACACGCCCCTTTAAAGGCGCACCAACCAAGGTGCCACCCTCACCGTGATCTTTGGCTTCTTTACGATTAAAGCAGAATGGCACAGGGCGCCCCATTCCCGCCAAAGCCACAGCCGTCGTGGCAGCAAGAGTTATGCCTTTATAAGCCGGCCCAAACAACATATCAAACTGAATACCCGAACTAATTAGTGCTTTTGCATAAAACTCGCCAAGCGCCTTTAACAAAGCGCCATCATTAAAGCCACCAGCATTAAAAAAATATGGGGATAATCGTCCTGCCTTTGTTTTAAATTCGCCAAAAGCTAGAACCTTGGCATCTAAGGCAAAATTGATAAATTCGTTTTTAAAGTTTTCTTGATTGGAAGTCATAACCGAGATGTTACGCATCATTACCGCCAACCTCAATGGGATTCGTTCAGCTGCTAAAAAAGGTTTCTTTGAATGGGTACACTCTCAAGCCCCAGACATCCTTTGTATTCAAGAGCTTAAAGCTCAAGAGGCCGATCTAGACAGCGCTCTACTCAGTCCAAATGGTTACCATGGTTTTTTTCAATATGCGCAAAAAAAGGGTTACAGCGGGGTTGGTCTGTACTCAAAACAAAAGCCAGATAACGTAAAAATCGGCTTTGATGATGGTGAATTTGATGCTGAAGGGCGATATGTTGAAGCAAGATTTGGCAAGCTGATAGTTATTTCGGCCTACTTTCCATCTGGATCTAGCGCACCAGAAAGACAAGAGGCTAAATTTAGGTTTTTAGATTTATTTATGCCCCATTTGAAAGCCCTAAAAAATGAAGGGCTTGAAATCATTTTATGTGGTGACATCAATATTGCCCACAAAGAAATCGATCTTAAAAACTGGAAGGGCAATATTAAAAACTCTGGTTTTCTACCAGAGGAAAGAGAATGGATGACCCAACTCTTTGACGGTATGGGCTTTGTTGATGTTTACAGGCACCTACACCCAAATACTGAAGATGAGTGTTACACCTGGTGGAGCCAACGAGGTCAGGCTTATGCAAAAAATGTTGGGTGGCGAATTGACTACCAAATAGCAACTCCCGCCATTGGCACCAAAGCACAGAGAGTTGAAATTTATAAATCAGAAAAATTTTCTGACCATGCTCCTTTGATTGTTGATTATGACAATCTATAAATCAAGGTTTGTAATTAGGCAAACGATCAATTGTGGTGTTTTTAGCTCGAGCATATAAAACCAAAGCATCCATCATATTTCTCTGGATTTCATAAATACGCGAATCCCCCGATGGATGTGTAGACAGCCATTCAGGCTGCTTATCTTTATCTTGAGATAGCTGACCCATTTTTTGCCATAAAGAAACTCCGGCACGCGGATCATATCCAGCACGAGCGGCTATATCCATGCCAACTAAATCAGCGTCTTTCTCATCAGCTCGCGAAAAGCTCAATCCTAATATTTGCAAACCCTGACCCAATGCTTGACTACCCACATTACCCAAACCCAAAGCTGACGACAAAACATTGGCGCCCAAATTTCCTATTTGGGCTTTAGCAATTCGGTCACGCGCATGCTCCCTCAATGCATGGGCAATTTCATGCCCCATTACCGTCGCAACCTCATCATCATTTAGCTTTAACTTTTCAAGAATACCTGTGTAAAAAGCAATTTTTCCACCTGGCATACAAAAGGCATTTACCTCATCAGAGACAAATAAATTAATCTCCCACTTCCAAGCCTGCGAGTCAGGGTTCCATGCGTAAGCATGAGGAAGAATTTTTTTTGCGATAGCTCTCAAGCGAATAACTTGAGAATGATTTTCTGGAGCCAATGCATTTTTTTGAGAAGCTTTTTGCTTCATGCTGTTGTATTGCTTTGTTGCAGACTGTTCTAACTGACTTGCTGGCACCATGTTTTTTAGACTAGATCCTTCGCCAACTTTTACACCATCCGCAGGCCCAGCGTGCCTTGGTGATGATGCGCAGGCAGTCAAAATCACAAACAGTACCGCAGCACTACATGTTTTTAAATTTTTATAAAAATTAGCTGTCATTTAATTACGCGGCTTTTCAAAATCAGACTGCTTTTCTTTATTCCATGGAGCAATTTTAGGCAACAACAATAAACCTGGTATTGCCAAAATAAAACAAATAACAAAAAAGTTGGTCCAACCAGTTAACTCAACAATATAACCTGTTAAAGCATTAATAAATGTCCTTGGTACCGCAGACAAACTCGTAAATAGAGCAAATTGGGTTGCAGTAAATCTTGGATTGGTTTCCAGCGCAATATAGGATGTGAAAGCAGCAGTTCCCAGCCCAACTGATAATGCTTCAAATCCAATTACCCAGGTTAGTATCCATAAATCCGCACCAGTTTGAGCCAAAATTGCAAAACCAATAATTGCAATCGCTTGTAAAAAACCAAACAACCAAAGCGCTTTATTAACGCCAGTTTTGAGCATCCAATAGGCTCCCAAAATACCGCCTAAGATGCTTGCCCACAAACCTGCATTTTTTGCCACCAACCCGATTTCTGTTCTTGTGAATCCAAGTTCAATATAAAAAGGTGTGGCTAATGCAGTAGCCATTGAATCACCTAGTTTGTATAAAAAAATAAACGCCAAGACCAATACGGCGTGCTGCCATCCGCGTCTTTGCATAAATTCATTGAATGGTTCTATCACCGCCTCTTTCAATGTTTTGGGTGCCGGACCATACATTTTGGGCTCAGATACCAACAACGTTGTCAGAATTCCTGGCAACATAAATAAGCCAGTAATTAAAAAGACCCAATCCCAAGTCATTAAATCTGACAAGATTAAAGATAGTGATCCTGGAACTAGTGTCGATAATTTATAGGCGTTAACAAAAAGTGCTGTGCCAGAACCCATCTGCTCTTCAGTTAACCACTCACGTCTATGCGCATCTACAACGACATCTTGGCTGGCTGATAAAAAAGAAACAATGGATGCAAGAAAGACTACCGTCCATATTTCAGTTCGTGGATTAAATTGCCCCATCAATATGACGGCAACCATGACTGCAACTTGAGTTGCAATCATCCAGCCACGTCGACGACCTAAAAAAGGCAAGTTGAATCGATCCATCGCTGGTGCCCACAAAAACTTCCAGGTATATGGCATCCCAACAAGAGCAAATAAACCAATCGCTTTTAGATCTACACCTTCACTTTTTAACCACGCTGACAAGAGGTTATAAAGTATGAATAAAGGCAATCCACTAGAGAAGCCTAGAAAAACACAAACTAATAATGCTTTAGTTTTACTTGGCCCGACGCGCTCGATAGATTGCAAGACTACCTCTTAAATTAGGTAAAAATTGAATAGCTTGTCCATCATGAAGGACAACTCTATCAAGCAACTGTAAACCAACAGCTGGTGCTAGTGCCTCAAAATCTGCAATCGTGAGCACCCGAACGTTTGGCGTGTCATACCATTGGTACGGCAAAGATTTAGAGACAGGCATACGCCCCAAAGCAACAGATGCTCGATGAGACCAGTGCCCAAAATTTGGGAAAGAAACAATGCACTCATTACCCACGCGCGCAATCTCACTCAAGATTCTTGCGGTTTGATGTATGGTTTGCAAGGTTTGAGACAAAATTACCGTATCAAAACTGTTATCTTCAAAAAGTGCTAAGCCACCTTCTAAGTTTTGCTGAACAATGTTGAGACCCTTTTGCGCACAAGCCAAAACCTTGTCATCAGCAAGCTCAACGCCATAGACATGGGCTGATTTTGACTCTTTCAAATAATTCAAAAGCGTGCCATCTCCACAGCCCACATCTAACACCTGTGAACCAGGTTTAATCCACTTGGCAATTGCGGCGAAATCAGAACGCATCATGGATTAACTCCCATGGCTATTTGCTCAAAATAAGCTCTCACTAAACCGTGGTAACGAGGATCTTCTAATAAGAATGCATCATGACCGTGTGGCGCATCAATTTCACCATAACTAACATCCAACTTGTTATCAAGCAACGCCTTAACAATTTCTCGGCTACGATCTGGCGCAAAGCGCCAATCAGTTGTGAAGCTCACCACTAAGAACTTCGCAACAACATCCTTCATCGCTGCACTTAAGTTATTGGCATAAGCCTTGGCAGGATCAAAATAATCCAATGCTCGCGTAATTAAGAGATAAGTGTTTGCATCAAAATAATCTGCAAATTTTTCACCTTGATAGCGCAAATAGCTTTCAACCTCAAACTCGACATCAAAACTAAAGTTGTATTCATCAGAATCACCTTCAGATCGACGCAACTCTCTGCCAAACTTTTCAGCCATATCATCATCTGATAAATAAGTGATATGACCGATCATTCTGGCAACTCTTAAACCCCTACGTGGCTTAACGTTGTGCGCGTAATAATCACCGCCATGGAAATCAGGGTCACTCAAAATCGCGCTTCTTGCTACCTCATTAAATGCAATATTTTGTGCAGATAATTTGGGCGTTGAAGCGACCACTATGCAGTTGGCGACTCTATTGGGATACATCATGCTCCAAGCCATGGCTTGCATACCACCAAGGCTACCACCCATAACCGCCGCAAACTTTTCTATCTGAAAGTGATCTGCCACTCTAGCCTGAGCATTTACCCAATCTTCCACAGTGACAACAGGGAAAGATGCTCCATAAGGCTTACCAGTTGCGGGGTTGATACTCATTGGCCCAGTTGAACCAAAACACGATCCCAGATTATTAACTCCGATCACAAAGAATTTATTTGTATCTACTGGCTTACCAGGACCAACCATGTTGTCCCACCAACCAATATTTTCTGGATTATCTGCACTAATACCAGCAACGTGATGTGAGGCATTTAGAGCGTGACAAATTAAAACTGCATTATTTTTCTTAGCGTTTAATTGACCGTAAGTTTCTACAACCAAGTTGTAATTGGTAATACTTGCCCCGCTTTGCAAACTAAGTGGTTCTGCAAAGTGAAGGATTTCCGGCTTAACAACCCCTAAACTCATACCGAGAATAAAACCCTCATAGGCAAGTCGCTAAACTCAGTAGGCGCCTTTTTAAAGCCGCTTCGCGCATAGCGATGCCAACGCCCCACCACATAACTAATCATCATGGCCGCTCTTGAGCTAACCTCATTGCCATCTGCCGACTGAGGAAAACGGCCTTGTGTTTGTGCGATACGCAAAGACTGCTTCAATGAAGACTCAATGCGCTCAAAAATTTGAGCAATACGGTCTTGCAAGCGCTCATCCTCTAACCACAAAGCGTCACCCAACAAGACTCTGGTCATGCCAGGATTCTTTTCGCCAAAACCCAACAAAACCATCAAAATTTCCTGAGCCTGACGATCTCCAGCCTCCTCACGCTCGGTAATCTGATTAATTAAACCAAAAATTGTTTGCTCAATAAAAGCAATCAAGCCCTCAAACATTTGGGCTTTACTTGCAAAATGTCGATACAAAGCTGCCTCAGAAACCTCTAAACGTGCAGCCAAAGCAGCAGTTGTGACACGATCCCCTTTGGGGTTCTCCAACATCTCAGCTAAAACCTGAAGAATTTGTATTCTGCGTTCACCTGGGCGCGGGCGTTTACGTACTGGCGTGGCAGCATCCTGGTTAGAGTCATTGGTCATAGGCACTTGATTAAATGGTGAGTTCATTTGAGTTTCTGCCAACTTTTAAATAATTGATGCATTGATTGTACTTCTAGAGATACATTACCTCGATTATGGGTGTAAGTCCTAACATGTCTTTTAAACCAGACGGTCTTTAAGCCCAATTTTGAGTATTCACTCAAATGCCCCAACGTATCATCGACTAAAACTGCTCTGTGGGGGGCGCAACGATACTTTCGAAGTAGCCGCCTAATCATTAAATGATCCGGCTTTGGTCGCCACTGCTGATGCACCTCCATATCTTCAATGGCCTCAATCGCCTCAAAACAACCCACAATACCTAACTCTTGAAGAACTTTTTGAGCATATGCTCGAGGCGCATTGGTCAGCAAAATCTTACGCCCGGGCAACCTATTTAATAACTGCCTAAGTCCTTTTTCACCGGTAACAATATTCGATAAATCATCTAAATGTGAGCCGCTTAGCTCATCAAAGCGATGAGTTTCATATAAAAACTCATGGGGGTCTATCGCATGATGCTTAACCAACCCTAATAAAGTGGCCCCATACTGTTGCCAGTAACGATTGCGTACTTGGCTAGCCGCTTCTCGATCTAAATGCAAACGACGAGCCACAAAGCTCGTCATTGCGTCATTAATGTAGGGAAATATATCGCTAGATGCGTCGTGTAGCGTGTTGTCTAAATCAAAAAACCATAAAGGTCGACGCATGGAAAAATCAATGTGAACGAATCATTGTGCCAAAGGCTTGCTCTGTCAAAATTTCTAAAAGCAATGAATGCTCAATACGACCATCAATGATATGCACTGAATTTACGCCACTCTTAGCTGCATCTAACGCAGAAGAGATTTTTGGCAACATGCCACCTGAAATCGTGCCATCAGCAAACAATGCATCAATTTCCCTGGCTGTTAAATCAGTTAACAAGTTTCCGTTTTTATCCATTACGCCAGGGATATTAGTCATCATCACTAATTTTTCAGCTTTTAGGATTTCCGCCATCTTGCCAGCGACCAAATCAGCGTTGATGTTGTAGGCCTGCCCATCTTCACCAAAACCAATTGGTGAAATAACTGGGATAAACGCATCGTCTTGCAAGGCTTTAACAACCGCTGGATTGATTGACTCAATTTCACCAACAAAACCAATATCGAGCATCTCACCCGCTTTTTCTTTATTCGGAATCATCATCTTGCGCGCATGAATCAAGCCGCCATCTTTACCAGTTAAGCCAACTGCTTGACCGCCAAAATGATTGATTAACATCACGATATCTTGCTGAACCTCGCCACCAAGAACCCACTCCACCACTTCCATGGTTTCTTCATCTGTTACACGCATGCCCTGAATAAAAGTTCCCGCCTTGCCAACTTTCTTAAGAGCATCATCAATCTGTGGTCCGCCACCATGAACAACTACTGGATTCATGCCAACAAGCTTTAACAAAATCACATCACGAGCAAAACCCTCTTTTAAGCGCTCTTCTGTCATGGCATTACCACCGTACTTAATCACAATGGTTTTGCCATGATATTTTTTGATGTACGGTAAAGCCTGCGCCAAAACCTCGGCTTTAATTGCAGGGGATACGTCTTGAAGTTCTTTTAGCGGTGCGTTCATGCGCGTGATTCTAAGACCAGAACCCCTAATTGGCTATATTTTTAAGACCAAAACAACACTTTTTTTAAAAAGTCCTGTTAAAAAGCAAAAAGGGGCGCCATAGCGCCCTTCTAATCAGAAGTGCCGCAGTCTTAAAATGAAGCTCGAAGTCCTGCACGCAAGCTTCTAGAGCCCGCCATAGCGACATCACGCATAACCGACGACGCATTACGGGCAACCTCATTAGTCAGGTTATCTACGCGAACAAACCAATAAGCCGACTTAAATCCCTGCATAGCTGTTTTATAGGACGCCCCCATACCAATCATCGTATAACCAGATGTTGCCCCCAAACTATCGTCATAGCGATTTTGCGAAGCCGCATGACGCACATCCAACTGACTTGAGTATCTGCCTTCTGTATAAATGAGGGATGCGTCTAAACGCAATGGGGCAATTCTTGGTAAAGATCCTCCCGTTGTTCGGTTTTCTCCACGCACATAGTCCGCTTTCCAGCTCAAATCAATCTGACCAGCCTTAGCAAAAACACTCTTTAACAACGGAAAACGGCCGTCCGCTTCCAAGCCATATAAACGAGCTTTGATGCCTTCAAAGTTATAAATTGAGTCGCCATTTAGCAATAGCCCAGAGTCCTTCAATTCAATGAAATTTGAGAACTCAGTCACAAAAGCACCTAACCTGGCTTTTGATTCTTCTGTTTTGTAATTAAGCGCCAAATCTAGCGTGGTTCCTTTTTCTATTTTTTGATTAAGGTTGCCGCGTTCTTCCATGCCTGTTGCATGGTGATGTCCATATGCAAACAACTCATAGTGTGTTGGCGCCCGCTCGGTATATGAGAGGTTTGAAGTTGCAGCCCAAAGATTATTTAACCCATGACGGTAACCTAAAGACGCAGAGAATGGCTTAAATTTTTTCTCTCCTTTATCTTCATTTGTGTTGCCATTACCAACTAACGCTTTAACTCTGACATCCTCAATACGCCCACCCAAATTGATGGCTCTATCTTTACCAAAACTTAATTCTTCAAAAATATAGACTGCCTTTACGCTTGTATCTGCGTTAGGAACAAGTGGAGCATCTCCCGTCATACGCAATTGACTATTTGACGCTTGGACTCCCCACGCACCTTTTAATTGACCAAAGGCTGTATTGACAGGCACCAAAGTTCCACCAAAGTGACCTTCCCAACCTTTGTTTTTGAAAGTTGCCTCAATTGCTGAGCCAGCCAACTCATCATGCTTGTAGTCTGTGTGAGATATCGAACCATGTAATGAGCTAATTAATCCTAACTTACCATCCAAGTTCCTTTGTTCTGCTGCAAAAGTTACTCTATCCTGCTGCATTTTGATGCGCGTAGGACCAGCCGCCTCAAAAAGACTTGTGCCGTAATCATTACGATATGTGTCTAGAGACAACCCCGCATAGCCATGTTCGGAAGTGGCAGACGCACCGACCGACCCAGACTGTTGATCAGAATTGGAGTTCAATAATTTTGAACCTTGCTTTCTTGCATCACGGTCTCCAACGGGGTGAATATCTCCAGGTATGCGCAAGTTATCAGTTTTTCTGTATGCAGCATCGGCGTGTATTGCCAATTGGCCATTACCTGTATTTAAGAGTGCGGCACCAGCTCTTTCCATCTCTGGGCCACCCGCACGAAACTCCGCTCGGCCATCAACTCCATTAATTGGAGACCTTGGTATACGGTTATCAATGATGTTCACAGCACCACCAATTGCACTGCCGCCATACTGAAGCGCCGCCGGCCCACGCACTACCTCAATTTGTTCAACCAACAATGGATCGATAGCAACAGCATGATCTGCTGATAAAGATGAAACATCAAGGCTCGCACCGCCATTGTTCATGATGCGCACACGATCGCCATCTAACCCACGTATAACAGGACGACTAGAGTTTGGTCCAAAGTTTGTAGAGCTAATACCTGGTAATTGGCTAAGTGTCTCGCCTAAGGTGCCGCTTTGCTTTTTGGCAAGTTCATCACCACGCAAAACACTCACCGGCGCAACCATGTCATTAATATCACTACCTAATGGGTTCGCAGTCACCACAACAGCATCTAATGTTTGATGAGCAAAACTGGCTTGATTACCAATCACCAACAAAACCGCCACCGCAACGGCAGTACGTTTAAATACTTTCATGTAAATCTCCTAACAATACGCAAAACACCAGCTTGGCTGGCAATGGGTTTAAGCGTGACTGTTAGGTGGGCCTCTGGCATCGAAAACGCTATAGTTTTCTATTGAGGCTTGCTGTGATTCGTAAAACTTTTCGGCAACGTGTTT
>JALQYK010000085.1 GCA_023254115.1 Polynucleobacter sp.
CGGCCCAATTGCTAAGCCAAAAGAAATTCGTTTTGGTGATAACTTACCTAAGACACGTTCTGGCAAGATCATGCGTCGTATTTTGCGTGTTCTAGCTAAGGGTGAGGAAGTAACTCAAGACGTTTCAACACTTGAGAATCCTGCTATTTTGGATCAACTCAAAGAAGCAAGTTAATTCTGATTGATTAGCGTCATCAGGTAGTTTTAGGCCGGCAACTCATTGAGTGCCGGCCTATTTTCTTTGGTCTGAGTGATAATCCAACCATGCGCATTCGTTCTGAATCAAAAACAGTCGGCTTTTATTACCTGCTTTTTACAGCAGGTTTTTTGCTGTTTGTTTATTTTTTAGGATTGGTTGAAAAAAATAGTGGGCCAGGTATTTGGTTAGGCTATGTTTTCTTGTTTGTCACTATTGCTGTTTATGCCAGTATCGGGTTGATTTGCCGCACATCGGACATGAACGATTACTACATCGCTGGAAGAAAAATACCTGCGATTTTTAACGGTATGGCTACTGCTGCAGATTGGATGAGTGCAGCTACTTTTATTGGTTTGGTTGGAATCTTATTTAGCTCAGGTTATAAAGGCTTGGCTTTTATTGTTGGTTGGACGGGTGGCTTTTGCTTGGTCGCCATGTTGATTGCTCCTTATATTCGTAAATTTGGCTCTTACACCATTCCGGATTTTTTGGCGATTCGTTACAGCCAAGGTAAAGAGGGTGGTAGCCGCTTAGTAAGGATTGTGGCGGTGGGAGCCACCATTGTTTGCTCGTTTGTGTATTTGGTCGCGCAAATCCAAGGTGTGGGTCTGATTGTCAACAGATTCATTGGTGTTGAATTTAGTATTGGCGTTTTTTTTGGTTTGGCAGGTATCTTGGTTTGTTCGTTCTTGGGTGGCATGAGGGCGGTTACTTGGACTCAGGTTTCTCAGTACATCATTTTGATGATTGCCCTGTTATTGCCATTGGGCATGATTTCATACAAAAAGCATGATTCTTTATTGCCTCAAGCTTCATACGGACAAGTACTTAAAGAAATTGAATATCACGAGCGAGATTTTGAGGTAACGGCTGAAGAAGTTAAGGTGCGGGACTATTATCAAAAAGAAGTAGCTCGTTATGAGAAAAAGATTGCGGCTTTACCGCAATCTTATTTTGATGGTAAGAAGCAAGTTGAGAAGGCATTGCAAGATGCGCGCGTTAATCAGTTGCCTCTTAAAGAGTTAAAAGCGCTTGAGCGTCGTCTAGCGGAGTACCCTAATAGCCCAAGTAATGCATATGAGGTTTGGCAAAACGAAAAGCGCCAAGCCCAATTAAAGAGTCAAGTCAGTACGCCATCCATGGATCCAGCAGCCAAACGAGCAGTTGGTTTTTTAAGCATGGATCAATGGAACTTTATCTTGTTGATATTTTGTTTGATGTTTGGCACGGCAAGCCTGCCTCACATTTTGACTCGTTACTACACCACTACTAGCGTATCGGCGACACGCTACTCAGTGTTTTGGACATTATTTTTTGTGGCGCTCTTTTATCTGAGCGTGCCTGCTTTGGCTGCCATGGTGAAATTAGATTTGTTTAAGAACCTTGTGGGTGTTTCATATGCAGAATTGCCCACATGGGTATTGCAATGGCGCAAATTGGAGCCACCTGTTTTATCTGTGACAGATATCAATTTGGATGGTTTTGTGCAGTGGGCTGAGATATCTATATCACCTGACATGATTGTTTTAGCTGCTCCAGAAATCACAGGCTTGCCTTATGTGATTTCAGGTTTGGTGGCAGCCGGTGCTTTAGCTGCTGCACTGTCAACAGCTGATGGTTTACTTTTGACCATTGCTAATGCGTTTTCACATGATATTTATTATCATTTGATTGATAAAACTGCTTCGCACCAAAAGCGTGTGACTGCTGCTAAGGTCGTCTTATTGGGGGTTGCTTTATTTGCTGCTTATGTCACATCGCTTCGACCAGGTGACATATTATTTTTGGTCGGTGCAGCTTTTTCGTTGGCTGCTTCTGGATTTTTTGCTGTATTAATTTTGGCAGTTTTTTCTAAGCGTATTAATCAATGGGGTGCAATTGCTGGTATGGTTACCGGTTTATTGGTGAGTGGTACATACATTGCGTTGAATTACCCATTTGTCTCAAGAATCACAGGCGTTTTTGGTGATCGTTGGTTTGGCGTTGATCCAATTGCATCTGGGGCATTTGGTATACCTGCGAGCTTTATTGCAGCTTATTTGGTGTCATATATGACCAGTCCAAATCCACCAGTGATAGGTCGCTTGGTGGATTATCTTCGCGAGTCGCGCTCTACTGTTTAGAGAATAGTTTTTTCCAGCCTTCTAAACCTAGTTTTTCCATGGTTTGCATATTGGTTTCAAAAATAGCCTCAGCCTCAGGGAATGCCTCAACAGCTTTATCAATGCTATCTTCTCTAATCAAATGAAGGGTTGGGTAGGGCGAGCGGTTGGTGAAATTTGTGATGTCATCAAATTCGGTGTTGGCAAACTGATACTGTGGATGAAAGCTGGCAATTTGCAATTCGCCATCCAACTTCAATTCTTCCAGGAGACTGTCTGCCAATTCCAAGAAATCGTTGTAGTCCAAAAAGTCCTGTAGGACATAAGGATGAATCAGTAAAGTGGTATCGGTTTTTTCAGGAGATACTTCTGCCAAGTATTCGAGTTCCTTGGCAAGTTCTTCAAGTAGAGCTTCTACGGAGCGGGCTTCGCTCACAACGTATTTGATTTGCTCCTTGACATGAACAGCTTTTGCAAAAGGGCAGAGGTTCAAGCCAATCACAGCTTTGACAACCCAATCCTGAGTTTCTTGAATAATATTTGTGTATTTTTCTGACATGATTTCTGACTTTATTGACAGATTGTGTATCGTATAGCCCTATGATTCGTATTACTGAACTGCGTTTGCCTGTTAATCATGCTCCAGAAGAGCTTGAAGCGGCTATCTTAAAGCGTTTATCCATTTCCTCCAAAGACTTGGTTCGGTTCACGGTATTTAAGCGCAGTCATGATGCAAGAAAAAATACTGCACTCTCGTTTATTTATACGATTGATTTATCTATCAAAGACGAAGAGAAGGTGCTTAAAAAATGGGGGCATGATCCTCATGTTCGCCCATCGCCTGATACAAGTTATCACTATGTTGCCAAGGCGCCAGCAGAGCTCAAGAAACGCCCAGTAGTAATTGGATTTGGGCCATGTGGTATTTTTGCCGCCTTGATATTGGCGCAGATGGGTTTTAAGCCAATTGTTTTAGAGCGTGGAAAACAGGTGCGTGAGCGAACTCAAGATACTTGGGGGTTGTGGCGTAAAAAAATTCTTAATCCAGAGTCTAATGTGCAATTTGGCGAAGGTGGTGCGGGCACATTCTCGGATGGCAAGCTCTATAGCCAAATTAAGGACCCTAAGTTTTATGGTCGCAAGGTTATTGAAGAATTTATTAAGGCAGGCGCACCAGAAGAAATTGCCTATGTTGCCAAGCCTCATATAGGTACCTTTCGTCTAGTTGGAATGGTTGAAAAAATTCGCCAAGAGATCATTGATCTAGGTGGTGAAATTCGCTTTCAACAAAAAGTTATTAGTTTTGACATACAAGATGGGCAGCTAAGAGGGTTGCGCCTTGAAAGTGGTGAGGTAGTTGAGGCAGATCATGTGGTCTTGGCGTTAGGACACAGTGCAAGAGATACATTCAAGGCATTACATCAAGCGGGCGTTTATATTGAGCCCAAACCCTTTTCAGTAGGTTTTCGGATTGAGCACCCACAGTCTTTGATTGATAAAGCCCGTTTGGGCCCTCATGCAGGCAATCCTTTGATTGGTGCAGCTGATTACAAGTTAGTTCACCATGCTAAAAATGGTCGAGCAGTGTATAGCTTTTGTATGTGCCCAGGAGGTACGGTGGTTGCAGCCACATCAGAAGAGAATCGTGTTGTCACTAATGGCATGAGTCAATACTCGCGTAATGAGCGTAATGCAAACGCTGGTATTGTTGTGAACGTTGATCCCAGTGACTATGGCGCTAGTGCAGAAAACCCTCTCGCAGGTATTGATTTTCAGAGAGCTCTGGAGTCAAAAGCTTTTGAGTTGGGTGGCAAAACTTATGAGGCTCCAGGACAGTTGGTAGGAGACTTTATTGCTGGCAGACCCTCTCATGAATTTGGTCGTGTGATCCCATCATATAAACCAGGTGTTCATTTGACAGATTTAGCAGAAGCTTTGCCTAGCTTTGCGATTGAAGCGATGCGTGAAGCTTTACCCGCTTTTGAAAAACAAATTAAGGGTTTCTCAATGCCAGATGCAGTTTTAACTGGTGTTGAAACCAGAACTTCATCACCAATTCGCATCACACGTGGCACAAATTATCAGAGCTTGAATGTGAAAGGTCTTTATCCTGCAGGTGAGGGTGCTGGTTATGCTGGAGGCATTCTATCCGCAGGTGTCGATGGTATTAAAGTCGCAGAAGCCTTGGCTTTGGATATGCTTAAGTAATCAGTCGGATCTTACTCAGACTCAAACTTCTTTTTTCTTAGTTGATTAGCGCGATAAATGCCGTATGCAATCAGTGGCGCGCAGGCTGCACCAATTAGTTCAGGCGATAGTCCCAAACCTAGTTCTTTCACGCCTTTGGCCATATAAATAATTAAACTAACTGCGTAGTAGGTGAGTACCAAAACAGATAGACCTTCAACTGTTTCTTGTAGGCGCAGTTGTAGTTGTGCGCGCTGATCCATGCTGGCAAGTAATTGTTGTGTCTGACTCTCGTTCACGTACTCAATGCGGGTGCGCAAGATTTGTGTGGTTCTTGAGATTCTGTCAGAAAGTTCTCTGAGGCGACGTTGTGTCCAAGAGCAGGTGCTCATGGCCGGGGCAAAGCGACGATCCATGAATTCAGATAATGTTTGTACGCCAGGAACGGATGACTCATTGAGTTCTTCTAGATTCTTGTGAACTAATTGGCTGTAGGCTTCAGATGCCGTGAAACGTAAGCCATGTTCAGAAATCCACTCTTCAATTTTCGAGGCGAGCATTGAAATGCGATGTAAAAATTCCCCATCAGCATTGGGTGCTGTGGATAGTTGACTTTGCGCACTTGAAATCTCTTTAGATAACTCTGCTAGTTCTGCCTCGGCCTGACGAAGGGGGCCGGACAAACTTTTGGCAACTGGGAAGGCAAGCATGGAGGCCATGCGATATGTTTCTGTTTCGGTGATGCGTCTTGCAACGCGACCTGCTTGTCGTGAACCCATACCAACATGCGGAACTAGATAGGAAATGTAACCATCTTCATTAATTTGAAGATCAGTCCACAGTTGAGCTTTTTGACTACTCAAGATAGTGCTACCTAGCAAGGTATTGCCAGAGAAAATCTGTGACACTTCTTCTGCGCCGTTAAATAATGGGCGATCTTCGAAAGCCACATCCATTGCTGCAATACGTAAGCCACCTGATTCGTGAATAGCGCTAACCCCAAGGGTTGCCAATAAATGATTTACTTGCTCTTCAATGGCTTGGCGAGTTCTGATATGGGGTTGATCAAGCAAATTAGTTTGCTGAACCACTGCAGAGATTGAAGCGAATTCGCCGTGTAGCTCCCATTTGATGATGATGCGTTGTGGCGCAGCTTGTAATTCAATAATTCTGAAGCTTTGACCATGATGAGGGTCGGCAGCTTGATTCATTTTTAAGCCAATAGAGTTAATCCACTCCAATTGCTTGGTGCGATCTTTGGCGTTTAGTAAAAATGCCTGATTGAAAATACGATCTCTAGGCCATAAAGCTACAGGAGGTCTTGCATGAACTTCCTCATGAAGAACGGTTCTTAGTGGGTGATCGTATGTGCGCATAATTGTGTACTGTATCTTACTACCATAAAAAATGGCTGGTATCCCAGCCATTTTTGGATTTTAACGACTTAATCTTAAATTATTTCGCGCCGTCCAAAATCCACTTAACAACTGTTTTTGCATCTGCTTCACTAATAGCAGCATTAGCTGGCATTGGTACTGGACCCCAAACACCAGAGCCGCCAGCCTTAACTTTTTTTGCTAGCTTTTCAACTGCATCAGCTTGACCTTTGTATTTGGCGGCAACATCTTTGTATGCTGGACCAACAATTTTCTTGTCAACAGCATGGCAACCCATACATGCGTTTTTGGTTGCGATTTCCTTGGAGGCAAATGCTGGTGCAGATGCGAGCAAAGAAGCTGCGAGTAGTGTGCTGATTAATTTCATTTTGTCTAATCTCCGGTTGTGACATTAAGCATAATTTCAGGTGCTTAGTATATGCAGAATTTATTAAATTTGTAGTTCTGGACGACATTTATTTAATACACTTCGGATAAATAAGTAACTGATTAGTATCAACTAAATCTTAAATATTGAGGCCATAACTGTTAGTGAGCAATCTTGGTGCGTTTAAAATGTTTGGCATTCAACAAGTCATCAGACTTGCATCAAATTAGTTCAGGAAAACATGGCCACATACAACACAGAAACGGTGCTGACTGTTAAGCATTGGAATGACACCTTATTCAGTTTTACAACCACTCGTAATAAATCATTGCGTTTTCGTAATGGACATTTTTTGATGATTGGCTTAGAGGTTGAGGGTAAGCCGTTGGTCCGCGCATACAGTGTTGCAAGCCCTAACTATGAAGAGCATTTGGAGTTCTTGAGTATCAAAGTAGAAAACGGCCCACTAACATCGCGCTTGCAAAACATCAAAGTAGGTGATTCCATCTTGGTGAGCGAAAAATCAGTGGGCACTTTGGTGATTGATGACTTAAATCCGGGTAAGCATCTGTATTTGTTCAGTACTGGGACAGGTCTGGCACCATTTATGAGCATTATTCGCGACCCAGAGACTTATGAGAAGTTTGAGAAAGTTGTTTTAATTCACGGCGTGCGTTTGGTGAGTGAATTAGCCTATGAAGACTATATTCGGAATGTGTTACCCAATGATGAATTCTTGGGTGAGATGGTGCGAGAAAAGTTGATTTATTACCCAACTGTGACACGAGAAGCATTCAAACACACCGGGCGTTTAACAACGGCAGTTGAAAACGGTCAGTTATTCAAAGATATTGGCTTGCCACCGTTAGACCCAGCAGTTGATCGTGGCATGATTTGTGGCAGCCCATCGATGCTTAAAGAAATTTCTGAGATGTTGGATGCCAGGGGCTTCAAAGTATCCCCAAGTTTGGGTGAGTTGGGTGATTATGTATACGAGCGTGCGTTTGTTGAGAAGTAAATTCAAAGATTCGCATCAACATGCACCATCTTCATCCACAATTAGTCACTGCAAAAGTGCAGCAAAAATCACCAAAATAACCATTAGTTATATCTTTGCTAGAGCCACTTCCTAAAACAGCGCAACTTTCCGAATAATTAAGGGTATTCCATAGGACAATCCCTTATTGTGAGCTAGTCATCTTCTCTCTATATTGACTCAGTTAAGCCTCTTATGAGGTCAATTAGATTTAAAGAAAATGTGGCTCATATGTCAGATGTGATACTTGAAGCGAAGCAGCTCACCAAAGAGTTCTCAGGATTCGTGGCTGTTAGTGATGTCAACCTACAGGTAAAAGCAGGAACCATTCATGCGTTGATTGGACCCAATGGTGCGGGTAAAACCACTTGCTTTAATTTGCTCACTAAATTTATTACCCCAACGGCTGGCCAGATCATTTATAAGGGTCAGGACATTACTCATAAGAGTTCTGCAGAAATTGCCAGAATTGGCATGGTGAGATCCTTCCAGATTTCAGCCGTGTTTCCGCATCTTAGCGTGTTGGAGAATGTTCGATTAGCTCTACAGCAAAGAACTGGCACATCCATGCATTTTTGGAAGAGCGAGAGCACACTTAATCATCTTAATGATGAAGCCATGACTTACATTGAGCAGGTGGGCTTGGAAAGCTATGCCAAAGATACAGCGGTAAGCTTGCCTTATGGCCGTAAGCGTGCCTTAGAGATTGCTACGACATTAGGCATGAGTCCGGATTTGATGTTGCTAGACGAGCCAACTCAAGGAATGGGGCATGAGGATGTTGAGAAAGTCACCCAGCTTATTAAGAAGGTTTCTGCTGGAAGAACCGTACTAATGGTTGAGCACAATATGAAAGTTGTATCCTCAATTGTTGACACAATTACTGTTTTGCAGCGAGGCAAAATCATTGCCAGCGGTAACTATGCTGAGGTATCAAATAATCCACAGGTGATTGAGGCTTATATGGGCAGCTCTACAAATGCAACTTTGGGGGCGCACTAATGAGTCATACAGTTTTAAAAATTGAAAATCTACATGGTTGGTATGGGGAATCCCATGTGTTGCATGGTATTAACCTTGAAGTTGCCGATGGTGAGGTCATTACCTTGTTAGGTCGCAATGGCGCAGGTCGAACATCTACTTTGCGCGCGATTTGCGGTTTGATTGGGAAAAGAACCGGAAGTATTCAGATACAGGGGCAGGAGACAACTACATTACAACCCCATCAAATTGCTCGTCTTGGTGTGGGGTATTGCCCTGAAGAAAGGGGCATTTTTACAAGCTTGAGTTGCGAACAAAATTTGATGTTACCGCCTACCTTGGCTGAAGGTGGCATGAGTGTTGAAGAAATCTACACCATGTTCCCTAATTTAAAGGAGCGTCGCAATAGTCCAGGTGGCCGTTTATCTGGTGGTGAGCAACAAATGCTTGCGATGGCCAGAATCCTAAGAACTGGCGCGAAGTTACTTTTGTTAGATGAGATCACAGAAGGTTTGGCTCCAGTCATTGTTGAGAAACTTGGGCAGGCTGTAACGGATCTACGTCAGCGTGGTTTCACCATCGTATTAGTAGAGCAAAACTTTAGATTCGCAGCACCATTGGCTGATAGGCACTATGTGATTGAACATGGTCAGGTGGTGAAGGTGGTTAAGCAGGAAGATTTGGCCAGCAATATGGCTGAGTTGAATGTTTTGTTGGGTGTTTAGTTTGTCCCTTTGAACTTAATCAAACTATTTAGTTAATTTGCAACTAGGAGACCGAGTATGAAACAAAAAATGATTGCACAAGCTGTTACAGCGCTTTGCTTATCGGCAATGGCTGTTGGCGCACAAGCTCAAAAAGTGAGTGATGATGTGGTTAAGATTGGTGTTTTGACAGACTTGTCGGGCGCTTATTCAGATTTGTCAGGCCAAGGCTCTGTGGTTGCAGCCCGTATGGCGATTGAGGATTTCTCAAAGAGTAAAACTGTACTTGGTAAAAAAATTGAATTGATTTCAGCTGACCACCAAAACAAAGCTGACATCACAGCTAACAAAGCACGTGAGTGGTTTGATAAAGAAAAAGTTGACGTGATTGTTGACTTGGTGACAACCAGTGCCGCTCTAGCAGCAATGGAAGTGGCTGAGCAAAAGAACAAAATCACTTTGATTTCTGGTGCGGCATCTAGTGCTATTACTGGCGCAAAATGTACAGCAACCAACGTTCATTGGACCTATGACACATATGCCTTATCAGCTGGCACAGGTAACGCAATGGTTAAAGCTGGCAAGAAGAGCTGGTTCTTTGTGACTGCTGACTATGCATTTGGTCACAGCTTAGAAGGCGATACATCTGCCGTTGTTAAATCTGCTGGTGGTACTGTAGTTGGTTCTGTACGTCACCCATTCCCAGGTAGCGACTTCTCTAGCTTCTTGTTAAAAGCCCAGTCATCTGGCTCACAAGTGATTGGTTTAGCTAACGCTGGTGCTGATACGATTAACTCAATTAAGCAAGCTGCTGAATTTGGTATTTCACAAAAGCAAACAATCGTGCCTTTGTTGATGTTCATTACAGACGTGCACTCATTGGGTCTTAAAACAGCTCAAGGTTTGACTGTGACAGAGGGTTTCTATTGGGACTTTAATGACCAAACTCGTGCTTGGTCTAAGCGTTTCTTTGCGCAACACAAGCGTATGCCAACCATGGTTCATGCTGGTGTGTACTCATCTGTGATGAACTACTTGAAAGCAGTTGAAGCAACTAAATCTGATGACACAAACACTGTGATGGCTAAGTTGCGTTCAACACCTATCAATGATGGCTTATTCAAAGGTGTGATTCGTGCTGACGGTAAGTTTGAACATGACATGTACTTATTAGAAGTGAAGAAGCCTGCTGAATCTACAACACCATGGGATTACTACCATGTACGTGCGGTGATTCCAGCTAAGGATGCTACTTTGCCGCTATCTAAGTCAGTATGTAAATTGGTTAAGAAGTAATCTTTCGGAAGAACACGGAGTAACGCATCATGTTTGAATGGTTAGGCATTACGCCTCAAGGTTTAGTCGCTCAATTGCTAGTGGGACTGATCAATGGTTCTTTCTATGCAATCTTAAGTCTAGGCTTAGCCATCATTTTCGGTTTGCTGAATGTGATTAATTTCACACATGGTGCGCAGTACATGCTCGGTGCTTTTATTTCATGGATAGGGCTTACTCAACTGGGTAACTGGTTGGGTATGCCTGACCTATCTGTGAACTACTGGGTAGCTCTCTTTTTATCTCCAATTATTGTTGGTGCTATTGGTATTCTGATTGAAAAGACGATGCTCAAGCGTCTTTATCACTTAGACCATTTATATGGTTTATTGCTGACTTTTGGCTTGGCGTTGGTGACAGAGGGGATGTTCCGTCATTGGTACGGTATCTCTGGTGAGAGTTATGGTGTCCCTGAAGCTCTACAAGGTGGTATCCAAATTGAAAGTCTAGGATTATTCCTGCCGAAATATCGTTTGTGGGTGATTGTTGCATCACTCACTGTGTGCTTTGCTTCTTGGTACGTGATTGAAAAAACCAAACTTGGTAATTATTTAAGAGCTGGTACGGAAAATCCAAAATTACTCCAAGCATTGGGTATCAATGTGCCTTTGATGATCACTTTGACTTATGGTTTTGGTGTTGCTTTGGCAGCATTTGCAGGTGTATTGGCTGCACCTGTGTTTCAAGTGAACCCAATCATGGGTTCCAACCTCATCATTGTTGTGTTTGCTGTGGTTGTGATTGGCGGCATGGGCTCGATCATGGGTTCCATCGTGACAGGCCTGACTTTGGGCTTGCTAGAGGGGTTGACTAAAGTTTTCTATGCAGAAGCATCAGGTGTGGTGATATTTGTGATTATGGCGATTGTTTTGTTATTGCGCCCAGCCGGTTTATTTGGGAAAGAAAAATGAAAATAGATTCTCAAAAACTTTATTGGATATTGTTGGCATTATTAGTTTTACTGCCATTGCAAGATTTTATTTACATCGTCTTTGCGATGAAGGTCCTTTGTTTTGCCTTATTCGCTTGCGCGTTTAACTTGCTTTTAGGATATACCGGTTTACTATCTTTTGGTCATGCGGCATTTTTTGGTGGGGCAGCCTACATCACTTCGCACGTATGTAAAGAGTGGGGCTGGACTCCAGAGTTAGGTGTTTTGGCTGGCATGACTTATGCGGGCATTACTGGTTATATCTTCGGTTCTTTGGCGATCAAACGTCAGGGTATTTACTTTGCCATGATCACTTTGGCTTTATCGCAATTGATTTTCTTCTTGGCATTGCAATTGCCATTCACGCATGGTGAAGACGGTATTCAAGGCGTGCCTCGTGGTCATTTCTTGGGTTTGATTGATTTGTCATCAGATACAGCCTTGTATTACTTTGTATTAGCTATTTTTGTTTTGGGCTTTGCCACCATTTTGAGAACGATTCATTCACCATTTGGACAAGTCCTTAAGTCAATTCGTGAGAACGAGCCACGCGCCATCTCTTTGGGTTATGACGTTGCTAAATTTAAATTAATGGCTTTTGTAATTTCTGCATCATTAGCTGGTGTTGCTGGATCGACTAAATCATTGGTATTCCAGTTGGCTTCCCTCACAGATGTTCACTGGCACATGTCTGGAGAAGTCGTTTTGATGACAATTCTTGGCGGTATTGGCACCATTTTTGGACCAATTGTTGGTGCAACAGTAGTGGTTGGTCTGCAAAACTACTTGGCTGGCATTGGCTCATTTAGCACCATTGTGCTCGGTGTCATCTTTGTGGTTTGTGTGTTGGCATTCCGAAGAGGTATTGTTGGTGAAGTGCAGGCTTTTTTAAGTCGTAAAAGCTAACTTTTATTTAGGTTCTCGGTTGCGGATAAAAAGGGTCTTCGGCCCCTTTTTTTGTGGGCTTTTCATGTAACAATAAAGACCATGATGGATTTAGGGGAAACCTTTTTAAATCTTATAAAGATATGCATGAAATATCTAAGTGATTGAGTTAATGGAACATGATCAAAATTAAATTGCCACCAAGAGCATCTGTATTCCTAACTTTGCTGTTGGCATGTTTGTCATCATCGATTAATGCCCAGGCTACCAAATCAGATAAAGCCGAAGGGGTGGATAAGGTTTCATGCACGACTCAAGCACCAGCAACTCTAGGTTTAAAGCATGCACTAGAAAGAGCCGTGCAATGCAGCCCTGATTTAGCTGCTTATCGATTAGAGCACCAGTTAGCCATTGCTGATCGTGTCATAGCGGAGCAACGCCCAAATCCAAATCTGACCGTAGGTGCTGACTCTATTAATCCGCACCCAAGTCAAAGCCCTCAAGGTACAAAGAAGGTTGATAGTTCAATCAGAATAGATCAGCTCATTGAGTTGGGTGGTAAAGCTAAACATAGAGTGAATGCTGCAACAGCTGCTGAATTGGCATCCCAGTATTTTTTGAAATATGCTGAAAGGGCAGTGCTAGTTAATATTGAGCAATTGTTTTATGAGGGGCTTAGTGCGCAACAAAAAGAGCGTGATTTATCAGACATAGTTGAGCTGAATAAGAAAGTTTTAGAGACGGCTTCAATCAGATACAAGGCTGGTGATATTTCTAGAATGGATTTAAATAAAATCACCTTAGATATTTCTAGGGCGGAAAATGAGTACAAAAATGCGAAGGCTGATTTGTACAGAGCTAAGTCATCTATTGCTAAAGTTTTAGCATTTAATAAAACAATTAATCAAAGTAATTTATCTGCTGATTGGCCTAACCATAATTTGGATTTGCCAGTTATCCCATGGGAAAAGATTTCGAACCGTGATGATCTGCAATCTCTCAAGAATAGAACTATTTCTGCAGAGAGTTCTAGGAATTTAGCCCGATCTCTGAAGGTTCCAGATGTAACGGTTGGTTTGCAGTACAACCATTTTCCTGTCACTGGTTCAACGCAAAATGGCACGATTAACACATATATGGTGAATCTAACGATCCCATTATTTGTGCGCCATCAATATCAGGGCGAGGCATTAAGAGCTGAAGCTGAATACTATAAAGCCAGAGATGGTCAACTAAGAGCTGAGCGTGATGCAATGGTCGCGCTGGAGCAGCAAGAGGGAGAGCTGCGAGCTTATCAAGATAGGCTAAATAAGGTTCTATTAGACATTTTGCCAGGCGCAGAACAAATTGCAGATGCCGCGGAATTTGCCTATAAAAAAGGGGCAATTGGAGTTTTGGAATTGGTGGATGCTAGAAGATCTTTAAGGCAGGCTCGTACAGAGGCAGCACAAGTAAGAGCTGATTTTGCAAAAAGTTTGAGTGCATTTAAATTGGCAATACAGGTAGAAGAATAAAAATGAAAACATTGGGACAATTTATTAAAGACTTTTTTGTGCTGCTTGCTTGGTTACTTGATCTTATTAAAGAAACTTTTATCAAGTTATTTAAAGCTCAAAAAAATCAAATCCAATCTAGGGCTTATATCGAAAAGTTTAAAGCGATAGAGTCTTTAGTTATTCATCAGGTTCAAGAGAATTTGCCTTCAGTACCGAAAGATTTTTGGCAAACTCATCACCGAAAAATTTTAAGAGTTATCTATTTTTTGGTTTTAGCTATGGTGCTTGTCAATTTTGCACGTTGTGTTTACAAGCCAAGTCACATCAGTGTTGAGCCAGTTATTCAGGGGGATGCAGTTTCATTCCCGGGCGTAAAGAAACCTCTTAATGGCATCAAGTCTGTCTCTTTGGAGTTGGGGGCTAACCATACATTGACACTTCCTGGTCGTCTTGTTTGGGATGAAGACAAAACTGCGAAAGTATTCAGCCCATTTGCGGGGCGAATTCATACAGTTGATGTGCAATTGGGACAAAAAATTGAAAGTGGACAAACTTTAGCTGTTATTCAATCGCCTGAATTTGGGCAAGCGCAAGCTGATGCGAAAAAATCTGAAGCCATGGCTGTATTGGCAAAAGCGAACTTAACACGCTCAAAAGAGTTGTTTGATCACGGAATTCTGGCCAAGAAAGAGTTTGAGCAAATTTCTGCAGACGCTGCGCAAGCAATTGCAGAGTTTGATAGAGCTAGCTCTAGGATCAAATCTTTGGGTGCTGGATATAAAACAGTGGATCAGAAGTTCCCTCTAAAGACTACTGTTTCAGGTGTTGTGGTTGAGAGAAATGTATACCCGGGCCGTGAAGTCTCTTCTGATTTATCAAATGGGCCTATCTTCACAGTTACCGACCCTAAAAATCTATGGGCAGTGTTAGAGGCATCTGAGGTGGATATTGGTAGGTTTACTGAGGGCACAGATGTCACCTTATTTAATAACACTATGCCTGCTGAGAAGTTAAAGGGAAAGATTATTCATATTGCTGACTTCATAGATCCAGTTACTAGAACCGTCAAGGTTAGGGTCTCAGTTCCAAATGACAGCATGAGACTTAGGGCTGAAATGTTTATTCAGGCTGAGATTCCTTTGGCTCGTGTGGAGGGCATTGTGGTCCCCTCTAAGGCAGTAATTTTAATTGGTGATAAGCACTATGTATTTATTGAAACTGAATTAAATCAATTTGTACGTAAAGAGGTTAAGGTTGGATCTCAGTTTGCCGATAAAACTGAGATCACTGATGGATTAAAGATGGAAGATAAAGTCATTGTTGAAGGGTCTTTATATCTCAATGAGATCTTGCGAGAGCACGTTAAGAGTGATGTTAGTAAGACTGGTTGGATTGATACAATTCAAACTTACTTCAATCAATTGACCAAGAGAAATTAACCTAGGTGATCGCATGTTAGATCGGATTATCAATTTCGCCTTAAATCAAAAGTTATTTATTGGTTTAGGGCTTCTAACGCTGCTGATTGCTGGTGTAATTTCATTTAAGAATTTACCAGTTGAAGCATTTCCTGATGTCACGGATATACAGGTAAATGTGATCACCCTATATCCTGGCAGAGCTGCAGAAGAGGTTGAAAAGCAAGTCACTATTCCAATTGAAATTGCATTGGCTGGTATTCCAAATTCAATTCGAGTTTTTTCACACACTCAATTTGGCTTGTCATTTTTGATGGTGACCTTCAATGACAAATCAACGGATTTAATTGCTCGACAACAGGTGATTGAGCGATTAAGAAAAGTCGATTTGCCAGAGGGTGTTAAGCCAGACATTGCGCCACTATCAACACCTATTGGTGAAATTTATCGATTTAGATTAACGGGTTTAGGTCATACCACTCAAGAGCTGAGAACTTATCAAGACTGGGTGGTTGAAAAGCATTTGCGACAAGTACCAGGTATTGCTGATTTAGTAACCATTGGTGGGCAAGCAAAACAGTATGTCGTCAATCCAAATTTGGCAAAGATGCGTGATTACAAAATCACCTTGGCGCAGTTATTTAATGCTATTTCCCGTGGAAATTCAAACGCTGGTGGCGGTCGGGTTGAGTCTGGTAGTCAACAGTTTTTATTACGTTCTATTGGTATGTTCCGTTCCTCTGCCGATATTAGTGCTGTAGTTGTTGCAGAAAATAGAGGTGTGCCCATTTTGGTGAGGGATATTGCCGATGTGGTTGTATCTTATGCACCCCCACAAGGCTCCATGGCTCAAGATGATGACGATGATATCGTCGTGGGCACTGTGTTGATGCGTAAAGGTGAGAACCCTAGTAGAGTTTTGGCCGGCATCAAAGAGAAAGTTGAAAAACTCAATGAAGAAATTTTGCCAAGAGGCGTAAAAATTGAGCCTTACTATGATCGCTCCTGGTTAATCAATAAAACACTTAAGACTGTTTTTATTAATTTAATTGAGGGCGCACTTCTAGTGGTTGGCGTTCTTTATATTTTCTTGGCAAATGTTCGGGCAGCTGCGATTGTCGCCATCACTATTCCGCTAGCACTTTTATCAACTTTTATTGGTTTAACTATCGTTGGTATCCCAGCCAATCTTTTATCTTTGGGTGCGATGGATTTCGGCATCATTGTCGATGGTGCGGTAATTATTGTGGAGAATATCTTTAGGCGCCTAGGAGAGTTAAGTGATCGACAGATCAACGATGCTCATGAGCGTAAAAGGGCAATATTTAAAGCGGCATCAGAGGTGGGGCGACCCACACTGTTCTCAATCATCATTATTATTGCTGCCCATATCCCGATTTTTACTTTAGAGCGTCATGAGGGAAAGATATTTGCCCCTATGGCTTATACCGTCACTTCTGCGCTAATTGGTTCGTTGATAGTTTCTTTGACAGTGATTCCGATGCTGTGCCATCTTTTCTTGAAAAAAGATATTTCTCATGAAGATACTAGTTTGATCCATTGGTGCAAACAAAAATATGACCGCATTTTGCGCCAAGCTTTAGATAGTAAAAAACAGGTGATCAAAATTGCGTTAGGTTTGATGTTGATGACTGTGGTTGTTGGTAAATTCTTAGGTAGCGAATTTTTACCAGAGCTAGATGAAGGAACAATGTGGGTTAACGTTGAGTTGCCTGCTTCAGTTTCAATATCTGAGGCCAAAGAGCGGGCAAAAATGGTCAGAAGTATTATTTCTCAGACACCCGAAGTTGCCACAGTTATTTCTAAGGTTGGTAGACCTGATGACGGCACAGATCCTAAATTAATTAACCAGTTGGAGTTGTTAGTTGATTTGAAGCCGGAAAATCAGTGGAGGATTTGGCACAAAAAACCAGACATCGTTGCTGAAATTGACCGTAATTTGAAGGCGGTGCCTGGTACAAAATTTAACTTCTCTCAGCCAGTTCGGGACAACATACTAGAAAGTATTTCGCAAATTGATGGACAAATTGTTATTAAAGTCCTTGGTGATGACCTAGTTAAAAATAAAGATATTGCTAGGCAAATTGTTAAACAGGTGACTGAGGTTGATGGTGTTAGTAGAGCTTTTGTGGATCGTGATGGTGAGTTGCCACAATTTATTCTGGAAATTGATAGGGCTCAAGCATCAAGATATGGTTTGAATGTGGGAGATCTTCAGGATGTGATCGAAACTTCATTGGGAGGTAAGGCTGCTACTGAGCTGTGGGAGGGGGAGCGTCACTTTTCTGTCGTAGTTAGATTGAAAGAATCTGAAAGATTTTTAGGCAACTTGCCCACTACTTTGGTGTCGACACCCAACGGTGCGCAAATACCTTTGTCTGAGGTGATGAATTTCAAAACAATTTCAGGCGCTATGAATATTAGTCGTGAGAATGGTCAACGTGTGACATCAATCGGTATCTTTATTCAAGGCAGGGATATGGGCAGTGTGGTCGCTGATATGAAGGATCGGGTCGCAAAAAATATCAGATCTAATGATGTCAGTATCCAATGGTCTGGTGAGTTTGAGAACCAAGAGCGTGCAATGGCTAGATTGGCAATAGTTGTACCAATATCTATCTTGGTGATTTTCTTCCTATTATTTAATGCATTCAATTCACTGCAAAGTGCTTTCTTGATTATTTCAAATGTTCCATTTGCGATGATTGGCGGGGTCTTCTTATTATTTGTGACGGGTACGGCCTTATCTGTTTCTGCGGCTATTGGTTTTATTGCCTTATTTGGCCAAGCAGTTCTTAATGGGGTTATTTTGGTAACCTACTTTAATCAATTGCAAAGAGAAGAGGGCTTGAGTTTGAGGGAGGCTGTGATCAAGGGTTCGGTTGAGCGCTTGAGAACAGTTCTTATGACAGCTTTATTGGCCATGTTGGGTTTATTGCCCATGGCTCTCTCAACCGGTATTGGCTCTGAAACTCAAAAGCCTTTGGCAATTGTTGTGATTGGCGGTTTGGTAACTGCCACCTTATTGACATTGATTGTTCTGCCAGTACTCTATGAAATGGTGTCAAATTACTCAGCAAGACACCCGTCAAATGACTAATTTAGTCTTGTCGGTATTACATATAAAACAAAAAGCCCTAAGATCACTTAGGGCTTTTTAAATTGACTTGGCGGAGAAAGCGGGATTCGAACCCGCGGTAGGCTATTAACCTACGCACGCTTTCCAGGCGTGTGACTTAAACCACTCATCCATCTCTCCGTGAAGAGCGCAATTATATACGCCCCCATGATTTGATGAGTT
>JALQYK010000096.1 GCA_023254115.1 Polynucleobacter sp.
AGAGCCCATCGACGTGCCACCATATTTATGAACAATTAGTGCCATTTGTAGGAAATATCGTAAAAATCGCACCACAGAGGTGCGCAATCAAACAAAAATGTGATTTTACACGTTTAAGGTCGGTTTAATGAGAATTTCAACCGAAGAATCACTATCTAGTGCATTTAACTGGAATGGTTGAAATTGACTCAAAATTAGCAGCCAATTTGTTTCTCTCAAAATTCTGAACAATTGAGACTAGTCCAACCAGTCTAAAACCTTCAGCAGTACCCTCTTGAGCATGCATTAAGGACTCGATTTCTCTTAGGGCATAAACATACTGGCGATTAGTTGTAATTTCTGAAAGACTCATTGTTGGCGTGACCGCTAGAAAATTTACTGAATTTTTAGAACCCTATTTTGAACTTTACAGGATGCATCAGCAAGCTGATTGATACAAAAAAGATTCCTGTGACTCTTAATCAATGATGGGTTTAATTAGATACAGGTTAATTTTGTTACTTAGATTATTTTTGCAATTTTTATTTCCCTACTAAAAGAATAGGTGTATTATATACGCAACTTGCGTATAATTTTGGGAATGTATGCAACCCTCATTGAACTCCCAATTTTTAGTAAATATCGCGAGGATTACCTTAATGACTTTGAGTACAGCAAGTTACAGGAATATCTTGTGAACAATCCAACCTCTGGTGACCTCATTCAAGGCACAGGAGGTCTGAGAAAACTTCGCTACGCTGACTCAAATAGAGGTAAAGGAAAAAGAGGCGGTTTAAGAATTATTTATTACTGGTGGGTGAATGAGTATCAGATTTATCTTTTCACGATCTACAACAAAAATGAGTGTACTGAGCTTAGTCATGATCAAAAAAAGAAATTGAGAGAACTACTTGAAGATGAAATTAAAGCAAGGAGTCAACATGAAAAAACGTGATTTGTTTTCTGAGCTAAGCGGAGGAGTAGATGCTCTCAAAAAAGAGAGAGCAGGAAAATTAACGCTCAAGAAATATAAAGTGGCAATTAAACCAACCCCAGAAGTAACAGCTAATGAACTGACATCTCTTCGCGAGAAACTGGGTCTGTCGCGCCCGGTGTTTGCTAACTTTATTCGCACCAATCCAAGAACCGTGGAAAACTGGGAACAAGGTCGGGCTAAACCAAATGCTCAAGCCGCACTGATTATCAAATTGGTTTCTAAATATCCTCAAACCTTTGAAATGCTTGCGAGCATCTAGTGAGGCTGCCACTCTAGGCTAATTCTGGAGCCTTCAGTCGTTTGCCAGTCAGCGCTGATACCAATCCCAGCAACTGCCACCAACTCATCTCCGATGTATAGCAATGGTATGTCTCGCTGCCAAGGTGGGATATTGGCTTCTTGATAGAGGTTTTTGAGGGTTTTTCTAGGGCGCTTTGCATGCACCTTGAACTTCTCACTACCCTGCCGTGACATGGTGTTGATCAAGCCTTTTTTCTTCACTTCATCAAAACGATCTTTTGGGATACCCGCTTGTTTGCTCTTGCTACTGGCTGATATTTTTTTAAAGATCCATTCACCAGCACTCTCTTGCTTGCTTTGCTGTTTAGTCACCACGTCTTTATTGGCAAGCGCTGGTTGATTGATGCGCAAATGACCTCGCCACAAACGAATCAACTGCTGGTCATGCTCCCACTGGAGTTTGCTATCTGCCCTACTTTGCTGCAACTCTTGCCACCATGCAGTTAAACGTTCTTCACTTGGGTAACTGAGTTGGTGTTGATGCAACCATCTACGCAGCGCATTAGACGCCCTAGCTTGGTTTGTTTTGTAGAGCCTAATGAGATTGGTTTTTGATAAACCTTCTTTTGTTTCAATCAAACCCAAATCAATATCAGCTAATTGGTTCAAAAGCTCTTGAGCTTGCGCTAAGTGCTTTGCACTTCTGGCAAGATTTTCTGTGGCGCCCACTTGCTGTTTTTCTAGCGCAGGCAAAATAGTTTTTCTAATGGCGTTGCGTCGATAAGACTCATCTTGATTGCTTGGATCTTCAATCCAAGTTAATCGATGCTCTTTGGCATACGCTTCCAACTCTTGGCGACGCATGTTTAAGAATGGTCGCCAAATGTTAATGGTGGTTTCTTTTGTGTTTTTTGCTTTGTTTTCTTTGTTTGTTGTATTTGCTTTGTTTGTTTTGCTTGTCTTATTTGCCTTAACCGGTGGCATGCCAGCCAACCCTGCCACTCCCGCACCACGCATCAACTGAATCAGAACAGTTTCCGCCTGGTCATCTAGGTGGTGCGCCAAGAGCAAGTCACTGATTTGATGCTGTTGGCACATCTCATAAAGAGCTTGGTATCTCAACTCTCGGGCTTGAGATTCAATATTAGATTTTTTATTGAGCTTAACGTTTTGGGTGTCAAAGTGACATTTGAATTTTTTGGCAATCGCTTGGCAATGTTGTTGCCATTGATTGGCTTCTTGTTGAATGCCGTGATGTACATGCAAGGCGTAAACATTGTTTGCGCCATGAGCTTTCACCGTGGCATGAAGCAATACTGTGGAATCAAGCCCCCCACTAAAAGCAACCGCCAAGATACTTGGCGGTGTTTTAGTGTTTCTTGGCTTATTTGTCTTTGGTGCTGTCTTTGAACTTACCATAGCTCATCAAGCGCTCATGGCGTCGTTCGAGCAACTCATCCACACCCATGGTTTGGAATTGTCTGAGTGAGTCTGCGAGCGCACGCTTGAGTAGTGCAGCCATACCAGCATGGTCACGATGCGCACCACCTAGTGGCTCATTAACAATTTTGTCGATCAAGCCTAATGCTTTTAAGCGGTGTGCTGTGAGTGCTAATTGCTCCGCAGCTTCAGGAGCTTTTTCGGCCGTCTTCCAAAGAATCGATGCACAACCTTCTGGAGAGATCACTGAGTAAGTGGCAAATTGCAACATCTGCACCACATCACCCATCGCAATCGCTAGAGCACCACCTGAACCACCTTCACCAATGATGGTGGAGATGATGGGCACTCTAAGTTCAGCTTGCACAAATAGGTTGTGACCAATCGCCTCAGACTGATTGCGCTCTTCAGCATCAATACCTGGGAAAGCACCTGGCGTATCAACAAATGTGAAAACTGGGATATTGAATTTTTCTGCTAAACGCATCAAGCGTTTGGCTTTTCTGTAACCCTCAGGGCGGCTCATACCAAAGTTACGCATTGCGCGCTCTTTGGTGTCACGACCCTTTTGATGGCCAATCACCATACAAGGCATGCCATTGAATCTGGCTAAACCACCAATGATGGATTGGTCATCAGCAAAGTTTCTATCACCGTGTAACTCATGGAAGTCTGTGAAGATGTTGTTCACATAATCCATGGTGTATGGGCGTTGTGGATGACGCGCAATTTGGGCTACTTGCCATGGCGTCAAACGTGAATATAGATCTTTCGTGAGCAGTTGGCTCTTTTCTGAAAGCTTACCGATCTCTTCAGAAATATCTACAGCAGACTCGTCTTGAACAAAACGTAACTCTTCAATTTTTTGTTCGAGTTCAGCAATAGGCTGTTCGAATTCTAGGAAAGTGATTTTCATGGGCTCTATTCTAATAGCTTGGGGCTGAGATGCCTAATATTCTGAATAATCTATAAATATCAATGGTTTAGATTATTTGTGTTCTAGTACTCAACTGGTATCGGGTCAATGCTGCGCCACATAT
>JALQYK010000018.1 GCA_023254115.1 Polynucleobacter sp.
GTAGAACTTATCGGCGTCATTGTGTTTTAAGAAGTCTAGGAGATATTTCGCTTGGCAGCCTGATGTGCCTAAATGGACGTCTGAGATCCAAATCGCTCTGTAATGATTCATGAGTAGTCATTTGGCATGACTTATTTGAAACTAAGATGACAAATCAATGTCACATTTGTGACATAGTCATATGAGATGCTATGTGTATGAAAGTATTTCTATTAATAGGGCATATTCTGAGTGCTTGTATCCAGTGCCTCGTACTCCCATTTTTACCTTATGTGCTTCGATCAAAACTGATTCAGATTTGGTCTAGAACTTTATTGAGCATTTTCAAGATTCATTTAACGATTCATGGCAATCATCAATTACTCAACGATCGACAATCTGCCTTGCTTGTTTCCAATCATATATCTTGGATTGATATTCATGTCATTAATACAGTTTCACCCGTGATATTTGTTGCCAAATCTGATGTGGCTAGCTGGCCCATCTTTGGTTGGATTGCCAAAAGAATCGGCACCATATTTATTGTTAGAGAAAAAATATCAGATATCAAAAGAGTTTTAAATTTGATGGCGAAGTACCTTATTAGCCCAAAAAAAGTTTGCATCTTTCCAGAAGGAACATCTACCGATGGGAGGATGGTATTGGCCTTTAGGTCTAACTTATTTCAAGCGGCAATTAATTCAAAGGCCAGAGTCATACCGATTTGCATTACATACAAAGAGCAGGGTAGGTATTCAGATATCACTGCCTTTATTGGTGAGATGGGCTTGATAGACTCAATCAAAAAAATGCTCAAGTCATCAAATATGGAAGTGCATGTACATATCTTGGAGCCGCTTAGTGATATTGATTCTCGTCAGGAGCTATCAGATCGAGCTCATCAATCAATACAAAGCATCGTGGCGGCTAACGCTGCTATTAATACATAACAATTAACAAACACTATCTGTGGTGCTCAGTTATCTTCTCAGATTATGATTGGCTTATGAAAAAAATAATTGCCATCATTGGCTTGCTAATCTACCAATGTTGCTTTGCCGACGGTGACTATGATCGCTTTAATGTTCAGGCAAAAGTGATTCGTCAAGACGACACATTTTTGTTTGCGGCGAGCTATCAAACGCCACTGACAGCTTGCCAAGCTTATCGTTATCTAACTGATTACGAGGCAGCGAAAAAAGTACCTGGTGTAACAGAGTCAAAGCCCACGCGTATATCTAACAATAAGGTATTGGTAGAGCGCTCTGCTGAAGAAAAGATCTTATTTTTCACGGTCAAGTTACACACTTTAATTGAGTACACTGAGTACCCCATCAAGGGAACAGAGTTCACTCAAATCAAAGGTGACTCTAAAAGGTTTTCTGGTAAGTGGTTTGTAGAGCCCAATACTTTGGGTAGTGTGATCAGGTATGAGGGGGTCTTAGAGCCTGACTCTCATTTGCCTATGTTTGTTATTAAATACTTCATTGAAAATAGCCTAGAGGATCGCTTCAAAATCATGGCGAAGCTATCGGCAGAGCGTAAAACAATCGAGGTCGCTTGCAATTAAAGCCTTATAAATAAAAGCTCTAGTCGAGCCAAATAGCGCATATTTGCTAAAAAATACTCGGGTAGGTTACAATATTGGTCTTAGTCGGAGTGTGGCGCAGTCTGGTAGCGCACCTGGTTTGGGACCAGGGGGTCCAAGGTTCGAATCCTTGTACTCCGACCACTTTCTAGCCTTTCTGGCACATTCAAAATTACTCAACCAAAGCGAATAAAACCTAAATTAGGCACTCATTGCGAGCCATTTAGTTGCGTAATGCAATCCAGTTTTTGTCATGCTTTTGCAATAAAAAATAGTTAGAGTTATTTGATAAAGATCAATTTTTGTCGAATGATTGATATAGACATAGGGCTTATACCCATGGTTTCTGTCCAATATATTTATTAGAATCTTCACAATTTTTAAAAGTACCAATTTTTACCAGTTATTAGTCAGCGCAAGATGCCATTTTCAGAAGATTCACAGATCGACTTTTCCAGTTTTAATCCTCAAGAACTTATCGAATTAAGCTACGTTAGTAAGTCAACCACAGACGTTGGTATTCTGGGTTTGATGAACCTTCTCGAGGATGCGGTTCATAAGAATAAAAAGTTGGGCGTGACTGGCGTTCTTTTCTATGACAGCGGTATCTTTGGTCAAATTTTAGAAGGCTATCCTAATTGCGTTGAGCCAATTTGGAAATCTATTTTGGCTGACCGTAGGCATAAAGATATCCAAGTTTTGGATATTGATAAGCTATCCAAGAGACGTTTTTCTAATTGGTCGATGAAGTTTTACGGCTCCGACGAGATAAGCAAATATGTGCCGGAGTTAAAGATGGGGTTTAAGGCTAGCGAAATTGCTTTGCCCAGTGAGATCTTGACGTTGATGCGTTCGGTTGGCTTTCAGTCTTCTGGAGCTGACAATCAAAGTCAAACAGAATCAAGACTTTAGTCTGCTGTCAATCGTCAAACAGAGCCAAAAAACAGTAGGGCTCTGTTGTCTAAGATGCCTTAATTAGTTGAGTGAACTAGTCATGTATTGCTCGATTGCCTCGCCGACATATTCTTTGTTGGCAACGAACAGTTTCCATTTAAGTAATTGATTGCAAAGTACTTCTAAGTCGTCGTAAGTCATTTCGCGAAGACTGTCGAGCTTGATATCGCCTGCTTTGATTAGTGCGGCCAGTTTGTCATAGCTTTCTTGATCTAGTTCACCCATTTTTCTCTCCCTTGAGAAATCATCAAATGATGGTTAAGGCTAGCTATTTATTGCTGGCTATACAACATAAAAATACGCACCAAAAAGATGCAAATTATGTCTAGAACACCAAATTTTGACTAATCAAAAAGTGTTTTATTTCAGAACATCTTGGACTGTTTCAATAGGGCGGCACAAGCGAGCAATTGTTCCATTTGAAACAATCGGACGATTCAGAAGAATAGGGTGCTGCATGATGGCTGCAATCAATTCATCTTCAGTCCATTTGGAATTGCCCAAATCTAATTCATCATAGGGCGTGCCTTTTTGACGCAAGATATATCGCACAGATTCACCTGTGGATTTCATAAGTGAGCGAAGTTCAGATTCTGTGGGTGGGTTTTGAAGATATAAAACCACATGAGGTTCGATACCCGCTTCACGAATCTTTTCTAAAACATCTCGAGATGTTTTGCATTTGGGGTTGTGATAAATCGTGATCTTAGACATGATGAAAATCTGAACTTCAAAATTAAAATAGACACATCTATTTTAATTGTTACGAATCATGGGCAAGCGGTTGACCTCCGCTATAATCCTCACTTCAGTTCAAAGACTGCCCATAGCTCAGCTGGATAGAGCACCGCCCTTCTAAGGCGTAGGTCGCACGTTCGAATCGTGCTGGGCAGGCCAAACCTCTTTGGCTCATTCGACACTAACTCCCAAGGTTGTCAATATTCCCTACTGTAAGTGATCATTCTGCTCATGTTTTTCATGACTAAGTCTTAATGTATTGCTTGGGTATCCCCTTAATTTTCTATGATTGATATAAAGTTTTAGAAAGATAAAGGGGATATGGTGAGAAAAATAATTTATAGCCTTTTAATAGGAACTATAGTTTTTAATTCTATTCAGTCACAAGCCAAAGATGTTGACTGGCCTATGTATGGTCTTGACTATAACCATCAACGTCATTCTCCATTAACTCAAATTAAAACCAATAATGTTGCAAATCTTCAGTCAACATGGCGTGTACACACTGGCGTAAAAGCATCATTTCAGGCAACGCCACTCGTTGTTGATCGTGTGATGTATGTGTCTTTGCCATTCAATCACGTCTTGGCTCTAGATGCAGTGACTGGTAAAGAAATTTGGCGATATCAACATCAGCGTAAAAAAGATTACCGATTATGTTGTGGGCCAGCTAATCGAGGTGTAGCAGTTAGCGATGGCAAGGTATTTGTAGGAACTGTAGATGCACGACTAATTGCACTAGATGCGCGTACTGGAAAAGTTGTATGGGATATTGAGGTTGCAGACGGTGCAAGTGCAAGTGCAGAAAGTATTCAAACTCTACAAGATGGTGACAAATTAAAAAATAGTTCGATTGCTGGTCAATCTGGCATTGGTATAGCCATGGCCCCTATCGTTTATCAAGGTAAGGTGCTAGTGGGTATCACGGGTGTAGGGTATGGTTTGCATCTTGATTCAGAGCGGGAGGGTGCACCCTTGGGTGCAGTCGTGGGTTTTGCTGGAAGCTATGGGCGCGCAGGATTTTTAGCAGCATTTGATGTGAAGACAGGCCAAAGAGTTTGGCAATTCGACACGGTTGCGCCACAAGCTTGGGAGGGGGCATTTATAACAACTACACCTGATGGTGTGCCATTAAATCGAGACATAGATCTCGAAAAAAATAATTTACACCGTTATCCAGATGCTGCTAAGTATGGCGGTGGCTCGGCATGGACAACTCCAACAATTGATACAAAGCGTGGCTTATTGTATTTTGGTACTGGTAATCCATCGCCGCAAATGGATGACACATCTAGACCAGGAGATAATCTCTACACCATATCTTTGGTTTGTTTAGACATTCATACAGGAAAAATACGCTGGCATTATCAACAAGTGCCTCACGATTTGTGGGGTTACGATGTGGCTAGCCCAGCAATCCTATTTGATTACGAGGTTCAAGGTAAAAAAATACCGGCAGTAGGGCAAGCGTCGAAAGTTGGTTGGTACTATATCCACGATCGGGTGACGGGCCGCTTGCTAAAAAAATCTGAAGCCTTTATTTCCCAGACTAATCTATTTGCTCGGCCAACTCCTGAGGGTATAGTTATTACACCTGGTGCAGTAGGTGGTGTTAATTGGACGCCGACGGCTTTAAATCCTAAGACTCTCACAGCATTCGTGCCAGCGATTCATTGGCCGGTTAAATATTCTAAAAAAACAATCCCAGCTCAAGGCGATAAGCCATCACTAGATTACTCAACCCTTGAGTTATTGATGGATGAACCTCGTTGGGGTGTATTGTCTGCCGTAGATTTAAAAACTGGAAAAATGAAATGGCAGGTTAAGACTCCGGAGCCCTTAGTCGGCGGTTTATTATCAACAGCAAGTGATCTCATTTTTATGGGTGAGGGCAATGGTTCATTGAATGCGTTTGATGCCAAGAGTGGTCGTCGTTTGTGGACGACTACCTTATCGGCTGGGGTGAATGCTCCACCGATTACGTATCAAATTGATGGAATTCAATACATAGCAGTTGTAGCCGGTGGTAACCAGTTGTTTGGGTTTAAGCAAGGTGATGAAATACATGTTTATTCCTTACCCAAAAAATAATCCATGTTATGAATTACTCTGCTAACTAGCACGGTAATTCATAGCAAATTAATCACAAGAGTTAGTTCGTACTTTTGGATCTTACTTGGCAGGCCATTTAACTAGTTAAGGTGGTTCGGTAATTCTTGTGAAGATAAGTCTTTAATTCAGCACAAGAGTTCATAACAAACTAATCCAAATCCACCTGCCACAGACCAACTTCCTGCTCTCTTTAATTGACGTTTTGGTAATAAAAAGTAGCTAGTTTGTGAATCTCTTAAAAGTTGGTCAAGAATCTCCTTGGGTTGTTTCTTTCCAATGAAAGCCTCTGTAATCATTCTTTCAATTCGAAATATTGGCTTCATGATGCCGCCAGCTAAAAAAAGGTATTCAAACCAACCTTTTTTTGCCATGCGTTCTTGAGACATTTGAACTGCATCGTGCGTTGGAAGAATTGGTGATTCAAGAACTTGAGATCTTTTTTTAAATAAGATCTGGAGATTACCCTGGTCTTCAATATCTGCCACCTCAAAATAACGACTAGCCATACTAATTAAGGTGTGCTTTGAGTAATAAAAGAGATGTGCTTTGAAGTAGATGTTGTGTGGCGATGCATCGGCTTGCAAAATATTAGGCACTTCAATGTATAAGTAGCCATTTTCCTTAAGGCTTCGATATAGCTTTTTCATCACCTCATGTGGATTTGCCATATGCTCGAACACATGAAACAGGGTCAATATGTCTGCAGAGTGGTCCTCGACATCAGATAGCATTGCTGTCTTAACTTCCACACCGTATTGTTCCTTAGAGAAGTTAGAGTAACCAAGGTTAGGTTCAATCCCGCTCGAGCGTAGACCGCATTGCTGGGCCATATATACAAATTCACCGCCACCTGCACCAATATCAATTAGGCTTTTTTGTTTCAGGTTTAGATGTTTCTCTAAAAAATTAATGCGGTTAAGTGCTGCCTGACCTGCTCTGTATATGTATTTGGATTTTGGTGAATAAGTATTTTTATAGTCCTGGCGGTAGTTGTGAGAATAATAAATTTTCAACTCTTCATCTGTGGGGGTCTGTGCTTGAGCAACAAGACTGCAGTCCGGACAAAATGAAATATCTAACATGCCTCGACTTTTAGCATCTATCTTTTTTGAGTGAACCAATTGTTCTGACTGGCAAAGTTGGCAATGTATGCTCATGATGTCTCCGCTATTTTTTATTTGTGAGATAACTTTATCAGGATTAATCTTTGCAAGATTTTCTGGTTAATCAAAGGGTTATTTATATCGACCACAAAAGCAGACTAAACTCTTTGAGTGGGGGGTATCACGGGTGTATATTTAATCTATGACTAAATACCCCAAGATTCAAATACAACTGCATTGGTTAATGTTTCTTTTGATTGCTCTGGCGGCAGTAAGCGTAGAGGTTAGAGAGATTTTCCCCAAAGGCAGTTACATGAGAGCCGAATTAAAAAATATTCACATATGGCTTGACGAGGCTGTTTTTGTTTTTCTGATATTGAGAATCTTTACCAGATTAAGTTTTAAGCAGCCCCAAATATTTAGTGATATTTCATGGCAAGTCACCTTGGTAAAGTTAGTTTATACATCTTTTTATTTGCTTATGTTGATCATTCCGATCACTGGACTGTTTCTTTTGCAAGCTGGTGGGAAAGAAGCATTATTTTTTGGTTATGCTTTGCCTGAAGTTATTGCACCTGATAGAGAGTTGAAAAAAATTATTAAAGAGATTCATGAGTTTTTAAGTAATGGCTTTTATCTCT
>JALQYK010000102.1 GCA_023254115.1 Polynucleobacter sp.
TGGGTATGTTGCCAATATTCATATTGATCCTTGCTCATGAAAAATTCACAACCATCAATTTCTCCAATTTTTATATCGCTGCCGCCAATTTTAAAATCACCCTTTTCAAAACACATTGGTTGTGATCCATCACAACATCCGCCACTTTGATGAAACATTAAGGGTCCATGCTTTTCTTTGAGTGTTGCAATGAGTGCACTTGCTTCTTTGGTTAGGTCTACGCGCTTGTTCATATAACTAAGTTAATTAAAAAAGCCTCCCCGAGTACAGGTTTTTCAACCCTTTTCGAGGAGGCTTTTGATTGTATTAGCTACTAAAAGAATCCTAATTTGTTTTTATCATAAGAAACTAACATGTTTTTAGTTTGTCTGTAATGACTTAACATCATTTTATGTGTTTCTCTTCCAAATCCAGATTTTTTATAACCACCAAATGGAGCATGAGCTGGATAAGCATGGTAACAGTTTACCCAAACACGACCAGCTTGAATACCTCTTGGAACTTGGTATAACTCGTGGGCGTCTCTTGTCCAAACACCAGCACCCAAGCCGTATAAAGTATCATTTGCAATAGCCAATGCCTCTTCAGTTGTTTTAAAAGTAGTAACGCTTGTTACTGGCCCAAAAATTTCTTCTTGGAAAATGCGCATCTTGTTGTGGCCTTTGAACAACGTAGGTTGTACATAGTAACCACCGTCAAGATCACCGCCTAGAGTAGCTTGTGAGCCACCAGCTAATACTTGAGCACCTTCTTGTTTACCCACATCTAGGTATGACAAGATCTTAGTCAATTGCTCCTTAGAAGCTTGAGCACCCATCATGCTGTCTGTGTCTAATGGGTTGCCATGTTTGATAGCTGCAACACGCTTAAGAACACGCTCCATGAACTTGTCATAGATGCTTTCTTGAATCAACGCACGTGATGGGCATGTACATACTTCACCTTGGTTGAACGCAAACAATACTAAACCTTCAATGGCTTTATCCAAGAAGCCGTCATCTTTGTCCATTACGTCAGCAAAGAAAACGTTAGGTGATTTGCCACCTAGTTCTAATGTTGCTGGGATCAAGTTGTTAGCAGCAGCTTGTGCAATCACACGACCTGTTGATGTAGAACCTGTGAAAGCGATCTTAGCGATACGCTTACTTGTAGCCAACGGCATACCAGCTTCGCGACCGAAACCGTTTACAACGTTCAATACGCCTGGAGGTAATAGGTCAGCAATCAACTCAACCAAGATTAAGATTGAAATTGGTGTAGATTCTGCTGGTTTTAGAACTACGCAGTTACCTGCGCCCAATGCTGGAGCAAGTTTCCAAGCAGCCATCAAAATAGGGAAGTTCCAAGGAATAATTTGACCAACAACACCCAATGGCTCATGGAAGTGGTAAGCAACAGTGTTTTCGTCGATTTCTGATAGTGAACCTTCTTGTGAGCGTAGGCAACCAGCAAAATAACGGAAGTGGTCAGATGAAAGAGGGATGTCTGCGTTTAATGTTTCGCGAATCGCCTTACCGTTATCTACAGTTTCAGCGTATGCAAGAAGTTCCAAGTTAGCATCGATACGATCTGCAATTTTTAACAAAATGTTAGAACGTTCTGTTACAGATGTTTTACCCCATGCATCAGCAGCCTTGTGTGCTGCATCCAATGCTAATTCAACGTCTTCTGCGCCTGAACGAGCAGCTTTTGTGTATACCTTGCCGCTGATCGGTGTAATAACGTCAAAATATTCACCTTTAACTGGTGCTGTCCATTTGCCGCCAATGAAGTTGTCATATTTGGCTTTGTATTGAATCTTAGCGCCTGCTGCGCCTGGTGCTGCGTAAATAGCCACGTTTCTCTCCTTTGAGTTTCATTAACCAATAATCTGCTCATTACATCTTGTGTAATGTAGTCAACGAGACTTTGATAGAGATGTGATTCTTATTCAATCAGATGCATCGCAGCATTTTTCGACCAGAGCATCAAAGGTCATAAATCAAGGGTATTTCCTGATAACTCAAGATTCAAACTGTTCACATATGTAACAGGCTGGAAGCCTTAATTTATATATGTTTTTTTGATATTTAAAAGCTAAATTTATTGCCTTTTACTAATTTGCAAATGCACTTGCGCACTTATGATGATTGGTGGGATTTTTAGACCATCTCACATAGAATTCGAGCATTCAATCACGGTACTCCATTCCATGAATAACACTGATTTAAAGCAGTTAAGACGCAGTTGGCTGATGCAGGGAAGTATTCCTGATAACGCCCGCTTGGCTGATCTTAGTAAACCTGTTTTAAATTCATGGCAACGTTGCTTGCAGTTCGGATTAGAGGCAAATCAAAAATCACTACCGGAAAATATTTTGACCGGTTCTAATCTGTCAGCTCGGGTAGAGCAGCGTCAGGAGTTGATTCGATTAGTGCAGCCAAATATGACCTATTTGCATTCATTGATTGCAGGTAGTGGCGGTATGGTTTTATTGGCTGATCAGCATGGTGTGATTGTCCATGCTGTTGGTGACTCTGAATTTGTACCCAAAGCTGATCGTGTTTTGCTAACCAAAGGCGCATCTTGGTTGGAGCAACACAGAGGTACTAATGCAATTGGTACGGCGATAGTCGAAGGTGGTCCAGTAGTAGTCAATGGCGCAGAACACTTCTTTGAAACTAATTCATTTTTAAGTTGTGCTGCAGCACCAATTTATCAGCCTGATGGCAAGGTTGTGGGTGTGTTGGATATATCTTCAGATGCTAGAGTTTTTCATCCACATACTTTGGGATTAGTGAAAACTACTGTGCATTCAATTGAACGTCAATTATTTTCTCAATCACAAAATCACTATGCGATGGTCATCTCCGTAGCGCCATCACCTGAGGGAATTTCCTCTGTTATTAATGGTCTTATTGGTATCTCTGAGGATGGATTGATTTTGGGTATTGACCGATTTGCAATGACCTATTTAGGTATCAGTGATCTTGATATTGGTAGTTTAAAAATACAACAAATCGTTGATCATTCTTTAGGTCGTATGATGGATTACGGCAAAGGTAAGTCGGCTGGAAATATTCATCAGTTAAATACCTACACAGGTCGACCATTATTTTTTAGTTTCCAGTACACAAAGTTAAATCAATTTGATGCTCCTACCTCGCCCATGAGTGAAGCTGCAATAGCCAAAGCAGAACCTAATTCTGTTGTTGAGTCCATTGAAGAAAATATCACTTTACGTGGGGTTTCCAAGAAAGTAATAGATAAGACAATTGCCCAAAACAAAGGCAATATTTCAAAAGCGGCGCGTATCTTAGGTGTTTCTAGAACAACGCTTTATCGCTATCTAAAATCTTCTGCAGATTAATCAATTTATCTCTGCAATATATCCTTTTATAGATTGATGTTGAGTGATTTAGCTAAATCACTTTGTCAGTTAAAATCATGGGTTACATAATCTTTTGCGTCATCTAAGGTGTCTGATGACGCAGAAATAACCCAGCAGCAGCTGGTATGACTGCTCATAATGATTACCTTAAATAACGTTTCTTTACGTCGTGGCGCCAAATTACTTTTAGATAAGGCGACGGTTACTCTTAATCCTGGTGAAAAGGTTGGCTTAGTAGGTCGTAATGGTGCTGGTAAATCAACACTATTTGCATTGTTGAATGGCTCGTTGCACGAAGATGGTGGTGATTGTTCGGTTCCGAAGATTTGGCGTATGGCGCAAGTTGCGCAAAATATGCCAGAAACAGATGAGACAGCCACTGATTTTGTTATAGCTGGTGACACAAGGTTAATTGAGTTAAGACAAGCTTTAGAAGTTGCAGAGTCTGCTGAAGATGGAATGGCTATGGCCCATGCACATGCTGATTTGGCTGACGCTGGTGAGCATGATGCAATTTCTAGGGCGCAATCATTAATTTTAGGTTTAGGTTTCAAGGTCAGCGAACTAGATCAGCCTGTCAATAGTTTCTCGGGTGGTTGGCGGATGCGTTTACAACTGGCTCGCGCTTTGATGTGCCCATCTGATTTACTGCTGTTGGATGAGCCAACCAACCACTTAGATTTAGATGCATTGGTTTGGTTGGAGGCGTGGCTCAAGCGTTACCCAGGTACTATGATTGTGATTTCTCATGACAGAGAGTTTTTGGACGCTGTCACCAATGTCACACTTCATATTGAACATGCCAAATTAAATCGGTATGGCGGTAATTACAGTTCTTTTGAAACAATGCGTGCTCAACAGCTTGAGTTGCAACAGGCATCGTTTGCTAAGCAGCAAGAGAAAATTGCACATTTACAAAAATTCATTACAAGATTTAAAGCTAAGGCTAGTAAAGCTAAGCAGGCTCAGAGTAGGGTGAAGGCTCTTGAGCGCATGGAGAAAATTGCGCCAGTTTTAGCCGATGCTGAATTCACTTTTGAGTTTAAAGAACCACAAAACTTGCCTAATCCGATGTTGGCTATCAGTGATGCCAGTTTTGGCTACCAAGTAGACGGTACAAATAAGACCATTATTAAGAATGTTAATAAGTCGGTTTTAGCGGGGCAGCGCATTGGTATCTTGGGTGCAAACGGTCAAGGTAAGTCTACTTTGGTTAAGACTATTGCTAGAACGATGCCTCAGCTAGCTGGTATTGTTACTGAGGGTAAGGGTTTAAACATTGGGTATTTTGCTCAACAAGAGTTGGATGTGTTGAGGTCTGAAAATAATCCTCTGGAGCACATGATTCGTCTTGCAAAAGATTTAGGCCCTAATGCTGCCGAGTCTGGTAAGGAGCAAGATTTAAGAAACTTTTTGGGGACTTTCAATTTTGCTGGAGACATGGTCAAGCAAGCGGTTGGCACTATGAGTGGTGGTGAAAAAGCTCGTCTGGTCCTAGCGATGATTGTTTGGCAACGTCCTAACTTACTATTGCTAGATGAACCCACCAACCATTTAGATCTTGCAACACGAGAGGCGCTATCAATGGCCCTTAATGAATTTGAAGGTACTGTCATGTTGGTCAGTCATGATCGTGCTTTATTAAGGGCTGTTTGTGATGAGTTTTGGCTAGTAGGGCGCGGAGAAATCAAACCTTTTGACGGTGACTTAGATGATTACCAGCAATACTTATTGGATGAATCAAAGCGCTTACGCGAGGAAGCAAAAATGACATCTGATGTGGTTGATTTTATTCCTGCTGAGGTTGATAAAGTGAAACCAGTCATTAAGTCTAGTGAGCAGAAAAAGTTAGATGCAGCACGTCGGCAAGAGATGAACGCATTAACTAAGCCTATTAAAAAGAAAATTGAAAAGGCTGAAAAAGATATGGCTGAACTTAATCGTCAAAAGTCAGAAATTGAAGCCCAGTTATTGCAACCAATTAACCCAACGGAGATTGCTCAATTAGGTAAAAATCTTAAGTTAATTAATGACAATCTAGCAAGTATTGAGGAAGAGTGGTTAGAGTGGGGTGCTAACGTCGAAGAAATTGAAAGCAAGTTCAGTAATTAAATTTTTACAACTTGTCATCTGTATCTCTGCTGATGCGTTATAGGCTTATATAGATTGATTTAACATATTAAAATTAACTTAAATCCTTGGTTAGATTGGAATAACGAAACATGACAAATAGCTCTTTTAAAAAACTTGGGCAAATCAGCGCACTAGCTACGGCAACCATTCTGATGGTTGGTTGTGCAACGACACCAGTTGGTCCTAGCTTAACTGTTATGCCTGCCCCTGGTAAGCCATTTGATGTGTTTAAAAATGATGACAAGGAGTGTCGTGATTACGCGCAGAACTCACTTAATACAACAGCTGACGAAATTGCTGCAAAGAACACAGCAAAAACTGCTGTTATTGGTGCCGCGCTAGGTGCGGTGGCTGGCGCGGTTGCAAATGGCGGTAGCTCTAAAAATGTCGGTACTGGTGCTGCGGTTGGTCTTTTGGGCGGAGCTGCCATGGGTGCGACTGGTGGCAATGATGCTTCTAAAGAAGTGCAACGTCGTTATGACATTGCTTATCAACAATGTATGTATTCAAAAGGTAATCAGGTGCCTGGTTACGCTATTCAAAAGCCAGCGGATCCTGCGCCTCCTGCACCTAAGAAATAATTTTTCTGACACCAATCAAAAGGCTTCTTCGGAAGCCTTTTTAATTTAATCATTCAATTAATGTATTACCTCAATGCCCCAATCACACCTCGATTGGGGGATGCTCTTTTTCAAAGCGCCTAGCGGTGCGCTTGAATAAAGTCATCAAGAGTGCAGCAGCAATTGCTAGACTCATGCTGTTTGCAAACCAGAAACCTTGAGCGCCGCGGAGTGGCACTGGAATATTGCCAGTTAAGTTAAAGCCCAATATATAACCGCCCCCTAATCCAACTCCCCACAAAGAGATTGCATAGATCCACATTGGCCAAAATGCTACTCGGTAGCCGCGCAGAATAAATGCGGAGGTGACCTGTAGTGCATCAAAAATTTGGTAAAACGCTATGAATAAAAATAATGGAATAGCAGCTAACCTGACTTCTTCAGGTGGGGCATATAAGTTGAGTAAAGGGTATTTAAATTGCCAGACAAGTAAGCCAACCAATACACAAATACTTGTTGTGAAAATTAAAGATGACCAACCAATTTCTTTGGCCAAGGTAGGTTTGTCAGCGCCAATCGATTGTGCAACTAAAGTAGAGGTGGCAATTGATAGTGATAGAGGCAGCATGTATAAAACCGTGCCTAAGTTGGCAACAATTTGGTGACCTGCAAGAGGTAATGTGCCTAAGCGTGCAATAAACAAAGCCATGAAAGCGAAAGAGGTTACCTCTATCAAATAGCTCAATCCAATTGGCAGGCCTAACTTTAATAGGGTGCCGATTTTATGGCTATCGGGCCAGCTAAAGCGTTGATAGACGGCAAAAATTCGATAAAACTTACCTTGATAGACTATCCACAGCGCTGCAATTAACCATAACCAGTTAACCACTACAGTCGCTAGCGCGCATCCTGGACCGCCCATGGGGTCGATTCCAAGGCCACCATAAATTAGCCAAGCATTTAGTGGCACCTTGAAAAGTAGACCGATAATTTGTAACCATGTAATTACTGTAGGTTTTGAGACGGCATTATGAAATGCCACTAGTACTCTCATAGCCATACTTGCAGGCAATCCCCATGCAACGATTTGTAAATACAAAATGGCTTTTGCTTCAACTTCGGGGTTGGCATTGGCGATTGATAGCAATATTTCTGGGTTGGCTAATATCAGAATGCCAAAGAGGCTCAGGCCAAGGGATAGCCACCATCCTTGACGGACTTCTTCACCGATTTCATCAAAGCGTTTAGCCCCGAATAATTGGCCAGCAATCGGAGCTAAGGCTGATACAACACCAGTTAATCCAACATAGATACTTATAAATACAGAGCTAGCCATGGCAAGAGCTGCCAGGTCGTCTGCTGAGTAGCGCGCTACCATTGCTGTATCCATGACGCCAAAGGCGATCACGGCTAATTGGCCTACAAGTAGTGGACCGGCTAATCCTATAAGTTTTGGAATGTCTCTTTGAAGTTTAGCGAGCATTGCTTGTGACTTTGTATAAGCGTAGTCTCTCGTTTCTGTCACTCACGCGTCGATCTTCCCAAATTAATTCTAGATGGATGCCGTTTTGTTCAGCTGTTTGTCGTGCCATACCGGGTTGATTGCTGATCCACAAATCACAGCTTGCATCGTCTCTAAATTTCAAGGATGTGAAATATACAAATGAACCTAGTTGGCCATCGCCTAAATGAGTTGAGTTAATACACTCAGCATCTTTGGGTGTGGCAGCAACCAATCTAGCTGCTACAGATTGATAAGTTTTTGCATAGTTGATAGTTGGTAACCACAAGGTCATTAACAAAACCCATGTGAGGGTTGTGCCTGATGCAGAAATTACAACAGCTCGCCAAATTACTTTGGGTGCTCTTGAGGTTCTCCACCTGACGACCATGACCCATAAAATAGTTGCGGCAATCGCAGCTATCAGCGCAAACCAATTAACTTCATGGATGAATCCCGGAACTTTTTTTGCCACATTTCTAGCAAGGCTTGCAGGGAAGTTGGTTGTCATAGCAAACCACATTACCCAAATAAAAGCACCAATAATCGTAAAGCTTAATAGCGCCAACCAATCAATGAAACTAATCACGCTACGCTTAATAATCGGTAAGCTAAAGCATGCCCATATGACCATTGGAGGGATGATAATCAATAGTGATTGTTCATTGAGTGCTGATAGATGCGTTAAATAAATTAATCCAGCAATAACTAGGCCCAGAGGTAGAGCCATATTGGGATTTCGTATACCGCCTAAAGGGTAATTAGTTCCCTTGCGCCAAAACCAAATGCTCCATAGTGCTAATGGCCAAACCGGCCATGCATACAGAGGTAGATTGCGCGCCAAGAATCCTATTGACTTGGTTGAGGCTATAAATTGAATGCTGTCGTTAGACCACCATTCATGCCAAGCTTGTTTGATCAGTGGGGTTGGTAAGTCAAATAACCACCACAAAGTAGGCCATAAGCTGATACCAATCACTGATCCTAACCAGGTCATGCCTAACCATTTTGCATGTGGCTTTACTTCACAAATGGCTAGTGAAATTAGCAAGCCTGCAAACATCACCACAAAAAGCCAAAGTGATGCTGATAAGGCAATTATTGCTAGACCTACGCCCGTCCAAAAGCCACCTTGAATGGGTTTATCTAGGCCACGAACTAAACCATAGAGTAGTGTAGTGACACCTAATAATTGAGCTAATGCTGGTGTTGTTTCATGAGCGCGTGTTGCTAAACCAATGCATGCTAAAAAAATCATGAGCGCACTATCAGCTAGTGTGCGACCGTAATCCCTCGGTTCTGGTTGGCCACCTAATGCAAATGCTGTAGGTTGAACTTCTGGTCTGCGACCTAACAGATAAGAGGCATGCCAAATGGCTGCACAACTTAAGAAAAAACATGCTGCCGAGTAAATGCCAGCGGCGTTGGTTGCGCCTACTAATGGAGAAAAAGCTTTTATTAGTGCGCCACCAATCCAATAGGGTAGTGGTCCTGCCAAAATATCAGTGCGACCATCGATGTGTGGCAATAGCCAATCTTGCAGTGAACCATTTGCCAAGGTCCACATGGCACCAAAACCTGCAGCGTCGTCATTTTTCCATGGGTCCCTACCAAAAATGCCAATCAAGCCATAAATGGCTGTGATTAGAACTAACACGTACCTAGGTAAGGTAGTTGTGGCAGCAGCAGTTAGTTTGATGGGTCTCATGTGTCTTAAATTGTGACCTGATTTTTAAATGATGAAAAGCATCTAAGTAAAAAAGGCAGCGTGAGCTGCCTTTTTTATTGTCCGTATGGAGCAGGGGTATCGCTTAGGCTGATTTTTTGCCTGTTGCTTTTGCACCAAACTTTTGACGGAATTTCTCAACACGACCAGCTGTGTCCATAATCTTTTGAGTACCTGTGTAGAAAGGGTGTGACTCAGAAGAAGTTTCAATCTTAGCCAATGGATACTCTTGACCGTCTTCCCACTTGATTGTTTCTTTAGTAACAATAGTAGAGCGTGTTTTGAAGCTGAAGTTGTTTGATACATCTAAGAAAACAACTTCTTTGTAATCTGGGTGAATGCCTTGTTTCATTTAAAAAGTCCTTAAGCTTGGTAGCCGCCTATTAGATAAATAGGTACTTGCCTGAATTAAAACGAGAATTGTAGCAAAAAATACTAGATATGGGCTTAATTTGGCTAAAACTGACTGGAAAACCACGTTTTTCAGCCAGTTTTGATCAAAAATTAGCCGCCGCGGCGCATTAATTCGAAGAATTCAGCATTATTTTTAGTGGATTTGAGCTTATCAACGATAAAGTTCATCGCTTCAATGTCATCCATGTCAGAAATAAGCTTGCGCAGTACCCAGATCTTCTGCAGAAGTTCTGGCTTGATGAGCAACTCTTCGCGACGCGTACCTGACTTGTTCAAGTTGATAGCTGGGTAAACGCGACGCTCAGCAAGGCGGCGTTCTAAGTGAACTTCCATATTGCCTGTACCCTTGAATTCTTCATAGATCAAATCATCCATACGGCTACCAGTCTCAATAAGAGCGGTTGCTATGATTGTTAGTGATCCACCTTCTTCAATATTACGTGCGGCACCAAAGAAGCGCTTAGGTCTTTGCAATGCGTTCGCATCAACACCACCGGATAACACCTTACCTGATGATGGAACAACCGTGTTGTATGCGCGGGCTAGGCGAGTGATTGAGTCAAGCAAGATGATGACATCACGTTTCATCTCCACTAAACGTTTAGCTTTTTCAATCACCATTTCTGCAACTTGAACGTGACGAACAGCTGGTTCATCAAACGTTGATGCAACCACTTCGCCTTTGACTGAGCGTTGCATTTCTGTAACTTCTTCAGGACGCTCATCAACAAGCAGAACGATTAGTACTGCATCAGGATGATTGGCTGAGATTGCATGAGCGATGTGCTGCATCATGACGGTCTTACCTGATTTTGGTGAGGCTACTAAAAGAGCGCGTTGACCAAAGCCAATTGGAGAAATCATGTCAATGATTCGACCAGTCAAATTCTCTTCAGCTTTGATGTCACGCTCTAAATGCATAGGGCGATCAGGGTGAAGAGGTGTCAGGTTTTCGAACATGATGCGGTTTTTAAGCGCCTCAGGTGCTAGACCATTAATCTTGTCAACTTTAACTAAAGCAAAGTAACGTTCACCTTCTTTAGGTGTTCTAACTTCACCCTCAATTGCATCCCCTGTGTGAAGGTTGAAGCGACGAATCTGCGCCGGAGAAATATAGATGTCGTCTGTAGACGCCATGTATGAGGCTTCTGGTGAGCGTAAAAAGCCAAACCCATCAGGCAGTACTTCAAGTACGCCATCACCAAAGATGGTCTCGCCACCTTTAGCGCGTTTTTTAAGAATGGCAAACATCAACTCTTGCTTGCGCATGCGCTGAGTATTTTCAATCTCTAGGCCTGCGGCCATTTCTAATAGGGCAGATACGTGTAGTGCTTTAAGTTCTGTGAGATGCATGTGTTTGGAGTGAGGCTTAAGCCTTAAGAAAGAACAAGATTTTTGGAATTATTGACCTAAACAGGACGTTTGGTCATTGATTGAGTGAATTCTACACCCTAAATTAAAAAAAGAGCAAATATCGTATTTTTTGTACAGCTATAAGTAAAGGGGCTCAATTAATGAGCCCCTTCATGGTTAGGATTTAGATATGGCTATCCAAGAATGCAGTCAACTGAGACTTAGACAAGGCGCCTACTTTTTGAGCAGCTACCGCACCATTTTTAAACAAAATCAGCGTTGGGATACCGCGGATACCAAATTGAGCAGGAATGCCTTGGTTTTCATCTACGTTCATTTTTGCAATTTGAACTTTTTCACCATACTCTTTCGCTACTTCTTCAAGGATAGGGCCAATCATTTTGCAAGGACCGCACCATTCAGCCCAGAAGTCGAGCAATACTGGTTTGTCAGATTTCAAAACATCTTGATCAAAAGATGCATCGCTTACGTATTTAATGGCGTCGCTCATAGGAGTCCTTTAGTTAATTCTTTTAAATATTATTTAATTTTTATGATTATTCATCAGTTACAAGCAATATATTATCAATAAGCGCTTATTTGTGCATACTCTCTGATCCATGTCATATCGTCAACAACACCTTTTAGCCCCCAATCGCCTTGTTATTGAGGATTTGGCGAGTCTTATATGGAAAATCACCTTGGCTGAAGGTGTGAGTCCTTTGGTATTACTTAGCACCTCCGGGCCAGCATTTGGTTTAAGGCAGGCTCTTGAAGCAGCGCGCCCTAAAAGTATTCCTAATCATTTGGTATTTCTGCCACGTGTGCTTGGTTTAGCTCAGTGGTTGAACGAAACCCCAGATCTAAGAAAAGAAGGTTCAATTAAGTCAGATTTAGAACGTTGGTTTGAGGTATATCAGACCTTGTCTGAGAGACCACAGTTGAGCGAAATATTGTTAGGTAGCTCTGATGCTTCCAAGTGGACATTAGCTAAAAATATTATTGACGTATGTGATCTTTTATCTGATGCCACTTTAGGTGTTTTTGATGAAGTGGTTGAATCTGCACTTAATGATGCAGTTAATAAGGCATATCAGGGTGCTTCACAGCACATAGTAGAGTTTGAAACCCGTATTGTTTTAGCTTTTTGGGAGTACTTGAGTACTAGTCAAGATCCTGTTGCTCGTCAAAGAAGGGCAATCGGGTTGAGGATTAATCAGAGCAAATTAGCATCTTCTGGTCAGCCACTGATCTACATAGAAACAGCTAAGGGTACCCCGGGTTTTGAAAAATCAATTGCCCAACTCTGGGACGCATATTCTGAAAATGCATCGTTTCACCACTGCGTGATGGATCAGGCGGCTATTGCGTTGTGGCCAGAGTGTGTCAGTGATGAAATGCCATCCAAAGATGAGGCGATTCAGTCAAACAGACAGGATTATTTTGCTGAGTTGGCTCGGAATGATCGACACATATACAAAGCAGCTGGTTTTGAAGATGCGGCCTGGCAGGGGGCTGGTGCTATACAGAGTCTCTTACAGGAAGGATTTCAACACATTGCTTTGATTGCTCAGGACCGCTTAGTTGCCAGACGAATCAGAGCTCTATTAGCTCGTTTTGGTAAAGGTTTGTCGGTTCATGATGAAACAGGTTGGAAGCTATCAACTACCAGGGCGGCTGCATCAGTCATGTCTTGGATAGATATTGTTCGTCAAGCAAATGGTCCTACGTCGATTGAGCTGATGGATTTTTTAAAGAATCCCTACATCAATTGGTCTAATTGGGGTTTTTCTGAGGAGCAGGCATCTGATTGCCTTAGTCACTTGGAAAAACGCTTAATCGAGGCTGATGTAAGAGCTTCTTGGGGTGGTATTTTGCTGGCACTTCAATCTCAAGATGCAGAAGTTGATGCTGTATCTAATCTCATTAAAAGACTCAAGGAGGTCAGTCATAAATGGCAGTTGTCCGAACGAGCATGTAATGAGTGGTTAGAGTGTTTGGAGTCAGATCTAAAAGAGTTAGGAATGTTTGATGCCTTGGCTAAAGATATCGCAGGCCAGCAGTTACTGCAGTCTTTGCAGCCTATGAAACTCTTAAAAGAATATTCATTAAAGCAGTCTGAGTGGCTCTCATTACTGTCGTCGATATTCGAAGATGCCAGCTATATTGAAAGTAACCCACGTGCAAAAGCCAGTGTGACTATTTTGCCTTTAAGTGCCACGCGTTTAAGAAGATTTGATGCTTGGGTCATGGTTGGTTGTGATGATGGTCAATTGCCATCTATCTCAGATAGCCCGATGTTTTTATCAGGTGAGTTGAAAAAAATCTTGGGGTGTAAAACACAGGCCATGGAGTTTGACCAGCAAGCCATGGACTTATCTCAGTTGATGATGTCTCACTCACACTGGCGAATGATCTGGCAGTCAAATGGTTCAGCAGGTGAGCCAAAACAACCATCACCATGGTTGCAACGCTTGTATATCAATCATGCGGATTATTTAAAGAAAAACATTGAAGTCAAAGCTACGACATATAAGCCAATTGCTGTTGCACAACCGTCACCGTCATTACCAAGTGATTATGTAAAACCAGCATCAATTAGTCCCAGTGCATATCGTGCTTTGCGAGAATGTCCTTATCGATATTACGTGACTCGCTTACTTGGCTTAAGAGAGCAAAACTCCTTGGATGCAGAGATAGATTTGAGTCTTGTGGGGCAAACGTTACATGCAGCCTTGCGAGATTTTTATCATGGTCTAAAGACGCAAGCTATTGCCTCAGACAATCGGTATGAAAAAGTTAAGTTGCTCAAGCAGCGTTTATTTGCAATTTCTAATAAACATTTCAAACCTCTTTTGGCAGTTGATGGCCGTTGGTTGGCTGCATGGATTGAATGGGAAACACTGATACCTGATTGGATTAACTGGCATATAGAGCGTGAAGAAGCAGGTTGGGTTTTTCACGATGGAGAGAAGCCAGTAGGTTTTGATTTAGACACTAATTTTGGTTCCATTCGTGTTTCTGGCTTTGTTGATCGTTTGGACATTCATCCTGAGCTCGGAGTTGAGGTGATTGACTATAAATACAGTAGTAAAAACTCCATCAATAAAAAGAAAAGCAATATTGAAGATGATCCACAGTTGGTAATTTATGCAAAAGCAGTCGATGGCGATGATATTGTTAACCGCCAAACTGTTTCTAATGCATCTTGGGTATCTATCAAGGAGGCAAACACTGCTATTCAGGTGGAAGATTTATCTGAGCACATGAATGAGTTGCCTGCGCAAATGATTGCCGATATAGAGGCTCTGTGGGGCGGTTCACCTGTTATTGCCAGTGCTCCTGATAGCATTTGCCAATATTGTCAGGCTCGGGGTGTTTGCCGTAAAGGAATGTGGTCATGACCGATCAACTTACTCGTGACTCATGTAACCCTCATTTATCAGTTGTGATTGAGGCTTGTGCAGGCAGTGGTAAGACCTGGCTATTGGTGTCCAGAATTATTCGTCTTTTGTTGAGTGGTGCAAAACCTCGAGAAATTTTGGCAATTACATTCACTAGAAAAGCTGCCCAAGAAATGCGTGGGCGCTTAGATGAAGTCTTATTAAAGTTAGCTAATTGCCCTGATAATGAGTTACTGAGCGAGTTAATTGCACGTGGTTTGTCAGAGTCTGATGCCCAAAACTTAGTTCCGCGAGCTAGGGCTTTATTTGAAGAAGTGCTGTCTGACCCATATCCTTTATGTATAGAGACTTTCCATGGTTGGTTTAGTCATTTGTTAAAGGGAGCACCTCTAAATTCTGGAGTCCCTCAAGGTCTTAAGTTAAGAGATGACTTTAAGCGATTGCAAGATGAGTGTTTGGAGGATTGGTGGACTAGTTTGCCCGCCAAAGAAAAAGGACCCGTTAGATCTGCCTATGAGTTACTGGTTAAAGAATTAAAGGCTAAAAATGCTAATGACTTACTTATTGGGTCCAAAGGTTTTTTAACAGTAAAAGCTGAGTGGTTAAGTTATATCAGTGAGTGCCAGAAGAAGGGCGTTGATCCTTTACGCTCAGTGATTGATCAATCCAATTTATTGGATATTCAAGATCCTTTAAAAACCGCTTTAGATGACTCGAGTAATTTAGGTAATTTAATGGCTCTTGCCAGTCATTTGGAAAATGGTGGCAAAAGAGATCTTGGCTACGCTAAAGCAATCAATGATGGTTTAAAAAAGCATTCTCATCAGTATGATTTATCAGAAGTGGCAAGCGCCTTAAAGCCTGCATTTTTAAATAGTGATTATGAGTGTTTGGCGCAACTATTGGCTTCTGGTGATCTAAAAAAATCTCTCAAAAAACTGCCTAATCCAGATGAGTTAGAACAACAAATCAATAAAACTCGTCAGTATTGGGCGCAAGTATTGTTTGATCACTACCGTTGGATGGCCGATCATCGTGCCCATACGATTCATCAGGCTTGGGTGACGATTGGCATGGATATGCTTTCGCATTACCAAGCTAAGAAAGAATTACTGCGAGTACAAGATTTTTCTGATTTGGAAGCTTACACAGCTAAGTTGATGTTGAACTCTGATGTGGCTAATTATCTACAAGCAAGGCTTGATGCGAAGTACAAACATCTTTTAATTGATGAGTTTCAAGATACCAATCCACAACAGTGGCAAATTTTATTGTCCTGGTTAAATGCTTATGGTGATGTTGAAGATAAGCCGTCTGTATTTTTAGTGGGTGATCCAAAGCAGTCAATTTATCGTTTTAGAAGAGCTGACGTGCGTTTGTTCAAAGAAGCTAAAACGTATTTGGAAAATCACTTCAAAGCCAAGTTTCATCCATTCAATGCTACGCGAAGAAATAGTCCGGCAGTATTGGAGGCGGTTAATGCGGTCTTTCAGTTGCATGATGTTCCAAAAGCCTATCCATTTGAAGAGCAAACACGCAACCCCCAAGCTAAAAACATCTATGGCAACGGCGAAGTCTTTCTCTTACCGTTGATTGAAGCCCCAAATATCACCAAGCACCCACAAAGAAATGCACTCATCAAGCCATATATTGACTCTGCTAAAGAGTCGAAAGCTAAGCAAAGTTATGCCGAGGCATTACAGGTAGCAAGACATATTCAACGGGTTAAATCTGAAAAAAATGCTTCTTGGGGTGATTTCCTGATTCTATTAAGGTCTAGAACTCATCTTTCGCATATTGAAAAAGCATTCAGAGATGCTGGGATTCCATGTGATAGCCCAAGGCAGGGCGGTCTTCTTAAGACCTTAGAAGCGGAAGATATGATTGCCTTATTGTCAGTATTAATCACACCTACTGATGATTTATCTTTGGCTCAGGTTTTACGTTCGCCTATCTATGCGTTTTCAGATGAACAGTTAATGCAGTTAACAGCCTCGAAACTGGTTCATCAGAATCACTCATTCTGGCATCTCATAGGTCAGACTGAGAATCAGTATCACGATATTTACCAAGATATATTAAGTTGGATTAATTTAGCTAAACGTTTGCCTGTCCATGATTTATTGGATCATATTTACGCACAAACTCAGTTGCGTCTGAAGTACGCTCAATTTGCTCCACCATTGCAACGTGACCAAGTTCTTTCTAATTTGGATGCATTCTTGGCTTTGGCTTTAGATTTGGATGGTGGTCGTTATCCAAGCTTACCTAGATTTATTGCTGAACTTAAAAAAATCAAACGTGGCGCTGAAGAAGAGAGTCCTGATGAAGGTGAGTCAGTAGTTGATGAGGATTCTGATGAAGACGCTGCGTCCTCTGATGCTCGCGTGAGGGTTTTAACCATTCATGCTGCTAAAGGTTTGGAGTCACGCTTTGTCATTTTGATGAACAGCAATACCACTCGTAGCGGTCATGACAATGTAGGTGTCCTGATGAGTTGGATGCCAGGCGATCAAGGTCCGCAACATATATCCCCTATTTTTTCTAGTAAGCCTAAAGATCCTGCTCGCCAAGAGCTTCGCGATCGTGAAGATGTAATTGCTGAAATTGAAAATTGGAACCTTTTATATGTTGCATTAACTAGGGCAAAAGAGGCCATTTACGTATCAGGTTTGGTGAATAAAGCTGATAAACCGATAGCTGCTAATAGTTGGTATGACAGGCTTGAGCGAGCTGGCGTTAAGAAAATTCAAGAGCAAGATGATGTCGTCTCAGATGCCGTCGAATCTACTGGCGATATGGTTGATAGTCATGAATTCTTTGATTTTGAGGTTACTTGGCAAGGTGATGCTGATTTATCGGTGCCATTTGACGAGGAGTTAATAACCCCTGAACAACAGAAAGTTATTGATTTGGGTGTTGCATTTCATGCCATCATGGAGCATGTCATGCGTATGGGTATTCGGCAGGTTGAGGATTTACCCTCTGGCGATGAGCTCGTTTCTTGGTTGAACATTGATCCTAACTTGATTATTGATGCAAGGCGATGCGCAGTAAATGTTTTATCTTCAAATTTCGCCGAAAAATTTTTCTTTAGTTCCGAGATACAAGGTGCTTGGGAGGAATTAGATATCGCGAGTTCTGATGGTCGTTTATTAAGGATTGATCGACTAATCGAGTTGCCTAATCAGCTATTGATATTAGATTACAAACTTTCTATCCCAGAAGTAACCCATGAGTTGTATCAAAAGTATCAATTGCAAATGGCAACATATAGGCAATGTGTATCAAAGCTTCGACCTGATAAAGAGGTTAAATCCTATTTATTGAGTGGTAAAGGTGAGCTTTTAGAGATGAATGGTCCTAATTAGGGAAAAACCTAAAGGAAATATGTGGGTAAAAATAGACTGAAAAATGAGGTAAGTAGGTGGACGAGCCTGACCCTCGGCACTGGTAGTAATTGGGTTTGGCTGCTTCGTTCCCGACCTGACCAGGTTATCCAACCCACCATGCGGGGAGGCCCATCCAATTCCATTTTAGCTTGTTAGAATGTAAGACATGACAGCATTGGCATT
>JALQYK010000002.1 GCA_023254115.1 Polynucleobacter sp.
ATCAAAAAATACGACCTGTTTGGCACCGACCCGAAAGGGCTTTATCTGCTGGATGCTGAGCTGGCAGCCCGCACTTATGCGGCGCCCAGTTTAGTGCTGTAAGCAAGCTAAAAACCAACAGGCAAGGAGTGGACTTTAGTAATCACCAAAAGAAAAAGCCGTATGTATACATACGGCTTTGGCATTTAAATCGTTAAGATTAGTGATGCTTAGAGTGGTCATGACCTGGTTCCCCATGAGCTGGATGACCCATGACTTTAAATGGCACTTCTACCTCACCAGCTTTTTCAAACTTGAGCTTTACCTTGATAGTTGAACCTGGCTTTAGCTGTTCTTTTAAGTCAATGAACATCAAGTGCAAACCACCAGACTTAAGCTCAACTTTGCCATTGGCTGGAATCTCAATCGCTTTGATCTCGCGCATTTTCATGACATTGCCTTCCATTGACATGGTGTGCAATTCCATTGTTTTTGAAACAGATGATGAAGCAGCTAATAACTTATCTGCACCACCTTTGTTTTCAATTTTCATGAAACCGCCACTCATTTTTTGAGCAGGAACGGTGGCACGAGCTTTGGCATCTTCAATTTTCAAAGAACCAAGCTTGATTTCATCGTTATCTGCAATGACAGATGTAGTAACTAATACGCTGGCAAGTAATAAAGTATTAAATAGTTTTTTCACTTTTATATCCCTTAAAAAAATTAATGATGAACCTGATGATTCGTACTAATAACTTTTAAGATTGGCGCTGGTGACATTAACTTCTTACCACCCTGAGGAAGCTCAGACCACTCCCATTTGCCTTTCTCACATATTTGATGAACCACAATTGGAAGATCACCTACCCAGTCACTCACTTTCACCCTAATTGAAAACTCATCAGCATACTCATTAGGTAAAAGACCGCCCTTCCATATAATTTTACGAACATCAGATTTAATTTCTTTCCCATGCGACATGTATGGCTTAGCCAAGTCTTTTTTTTCGATCTCAATCGCCCACCCATATTTAGGTATTGGCTTAGCGCCTTGAAGCTCTTCTAGGATGAATATTATTACTTCTTTCGTAGCAGAATCACCACAACCATGTGTGATATTAAAAGTTAATTTTTGATATGAATTTCTTGGTAACTCTGCGGGTGATAAAGAGACATGAGCCCCAGCGTAGCCTGTGATTGCTAGACCAAAGCAACAACCAAGCATCATCAAACGTACTTTATTTGAAATCATAATTAGTTCCATTTCTTTTCTAGGCCAACATATATGGAACGACCATCGCCTGGGTAATAAACAGCAGCAGTTGTTCCACCGAAGTAATTGGAAGAAATATTTGTAGTAGCTGCATATTTTTTATTAGTCAAATTTCTGGCATCAGCAAACCATGACCAATTTTTATCAATTTGCTGCCCCGCTTTTAAACCCCAAATAACATAGGCTTCATTACTTAGAGTATTAGCTGCATCCATAGGTGCCTTTGTAGCCCACTCAAATTTTGGTCCTACATATCCAGACGGGAGGCCACTAGACCCAATTAGATTTCCCCACCTATACAAAGCCTCACCACGAATTAATAATGGAGGAATACCTGGTAAACGATTATTACCAAGTGTTGGATTACCATCATATTTAAAATCATTCATTAGCAAAGATACTCTTGCTTCGTATTTATTTTTGAACAAAAAATATGAGCCAAGCTCTAAGCCCTGATGAATAGTTGCAGGAACATTTGTTGTTGAACATGTGCTTGTATTATTTGGGTTTGTACAAGCAGTGAAAAATTCATTCTTTAAATCAGATCTATAAAGAGTTAAATCCCACTCCGCCCTATATCCTTTAGATATATCAGCACTTACACCTCTAGCACCGATTTCGTAAGTTTTCCCACTTTGCGCACTTCTAGGTGTTGTTGCACTCATTGAACCCAGACCGAAAATTGGAGCCTCAAAATTTCTGCTGATGCTTGCAAAAAACTGATTAACCGGGGTTAGATCATATAAAACACCAACTCTAGGACTCCATTGCGAAAAAGTGTAGTCATAATTATTTGATGCTAATACAGAGTCAACTACTTTCCTGTTTGCACGATCGTATTGCAAAGCACCAACCAAAGTTGTTTTATCTGTCCATCTGTATTTATCTTCTATAAATAAACTTGAGTTATTAGACTGCTGATCATAATTTGATGTTGGAACACCTATTGCAGTACCCTGATTACTGCTTGGTTTAGATGTGCCCTTAGTTGAACCAATACTTGGCAAATATGCGAAGGTCAATAGATGTCGATCAATTGATTCCATCACCTTTAAGTGCCCACCTATAGTTTTAGCATTTTGCTCAATGATGCTATCGATTGGATGCCACAGGCTATAGTTCATGAAATATGCCGATAGTTCATAAATTCTATTGCCATCACGTATCGTTGTCTTATTAGCTAGACGTTGCGTATCAACATCTCTGCGACGATTAGCATCTACACGATACGGATAAACACCTCCAGAATTACTGCTATTGGCAATGGTGGGGTCCGCATTCAACTCTGTTTTAGTTAGATAGCCAGGTAATTGAGTTCTACTGCGTACAGCTGCAATATAAAATCTTGACTCAATATTTTGACCAACTTTTAAACCCAAATTACCCAAAGCTTTTTGATTTTCCATTTCAGCATGGTCTCTAAAACCATCTTGCTTAGTTTGTGAGCTAGCAACGAAATAATCCCAAATGTTTCCACTAGCATCAGGCTTAGTCACGCCACCAACACTACCAAATACTTTGTTATACGAAAAGCTGCCTACTTCCGCTCTAGTACTTACTCCTGGACTGTCATAGCCAGTTGGCGCGACAAAATTAATAGCTCCTCCTAGAGTGGTTGCACCATAGGTGGTTGCATTAGCCCCCCGCAAAACCTCAACATAGCGAGATGCATTAGGATCAACGGTTTGCATATCAAAGAAGCCATCGGCATAGTTAATAGGAACACCATCTTGCAACACCTTGATACCAAAGCTATGGTACGTCCTACTTAAGGCTGACCCCCTAACGGAAATTCTTGCTTCTTCAGAGCCAAAACGATCTTGAATAAAAACTCCTGGCGCCATACCCAAGCTATCTGACCATGTTGACTGACGTCCTTCGCGAACCTGATTTAAATCAACAATAGAAGCACCCCCAGGAATTGTCTTAACGCTTTCCTTGGCACTATCAATGGTCCCCTGAGTTAAAGATCCCAATCTCCCCATAATAATCACATCATCAAAAATAGTGTGATTGGCATAGGCTTGCGACATCATCAGAATTGCTGATAACGTCATTGGGGTTAATGTTAAATAGTATTTCTTCATCACTCACTCGCTTTAATCTTGTTTCGAATGCGCAAGCGCATTCCATAACGAACAACTATGGCTAGTTGTTCCCTTAAGAATTAAGCGAGTGTTGGAGGTGCTCTAGAAGGAAGTGCAACCCAAGCAAATAATGGCTTAGGTGACTTGTAGAAAAGCTGAGGATAGATGTTGCTTGCTTGTGGCTCAGCATGATTGAGCGTGTTATTAATTGGTAACACGTAAGCACCGTGAACTAAGCAAAATGGGCAATGCTCATTGGCCACTTGTTGATCATCCGCATCACTTGCATCAATCACCTGAGTCATCTTGACGCCAGAGGTTGTACAAACTTCAACAGAAATGCCTTTACCAGTATCTGCCACGGCGATTGCTTGAGAAATCGATGGCGCCAATGCCCCCATCAGAATAGCCGCGATAGCCATCCAATGAATCAAGTGACGTTTGATCAAAATTCCCATAGTTAGCGATTTTATATGATTTAGTGTTCTTTTTAGAGAATCGCTCCAAAATCAGGCATTTTTGTCAGAAAATAGAAGACTAGATAACCTATTATTAAAAAATGTCTTCCGAACGCAAAATTGCCCTATTCGCTGATATACACAGCAATCTAGAAGCCTTTGAGGCATGTATTGAACATGCTGAGCATCAGGGGGCTGATCAATTTGTTTTCTTAGGTGACCTAGTCGGTTACAACGCTGACCCCGTTGCCATTATTGAAAAAGTCGCCGAATTAATTGATAAGAAAAAAGCAATTGCCGTATTAGGCAATCACGATGAAGCAGTCTTTACAGACCACTCTACCCGCATGAATACCAATGCTTGGGCAGCAATACAGTGGACCAGAGAGCAGTTAGGTGACGATCACGTGGCTTTTTTAAAGAGTCTGCCTTTGATTGTGAAAGATGAAGATATTTCATATGTGCATGCCAATGCATCAAATCCTCATAAATGGGGCTATATCCATGATGGCTTAGCCGCTTGGCATTGCTCTGAAGCTGCTGGGACTCAATATACTTTTGTGGGCCACGTTCACGAACCGACTGTTTATTACCAAAGTGCCGTTGGCAAGTTGATACGCTTTATGCCAGGCAATGGTGAAGTGATGCCGATGCCAAAACACAGAAAATGGGTCACAGTGACAGGATCATTAGGGCAGCCTCGTGATGGCAACCCAGCCGCCAATTACGCATTATTTGAACCAGATCAAGAAGTTATTACTTTTAATCGCATAGACTACGATCAGTACACGGCTGCTGACAAAGTTCACAAAGCAGGTCTACCTGCAGAGCTAGCCAATCGCCTGTTAACTGGAAAGTAATACAAATAATATTCAAATGCCTATTAATAAAAATCTAGAGTCCATCCGCGAGATATTCCAAGAAGGTAATGAAGTCGATGGATTTTTGATTGGCGAACCCATCCATAAAGGTGGCATGGCTGTTTTATATCAAGCCACCAAAGAAGGTATTGATTACCCCATCCTCGTCAAAGTTCCTCGTGTAGGCCGTGATCAACCAGTTGAAAGCTTAATTGGCTTTGAGACTGAGTTAAATATCATGAAGGCCATCAAGAGCCCTTATGTTCCAAGAGTGGCTGGCACTGGCAATATGGCCAAAAAGCCCTACATCGCCATGGAACATTTAGATGGTATTCCTTTAGATAAGATCATTAAGGAAGACGGCGGCAAACTAAGTGACATTGAAAAAACAATTCAGATTGTCTCTAACGTCGCAACAGCCATCGCTACCCTACATGCGCAAGACGTTATTCACTTAGACATCAAACCTGAAAATATTTTAGTAAGACCAGACAATCAAATAGCCTTGATTGACTTTGGTCTAGCCCATCATGCGCGTTACCCAGATTTACTGGTTGAGGCAATGTACAAAGGGATTGGTTCGGCACCCTACATTTCTCCTGAGCAAGTAATGGGCATCCGCAATGACTGGCGAAGTGATATTTTTGCCATTGGCGCGATGCTCTATGAAATGCTCACAGGTGAATACCCATTTGGTTGCCCTGGCACTGTTAGCGGCCTAAGAAAAAGAATGTGGAGCGAGCCACTTCCTCCAAGAGCGATCCGCAAAGAGATTCCACCATGGTTACAAGAAGTTGTCTTACGTTGCTTAGAACCATTGGCAGATGATCGATACCAAAGTGCCAAGCGCTTAGGACATATTCTGAAAAATCCACAAAGTATTCAGTTAACTCATCGCGCAGAGAAGATTTATCCCAATAGTGCTTGGGATAACATGAAACGTTGGTTTAAAGCTGCTGGCTACCAACCTTCAGAATGCCCTCGCCCCAGTGCTGTCGAAGACAATGCACCCGTATTGATTGTGGCTATTGATACAAGACAACACGATGAGGTACTGCGTGAGCGCATGCAAAATGCTGCCAAACATTTATTGTTAGCTTATCCAGAAAGTCGCTTGATTTGCTTAAGCACTATTTCTGGTACACCAACCTTTGAAGGTAATAAAGAGTCAGAAACTGCATCTGGGATTGTGCGCAGTCACCTGGTCCAATTAATGGAATGGGCTAAGCCCCTCAAGATGGGTACTGAGCGGGTATCTTTCCATGTTCTTGAAGCATTAGACCCTGCTTCACGCATTGTTGAATTTGCCAATGACAACAATGCTGCGATGATCATGATCGGCGCATCACATAAGATTCCAAACAAAGTAGCACCCTGGAGAACTTCAATGACAAAGATTGTTGAAGAAGCTCATTGCAGTGTTCACATTGTTAGAACTTAAATCAATTATTTCTTTTGTCGCAATTTGACTTCTTGATAGCCTGGCTTAGATCCTGCTGCAGCTCTAATTTTTCGAATCAATTCACTGACAGCACTGCGTTTGATCATTTGCGGTGACATTGCTAAGAAATAGGTTTCGTCACCAAGCGGAATAAAGCCTAAACCATATTCAATTGCCACACTCTTTAGGCCAACGCCCACATCGGCAGTATCAGCAAGAATCGCAGTTGCAATCGCAGTATGTGTGAACTCTTCTCGTTGATAGCCTTTAATTTTTTGCGCAGCAACGCCTTGCGCATCCAGTAACTTATCTAGCAATAAACGTGTTCCTGCGCCACGCTGCCTATTGATAAATCTAATTTCTGGTCTAGCCAAGTCTTTTAACTGTTTAATTCCCAAAGGATTACCTTTGGCCATAATTAAACCTTGGCTTCTGCGCATCACCGGATATGCTTGCACACCCTCCGTTGATAAACGTTGGCGCACCGCTGTAATACTGTCATCATCTGGTACATGAAAGCCCGCTAAATCAGCATCACCTGAAAGCAAGCGCTCTAATGATTGACCAGAGCCCATAGTGCGCAACTCAAAAGCATTTAAATCATTAATGGCGTCTTCAAGAATCGGGTCATTGCTCGCACACAACAACCACTTTTTGTGATCATCATCATTCAGATGCTCCAACCTGGATTGCAAGCGTTTCTCTTGTTCTTTACTCACACCAGCAAACTCTTTTTCGACCTCATCAACTATTTGTAACAGCGTACTAGCAGCAGTGGTCAAAGTTGAACCATGCCCCTTAACACTCATCAAAAGGCGACAATCCAACGCTTTTTCCGCTGCCTTCAAACGATTCCACAGAGTTCGATAAGACATATCCATGATCTCAGCAGCTGATTGCAACGATCTACCATCCTGCACCCCCCTCAATAGACCGGCTACCCAGGTCAAATCGATGGTATCGGTGAGTCTTTGGTGCTTCCTATGGATATGAACGCTTGGTTTAATCTTAATTTGCATATGAAATTTGTTGCATATTGATAATGTCTAAATGATTGTTGATGATATAGCCATATTTACTTTGGAGACAATATGAAACGACGTTCCGTTTTAAAACTAAGTGTTTTAGCCATTTTTGCTTTTTCTGGCATTAGCTTGGCAAATGCTCAAAAGAGCATTGTGGTTTCTTCTACAACATCAACTGAACAATCTGGTTTATTCAAACATTTATTGCCAGTTTTTGAGAAAAAAACCGGCATTCAGGTCAAAGTGGTAGCAGTTGGCACTGGCCAAGCTCTCGATATTGGTCGTCGCGGTGATGCTGACGTTGTGTTTGTTCACGATAAAGTTGCTGAAGAAAAATTTGTGGCAGAAGGTTTTGCGCCAAACCGTATCGAAGTGATGTACAACGACTTTGTACTCATCGGTCCAAAGGCTGACCCAGCCAAAATTAATGGCGGCAAAGATATTCAAGCAGCGCTTAAAAAGATTGCAGATTCCAAATCAGCATTTGTGTCACGTGGCGACAAAAGTGGCACACACGCTGCTGAATTACGTTACTGGAAGGGAGCTGGCGTTGAGGTTTCAGCAACACAGCCTTGGTACAAAGAAACTGGCTCAGGCATGGGCCCTGCTCTGAATACCGCCTCTGGTATGAATGGTTATATCTTGTCAGACCGTGCCACATGGCTCAGCTTTAAAAATCGTGGTGACCTAACTATTTTGGTTCAGGGTGATCCAAAGTTATTTAATCAATATGGCGTGATGTTGGTCAGCCCACGCAAACACTCACATGTCAAACATGTTGAAGGTCAGGCTTTCATTGATTGGATTGTTTCTAAAGAAGGTCAAGCTACGATTGCCAGCTACCAAGTTGGCGGCGAACAACTCTTCTTCCCTAATGCCAAATAATTGTTAAACGATCTCAGTTTTTACATTATTTAGCATTTCTTATTTTTTAAATTTAGTCCCGCTGGTATGCGGGACTGAAAACCATTAAGCTAGCGCCATGTTCACAGCTTTTAGCGATGCTTTTTCTTTATTAGAGACGATGGATGCCAATCTACTGGGCATTGTTTTTGTATCTTTAGAAGTAAGCCTTACTGCCCTACTGATTGGCTGCGTGATTGGCATGCCTTTGGGCGCATTAATTGCTATTAAGAATTTCCCTGGTAGGCAAGGTATCGTAGTTATTCTCAATAGCCTAATGGGCGTTCCAACGGTTATTGTTGGGGTAGTTATTTATTTACTACTCTCAAGAACTGGTCCGCTTGGTGAGTTGAATTGGTTGTTCACACCCAAGGGGATGATGCTGGCACAAAGCGTTCTCACTACGCCACTAATTGCCGCACTGACTCGCCAAACAATTGAAGATGCCTGGCATATCCATGGAGAAACAATGTCTGCACTACGCTTGCCAGTTTTAGCAAAACTAAAATGGCTAATGTGGGATTGCCGTTTTTCATTATCGATTGCGTTATTAGCTGGTTTTGCTAGAGCCATCTCAGAAGTAGGTGCGGTAATGATTGTTGGCGGCAATATCGACCGCGCCACCCGCACCATGACAACTGCTATTGCACTTGAAACCAGTAAAGGTGATCTACCTCTGGCTTTAGCACTTGGTATGGTTTTACTAGGTGTAGTTTTATTTGCCAATTTAATGACTTCTGTCATTAAATCTATTGCCGAGCGTCGCTATGGGTAATCTTCAGCCGATGATTACCTTGCATGACATCAGCGTTCGCAGAGAGTCGCGCGAAATACTATCTATTACTGCCAATATACCTACCACCGGTATTACAGCAGTGATAGGCCCTAATGGCTCGGGCAAAACAACTTTATTAAAACTGTTACATGGCTTAATCGAATCTGATGAAGGCACTTACTCACCGGGCTTTCAAGAATTAGGCTCCGCCTTAGTACTCCATCACACCCCCCTTATCAAGGCCAGTGTTCGCAGTAACTTGGCTATAGTAAAAGATAGTCCTACTGGCTCAAAGATTAGCGAAAGTGATATCGATATAGCATTAGCGTCTGTAGGCTTGAGCCACTTGAAAGATCAATCTGCTCTAAAACTATCAGCAGGAGAACGCCAACGCCTAAGCTTGGCACGTGCAAGATTACAAAAACCTCGGGTCATTTTGCTCGATGAACCAACAGCCAACTTAGACCCAAGCACCACAGAGCAGGTAGAAACCATCATTAAAAACCTAGCCTTAGAAGGATGTGGCGTGATATTTACATCTCACCATCTTGGTCAAGTGCAATCACTGTCTGATCAGGTTGTTTTCTTGGCAGATGGTCAATGTTTGGAAGTTTCAAATACAGAAAACTTTTTTAGACACCCACAATCAGATCAAGCCAAAAATTTTATTCATAGAGAATTAGGCTGGAAATAAATAATGCCGCATCAGCGGCATTATTTATTTGTCTTAGTTACTTTGTTAATTCAGATCTTGAATCAATGAAGCCAAGGTTTCTGCTGGCAAAGATTCGACGTGAAATGGATATTCTTTATGATCGCAGCCCACCTTCATCTGAGCACCGCCTTTTAATGACTTTCTCATATCATCAGTTAATTCAAATCTTAAGAAATGAACAGATGATGTTTTTTCTGCAGTCGTACGATCAAGATCTTCATTGGCAATAGCGTATACACGAGGTTGCCCCTCCACCTCAACAAAGACCCGATCTTCCACACCAATCAGTTTGGCTAGAGCAATCTTGCGATCTGCCTCATTCACATACTCCAACTTCATGGTTACTTTGAAGTTCGTGCCATCAGGCACTAGAGCATTGTAAGTATCCATTTCATCCTGAATACCTTCATCTTCAAAGATTTTTTCAACACGTAACATTTCTTGTATTTGATACTGCATCAAGAATTTGTTCTCGAAAATCATATTGAGATGCTCTCCCAACATGACCGTTCTCTTTTTGCGCTCTGCAATCGCTTGCTGACGCATCTCTGGGCGCGCTTTGTAATAAGCTTCTAATGTTAAGAGTTCTTCGCGCTTAATTTTTCCCATTGTTGTCTCCATCTACCCACTCCTAATAACGTTGATTAAAGGCCATATGCCTTGGCCAAAAGAGAAATCGGATGAGCCATTTGTGACTTCTTCATGCCGTTTTCTTCAATACCTTGTTCAATGTGATGACCAGCCAACTGACAGTCAGAACTAATAAAGTCCGGTTCTGTACTTGCCATGTTTTTAAATACCGGCTTACCAATCTTCATCGCAGTCTTGTGGAACTCTTTTTTGACACCCCAAGTACCAGCATGTCCAGAGCAGCGCTCCACCACATTCACCTCAGTACCCGGAATCATCTGTAGAGTTTCTGCAGTTTTCTTACCCACGTTTTGCACACGCAAATGGCATGGCACGTGGTAACTCACTTTACCCAACTCAACCTTAAAGTCAGTTTTTAGCAAACCATCTTTATTACGCGCAATAAAGTACTCAAATGGATCCCACATGGCATCTTTCACTAATTGCACATCTTCCTCATCCGGGAACATCAATGGCAATTCTTGTTTAAACATCAATGTGCATGATGGAATTGGGGTGACGATGGCATAACCCTCTTTGGCCAATTTCACCAATTGTGGAATATTGATATCTTTATTTTTAGCGACAGACTCAAGATCACCCAACTCCAATTTAGGCATACCGCAACAAGCATCCTTCTCTACCAACTTGTATGGAATCTCATTGTGAGCCAATAGCTTCAATAAATCCTGGCCAATACCTGGCTCGTTGTAATTGATAAAGCATGTTGAGTACACAGCTACTTTGCCAGGTGTTTTCTCACCATCTTTAACTGGCCAAGCAGCTGACTCTTTTGCTACTTGTTTAAAAGTTTGTGGTGCATAGCTAGGAATCCAAGCGTTTTTATCAACACCTAAAGTTGCTTCCATGACGTTACGCATCACTTTAGTGCTGTTCACGGCATTCACAGTTTGCGTAACGATCGGAATACCCGCAAAGCTACCTAATTTATCTGTTGAAGATAAAACGTTATCTCTAAAGCTAGTTTCACCGTTCTTATGCTTAATTGCTTTAGCACGCAACATCAAGTGCGGGAAGTCTAAGTTCCAAACATGCGGTGGCGTGTATGGGCACTTAGTCATATAGCAAAGATCACACAAGTAGCATTGATCAACGACTTTGTCGTAATCCTTCTTATCAACACCATGGACCTCGCCATCTTCAGTGGCATCAACTAAATCAAAGAGCGTCGGAAATGAGCCACAAAGACTCACGCAACGGCGACAGCCATGGCAAATATCAAAGACACGTTCCATTTCCGCATTGAGAGACTCTTGATTGTAAAAATCAGGATTCTTCCAATCTAATGCGTGTCTGGTTGGAGCTTCTAAGTTACCTTCACGTTGACTCATGATCTCGTTCCTCTTGTAGTTGTTGTTTGGGAAATCTTCTATTAATAAGACTCTTTATGAGAGCTCCGAGGCAAAACCCCAGAGCTCCTTAAAAAGCCTTAATTAAGCACCTAGTGCCTCAAGAGCTTTTTGGTAGCGGTTAGCGTGTGAACGCTCTGCCTTTGCCAAAGTTTCGAACCAGTCAGCAATTTCATCGAAACCTTCTTCACGAGCAATCTTGGCCATGCCAGGATACATATCTGTGTACTCGTGTGTTTCACCATGAATAGCTGCCTCTAGAGCTTCTTTTGGTGTACGACCAGGCATACCTGTACCAGGCTCACCTGCGCCACCTTCAATCAAAAACTCCATGTGACCATGTGCATGGCCTGTTTCGCCTTCAGCTGTAGAGCGGAACAATGCCGCAACATCATTCTCACCAGCGATGTCACACATGTTCGCGAAATACAAATAGCGACGGTTAGCTTGAGACTCACCCGCAAATGCGTCTTTTAAGCTTTGTTCAGTTTTACTACCTTTTAATGTTGGCATATTTCACTCCTATCGATAGATTGAACTTCTAAGTCGGTTACGATAGCTATTTACGTTATAAAAATTGACCGCTAATAGCCATCAAACTAGACAGGCGTAGTTTATGTCTAAAACAGATTGATAGTTAAATTGTATTTATTAATTTTTATGATAGTTTTTAACTAAATTGGATTTAATCCAGTAACCTATTGTTTTTAAATGGATTTTAATTATTTTTTATTAGCCACAAGCATTGTTGCTTTGGCTGAAATCGGGGATAAAACCCAACTTTTATCCCTAATGCTGTCTGCCAAGTACAAAGATCACCACTGGGCCATTATTGGGGGCATCTTTATTGCCACCATTTTGAATCATGCCCTAGCCGCCCTTTTAGGTAGCGCTATTTCTGCATGGCTTAGTCCGGATGTAATGCGTTGGATTTTGGGGGCTGGATTTATCGCCTTAGGCTTATGGCTACTTATTCCAGATAAATTAGACGGCGATGAAAATACGCCGACCACTCACAACAGTTGGAAAGTTTTCACAATCACCACGTCATTATTTTTCATGGCTGAAATGGGCGACAAAACCCAAGTTGCTACTGTGGCTTTAGGAGCTCGCTATGATGATTTAATGGCAGTGGTAACAGGCACAACGGTTGGCATGATGCTTGCAAATGCTCCTGCTGTTTGGTTAGGCAAAAAATTTACTAGGGCTTTACCAATCAAATGGGTTCACAGTGTTGCTGCAATTATTTTTATAACAATTGGTGTGGGCACCTTATTGATTTAGTACCAACCTGTTGCAAAAGTACGACCACTCAATAATTAGAGAGACAACTGATGGCCAGAACAGAAACACCAGTCACGTTTTTAAGAAGTGATTACAAAGAACCTGCGTTCACAATCAAATCTGTTGACTTAGATATTGCACTTATTCCAGCAAGAACGATTGTGGTCAACCGCATGATGATGCAACGAAGTGCTAGTAGCCAAAACCAATCATTGGTATTACATGGCGAAGAACAAGAGTTAGTCAGCGTGCGCATCAACGGTGAAATTATTCGTGAATACGAATTAACACCACACACTTTAACGCTTCACAATTTGCCAGATAACTTTGAACTTAGCATCACCAGCGCCAACGCGCCAGACAAAAATACCACCCTCATGGGGCTGTATGTTTCTAATGGCAACTTCTTTACACAGTGTGAAGCAGAAGGTTTTCGCAAAATCACCTATTTTCTAGATCGTCCAGATGTGATGGCAACCTACCAAGTCACACTGCGTGCGCTTAAGAATGATTTTCCTGTATTGCTATCTAATGGCAACTTGATCAAACAAGAAGAGTTAGGCAATGGTTGGCACAGTGCTGTTTGGCAAGATCCATTCCCTAAACCATCGTATTTATTTGCGCTAGTAGCAGGCAAGTTGCAAGCTATTCAACGCACCATTAAGAGCCAATCAGGCAAAGAGAAACTCTTGCAAGTTTGGGTGGAATCCAAGGACTTAGATAAAACTGAGCATGCCATGGACTCTTTGATTGCGTCCATCAAATGGGATGAGGAACGCTTTGGTTTAGAGCTTGATCTTGATCGCTTCATGATTGTTGCGGTTGGCGACTTCAATATGGGAGCCATGGAAAATAAAGGCTTAAATATTTTTAATACTAAATTTGTTTTAGCCAATCCAGAGACAGCCAGTGATGTTGACTATGGCAACGTAGAAAGCGTGGTTGCTCACGAATACTTCCATAACTGGACAGGTAACCGCGTCACTTGCAGAGACTGGTTCCAACTATCCCTTAAAGAAGGTCTTACTGTTTTTAGAGATCAAGAGTTTTCAGCGGATCAAATGGGTAGCGAATCAGGTCGCGCAGTCAAACGCATTGAAGATGTCCGCTTATTACGTCAGGTACAGTTTCCAGAGGATGCTGGTCCAATGGCCCACCCGATTCGCCCAGACAGTTACCAAGAAATCAATAACTTTTACACAGTCACTGTTTACGAAAAGGGTTCTGAAGTCGTACGCATGCAGCAAACTCTTTTAGGTCGTGAGGGTTTCCGTAAAGGTATGGATTTGTACTTCAAGCGCCACGATGGTCAAGCTGTCACCTGTGATGATTTTGTTGCTGCCATGGCAGATGCCAATCAAAAAGACCTCACTCAATTTAAGCGTTGGTATAGCCAAGCTGGTACTCCACGCGTGAAAGTAGAAGAATCATTTGCATCAGGCACTTACCAAGTGACATTAACTCAATCTTGCCCAGCAACCCCAGGACAAGATAAAAAAGCGCCCTTCCACATTCCATTACTCTACCGTTTGATTGGTGACACACCAAGCTCAGAACAATTATTTGAACTAACAGAATCATCACAAACAATTACAGTGCCAGGACTTTCTAAGAAGCCCGTTTTATCGATCAACAGAAACTTTTCCGCACCGATTGTTCTAGATTTTGAGCAGCCCGAATCTGAATTGCTCATCCTGCTAAAAGAAGACGATGACGCATTCAATCGTTGGGAAGCAGCGCAAAAGCTTTTCATGAGAAGCATCCTAAATGGCAAGGCACTGGATGCCGAGCTTGTGTCAGTACTCCGAGCAATTTTGCGTGATGCCGCTTTAGATCCAGCCTTTAAAGATTTGCTGTTCACATTACCTGCAGAGAGTTATCTGTACGAACAAGTGAGCGTGATTGATCCTCAAGCGATTCATCAGGCACGTCGTCAAGTTCGTGGGCAGCTAGCCACCGCACTACAAGATGATTGGTTGTGGGCATACCAAGAGCATCAAACACCAGGCAGCTACAAACCAGATGCAAAGAGTGCTGGCAAACGATCATTGAAAAACTTAGCTTTGCACATGTTGGCAGATAGCGGTTATGCAAGGACTGATGACATAGCTTTTGCACAATACCAATCAGCCAACAATATGACTGATCAATATGGTGCTCTAGCAGTTTTAGTGAATTTCTCATTAGGTCATGCACAGACATGCTTGAGCGACTTCCATGAGCGATTTAAATCAGACGCCCTGGTAATTGATAAGTGGTTTGCTTTACAAGCCACCCGTCAGATTGATTTACAAGATACAAGCGCTGTTCTAACAAATGTTTTAGCGCTCAGGAAGCATCCAGACTTCAATATCAAGAACCCTAATCGCGCTCGCAGTTTGATTCATGCGTTTTGCATGAATAATCCTGGTGCATTCCATCAACCTTCTGCAGAAACCTATCAATTTTGGGCAGAGCATGTGATCGAACTCAACCACATCAATCCCCAAGTGGCTGCCAGACTGGCAAGAGCTTTGGATCGCTGGAAACAATTTGCACCAAATTATCAAGCTCATATGAAATCGGCACTAGAATTCATATCTAAGCAAACGAATTTATCTTCAGATGTCGCCGAAGTGATTCAAAAAGCACTTAATAGTTGATTAGAAAGAAACATATGTCGCAAGGCACCACTTTTACACAGCACATCACCACATTAGGCAACAAAGATGCCAATATTCCAGCATCCCTACTAGTATCAGTAGCCAATGCCTGCAAATTGATTGCCAAGCAGGTAGAACAAGGCGCGCTTGCTGGCATTATTGGTTCAGCAGGCAGTGGTAATGTGCAAGGTGAAACTCAACAAAAACTAGACATCATCTCCAATGACATTCTTTTAGAAGCTTGCGGTCAAGATGCCACGCTAGCAGGTATGGCTTCAGAAGAAATGGAAACAATCTTCCCTGCTAATAAAAATGGTAGTTTTTTACTACTATTTGATCCACTCGATGGCTCATCTAATATCGATGTGAATGTATCAATCGGCACAATTTTCTCTATCTTGAAGAAAAAGACAGCCGGTGATTTAACGGAAAAAGATTTCTTGCAAGCTGGTATTGATCAAGTAGCATCAGGTTATGTCGTGTACGGCCCACAAACAACTTTGGTCTACACCACTGGTCAAGGCGTACATATGTTTACCTTGGATCACGAAACTGGTGAGTTTTTATTAATCAAAGAGAATATTCAAATATCTCCTGATACCAAAGAGTTTGCCATCAATATGTCCAATATGCGTCACTGGGATCAACCCGTAAAACGCTATGTGGATGAGTGTCTTGCTGGCGTTGAGGGAACACGTCAAAAAGATTTCAATATGCGTTGGATTGCCTCCATGGTGGCTGATGTGCACCGCATTTTGTGCCGCGGTGGCGTATTCATGTATCCATGGGATAAACGCGACCCAAGTAAACCAGGCAAGCTACGCTTGATGTACGAAGCCAACCCAATGAGCTTTTTAATTGAACAAGCTGGTGGGGCATCTGTGAATGGCAAAGAACGCATCATGACTTTGCCAGCAGAAAAACTACATCAACGTGTTTCTGTTGTTTTGGGCTCAAAAAACGAAGTAGATTTGATTCAGAAATATCATCAAGCTTAAGCTCGACCTTAAGTTTTTGCTTAAGTTTTTAGTTGTATAAAAAAGCCTCATATTCAATATGAGGCTTTTTTGTTCACTACATTTTTGATTTGCTCAATGCAAAATCGCTGCAGGTGCCACGTAATCCAATCCATGAGCTCTTGCAACCGCTTCACAAGTCACATTGCCTTGATAGACGTTCAGGCCATTCAATAAATGGTGGTTAGTCTTCAGAGCTTGATGAACGCCTCGATTAGCCAACTCCAAAATAAATGGTGCGGTGGCATTTGTTAAAGCCATTGTTGATGTTCTAGCTACTGCGCCTGGCATATTTGCCACGCAATAATGAATCACATCATCAATCTGATAAGTAGGTTCTTGATGGGTGGTTGGATGAGATGTTTCAAAACAACCTCCTTGGTCAATCGCCACATCCACAATCACAGAGCCAGGCTTCATTTCTGAAACCATTTTCCTCGTGACCAATTTAGGAGCTGATCCACCTGGCACTAAGACACTACCAATCACAACGTCTGCACTTAAGACTGCGCGCTCAATGTTAGCCATACTTGAATACAACGTATTAATTCTGTTGCCATAAATAGCGTCCAACTCTCTTAAGCGATCGATGTTCTTGTCCAAAATAGTCACATGAGAACCCAAACCTACTGCCATTTGCAAAGCCGAACTACCTACCACCCCAGCACCCAAAATCACCACATTGGCAGCAGATACACCTGGTACGCCAGCCAACAATAACGCTCGCCCACCATTTGATTTTTCTAGATGATGTGCAGCAGCTTGTACAGACATTCTGCCCGCTACTTCACTCATAGGAGCTAAAAGGGGCAATCTACCGTTAGCACTTGTCACCGTCTCATAAGCAATACAAATTGCATTGGATTGAATCAGGGCTTGAGTCTGATTCAAATCAGGCGCTAAATGCAAATAGGTGAACAAAGTTTGTCCTGAGCGCAACATCATGCACTCTTCTGGCTGAGGCTCTTTAACTTTAACCACCATGTCCGCTTGCGCAAAAACATCTTTTGGGCAATCTACCATCGATGCGCCAGCCATCACATAATGCTCGTCCATAAAACCTATTGCTTCACCAGCTTTTCTTTCGACCAAGATATCGTGACCCCAGCGCTTTAACTCACTGACTAAATCTGGCGTTAAGCCAACACGGTATTCATGGTTCTTAACTTCTTTAGGCACTCCTACAATCATGATGTTCTCCTCTCTTTTTTATGCAAACCAAAAACAAAATACAAAACTGTTAAACCAATCAAAATCGGTGGCCCCACATAGAAAGCCATACGGGTCATTTCTGAATAAGCCATCAAGCCAATCACAAAGACCACAAAGAAAATGGCAAACCAAGAACCGTATGGCCACAAGATGGCTCTGTATGGCAAGGCACCCGCCTCTTCTTTCGATAAAGATTTTCTAAAACGAATTTGCGTGTACAAGATTGCAATCCATACCAAGAGACCAATCAATGTCACCGCCGCTGTAATCCACTGAAATGCCTTCTCTGGAACAAAATAATTCAATGCCACGCCCAAGGTGGGCAATAACGCGGTCATCACAATTGCCTTAGCCGGCACCCCTGCAGTGGATAACTCAGAGAATATTTTTGGAGCATTACCCACTTTTGATAGCCCCAACAACAAACGTCCACCACTAAATAAGCCCGCATTGCAAGATGACAATGCTGCGGTGATCACCACAAAATTGATCACGCCCGCTGCCTCACGCAAGCCCATACTCTCAAACATGGCCACAAATGGGCTACCCTGTTGACCAACTTGATGCCACGGAAAGATGGCCATGATCACAAACAATGCCCCGACATAGAAAATCAAAATACGCCATGCCAATGAGTCGATTGCCATTGGAATTGTTTTAGTTGGGTTCTCCGCTTCCCCAGCAGACAAACCAATCATTTCAATACCAACATAGGCAAACAAGACCATTTGCAATGAGAGTAAGAATCCACTCACTCCATTCGGGAAAATGCCTCCGTGTTGCCAAAGGTTAGCCATACCAATAGGCTCGCCAGCATTGCCAAGACCAAAAAAAATCATGGCGCAACCAATTGCAATCATGCAAATAATGGCAACGACTTTAATCAGTGAGAACCAGAACTCAAATTCGCCAAAAACTTTTACTGCGACAAAATTAATACCTGCCATAGCAATGATGGAACTGAGCGCCCAAATCCACTGAGGCACATCTGGAAACCACATGGTCATATAGACCCCAACCGCTGTAACTTCAGCCAGACCCACCACAATCCAATAGGTCCAGTAACCCCAACCAACCAAATAGCCCGCCAAAGGTCCAATGTATCTGCCAGCATAATGAGCAAACGAACCAGCCACTGGCTCATGCACAGCCATCTCGCCCAATGCTCTTAGAACAATAAATGCAACCAAACCTGCTAATACGTAGCCCAAAATAATGGATGGGCCCGCCAGCTGGATAGCGGTTGCCGAACCTAAAAATAATCCCACACCAATCGTGGACCCCAGCGCCATCAGACGTATATGTCGTGGCTGTAGACTTCTCTTTAAACCATGGTTGTCATGCACCATTTCTCTCCTCTAGTTATCAATCGGAAAATAGAGTGAGCAGAATAGGAGCCATGCACTGTGTTGTATATGGCTGATAAATACTGAATATATTTAATCTGACAAATATGTCAGAGCATTATTTTGAATCTTCAATGAAGATAAGGGTCTTGTGGATACGGCGTCATTTCTTCTTACATAAGAATAAGAAATTTCCTACAAAAGAATCAGAAAATTCCTACAACAAAGTAATCTCGAAAAAGTGAGATTTAGTGAGTTTTTAATCTGGGATAGTGATATCAGATGTGCCAATGCAGACCAAACGTGGCGATTCTCTAGAAGTATCAATACAACCGCCTTGGTCATAAACACCTTTAGGATCACGGTAGCGCATCATCCGCTCGATGATCATCTTGTACGCCTGTGGATCATTCATCGATTGAGTCACACACGACTCAACAATGGATTCATTCATCTGTAACTCACCATGGGCATCAAGGTAAGCACCATCTTTCCAGTGATATACCTCTACGCATTTTGTTTCAAGAGTGAATGGCTGATCTCGTTTCCAAAAATTGGTAAATAAGTTATGGCCTAGATAGATAACCCATGAACCTTCATAGCCAGAAATATCAGAAGAACGGTCATCGGGGTTACGGAACCAAACACGATCACCCGGAACGTAATACTTCATGGGGAATGGATTCTCTAACGAACCATATTCTTTTAAAAATACCTCATGAAACTCACCAGAACGAATCGCCCTGTTCTCTGAGCGTTCTTCTAGTCGCTTTAATAAATCCGGGTTGGCGTTTTTTAGTTCTCTGGCAATACTAAGAAGAATGACGTACTCAGTAGCTCTGTAGCAAGAAAAAGAGTAAGCCTGATGAATATCCTCAGGCTGAGTGGCTTTCACCAAGGCATCAATGATAGATTTGCCTTTGTTGAGCAAAAAACCAGCCTCTTCATCGTAATGCCAGTAATCAGTCGGACGCTCGGCAGCTTCAGTATCAAAATTCAAAGCAGCACGATAACCAGCATCTACAACGTAATGCCTGATATGAATCGCTGAGATCAGCTCTTCGTAGCTTGGGAATGTAAAAGGAATGGTCGCCAACAACATGGCTACCAAAATTTCTTTATCTAAATCATCTTTATTGTTACGGCCATCGATGGACATCCTCTCATATAAGCGAGTGGTATCCCAATTAGGTGCCCATTGATCTTTATATGATTGTTTTAGAAAGAAATGGTTGCAATAGACGCCATTAGCTTGAGAGCCATGATGACTAACACAATCCCACAAAGAATATCTTTGCAGATGCTCCTGCATTTTTTGCAGATTTGTCATCTGATCTTGCTGCGTTTTTAATACAAACTCAATACCGCGCGTTTCAAAAGGAATATTCAATTGAGTCGCACTCATGATTTTGCCTTATAGAAAACGATCTAAAAGACGGCGACTATGTTTGTCTAAAGCCTGAATATCTTGTATCAGATATTGCACACCATGGGTATCAGAGACTAGGTACATGGTTTTGTTTACTCGCCGTATATCCTCTTCGCCACGCAAAATAAATTGCGTAGGACCACGATTTGTTTTAACAGTCCAGGTACTTGGCGTAGCAAATGTTGAGACGTTTTCAATACCAGTCAATACTGGCATGAACTCTCGGCTCGCCAGCTCTTCATTAATCAACAGTTGATTAGAGGGCGTAGCCTGATCCAAAGAATCTAACCAAACCAACTCATGACCATCACGATCCACAATCGCAATTGACTCGTTGGGGTAACTAATTGGAAATGCTCTAACTGGTACCACTTGCTCATGAGTCACCCCTGCTTGATCTTGCAAACAAAGATAACCAAAAGAATTTCTACTCAAGCTGAATGTATTAGCCATGCGTTACTCCCAACTCAGCATCCACAGCATCCATGGCTTGCCTTGCCTGCGTATCGTACATCCGACGATATACACCTTGCAACGCCATTAACTGGTCATGACCACCCTCTTCAATGACTTCACCCTTATCAAGCACAATCAAGCGATCTGCCTTGCGCAAAGTTGATAGGCGGTGCGCAATAGCAATGGTTGTGCGGCCCTTCACCAAATTATCTAGAGCTTTTTGAATTTCTTTTTCAGTCGTACTATCCACAGAGGATGTCGCTTCATCCAAAATCAAAATCTGGGGGTCAATCAATAGAGCTCTCGCAATCGAAATACGCTGACGCTCACCACCTGACAATGATTGGCCACGTTCACCCACCAAAGAATCGTAACCATGTGGCAAACGCAAAATAAATTCATGCGCATGAGCAGCTCTTGCAGCGGCGATTACTTCAGCGCGGGTCGCCCCCGGCTTTCCATAAGCAATATTTTCAGCAATAGTGCCAAAAAATAAGAATGGTTCTTGCAACACCAAACCGATATGACGACGATAGTCAGCCACAGCGATCGAACGAATATCCACACCATCTAACTTGATTGTGCCTTCGGCCGCATCATAGAAACGACAAATCAAGTTCACCAAAGTGCTCTTGCCTGAGCCACTATGACCAACCAAACCAATCATTTCTCCTGGCGTAATTTGTAGATTAATACCACGAGTCACCGAGCGATTGCCGTAGCGGAAACCAACGTTCTGCAACTCAATTCTGCCCTCAACTTTATTTAGCTTAATCGGATTAGCTGGCTCTGGAACACTAGAGACGTGATCCAAAATATCAAAGATACGCTTTGCACCTGTTGCCGCTTGCTGAGTGAACGACACAATACGACTCATAGAATCTAAACGCGTATAAAAACGACCGATATACGCCAAACAAGCAGTCAACATACCCACTGTGATGGAGTCATGTGAAATCTGCCAAATACCAAATGCCCAAACTACTAACAAACCAATTTCCGTGAGCAAAGTAATGGTTGGCGAGAATAAAGCCCAGACTTTATTCACACGGTCATTAACTGCCAAATTATGTTGATTGGCCAAACGAAAACGTTCTGTCTCGCGCTCCTCTTGAGCAAATGCTTTAACCACTCGCACACCAGGAATCGTGTCAGCTAAAACGCTGGTCACTTCTGACCAAATACGGTCAATTTTTTCAAAACCGTAACGCAACTTGTCGCGCACCACATGAATCGCCCAACCAATGAACGGTAATGGTGTCAAAGTCACTAGAGCCAACCATGGATCAATAGACACCAAGATGACTGCAGTCATCAAGATCATCAGTACGTCTGTTGCGAAATCTAATAAATGTAAAGACAGGAATAAACAAATACGATCAGATTCCGAACCAATACGAGCCATCAAATCACCGGTTCGCTTACCGCCGAAATATTCTAGGGATAACTTCATCAAGTGTTGATACGTGCTAGTTCTCAAATCAGCACCAATCCGCTCACTCACCAAAGCCAAGATATATGTTTTTGCCCAACCCAAACCCCAGGCAAGAAGTGCCGCAAGAAATAAGGCTCCCAAATAAAATGCTGTTAACTCGTAGTTAATTGGTTGACCACTTTGATATGGCAACAAAATGTCATCCATCAATGGCATTGTTAAATATGGAGGCACCAAGGTAGCTGCCGTTGAAGCCAAAGTTAACAAGAAGCCAGCGAACAATTGCCCTTGATAAGGTTTTGCGAAACGCCACAATCTAAACAATGTCCAAGTAGATGGTGGAGTTAGATTTTCTGAGGTACACGCAGGACACTCATCTTGATCCGGCGGTAATGGCACCCAACAACTTGGACACAATGGTTGCGTTTGCTCTAAACCATTATCTAACTCGTGACCCATTGATTTAGCAAACTCAATTTTGTATTGCTGCAAGAGTCGATTAGCAATTGGATTTTGAGCTAAAGTAAAACGCCACAAAGCCAAGCGCCCCCCTTGATTGAACAACTCAAGACTGGCAACACCTGCATGATCATGCAAGTGAAGTTTTAGATCATCAGCAAAGTTCCAATAGTTCCATTTGTTTGGATCTTGAGCAGTTAATACATCATGCTGATTGTCAAAAGCAATTAGGCCTTGATTGGTTAAACAAACCAATCCGCTAGAAAACTGTAATTGCTGATTTAAATCTAGCTCAAGAGCTAAGATCACCTCTTCGCCAGATCTCAAAATCAATGGCAAAGCATCACGCCAATGATTGGCTAAACGGTCAATAAGGCTAGAGTCTGGAGAGGTCAAGGCAAAAATACTTTTTATCTTTATAAGTACGCAATTATCGCAAATTTAACGACCTAAATATTTACCTTTTTTATGTCAATTTATGTCAACCAAAAACTGTCCAAATCGTTATACGACAAAGTACAATTAGGTATTTTTGGCACTTCCGGCCCGCATGAGTAAAAAAACTATAGAAATCATAGATATAAAGGTCCTAAAAGGACCCAGTATGTGGACCTATCGCCCCGTGCTTGAAGCATGGGTAGACATTGGCGATCTAGAAGACTGCCCATCTAACACTATTCCTGGATTCACTGAGCGTCTTTGTGCTTGGTTACCTACTTTGATAGAACATCGTTGCAGTTATGGTGAGCGCGGTGGCTTTATCAAGCGTTTAGAAGAAGGCACTTGGCCTGCTCACATTCTTGAGCATGTAACCCTTGAATTACAAAATTTGGCCGGCATGCCTGGCGGCTTTGGTAAAGCACGCGAAACCAATAAACGTGGCGTTTATAAAGTAGTGGTTCGCGCATGGCACGAAAAGATCACAGAAACTGCGTTGTATCACGCTCGTGATTTGGTCATGGCAGCCATTGAAAATAAACCGTTTGATGTGCCTGCAGCCATCAAAGAAATCGAAGACATGGTCGATAGCCTGTACTTGGGACCAAGTACAGGTTGCATCGTTGATGCTGCCCGCGAAAAAAGAATCCCATCGATACGCTTGTCTGAAGGCAACTTGGTTCAACTCGGCTACGGCAATCAACAACGCCGCATTTGGACCGCAGAAACAGATTTAACCAGCGCCATTGCAGAAGGTATTTCTAGAGATAAAGATTTGACCAAGTCTTTATTAGCATCTTGTGGTGTACCAGTACCCGAGGGTCGCATGGTTGAAAGCCCTAGTGATGCATGGGAAGCCGCACAAGATATTGGTGGGCCAGTGGTAGTAAAGCCTTACGACGGCAATCATGCGCGTGGCGTCTTCACTAACTTAACCACTCAAGAAGAAATTGAAAAAGCCTATGATGACGCCTTAAATGAAGGTAGCGGCCTGATGGTGGAGCGTTACATCCCCGGCAACGAACATCGCTTGTTAGTGGTTGGCAAAAAAGTTGTCGCGGCCGCTAAAGGTGAATCTGCCTGGGCTATTGGTGATGGCAAGCGCACGATTCGTCAACTGATTGAAGAAGAAATCAATACAGACCCGCGCCGAGGTGATGCGGAGATATTGCCGCTCAGTCCAGTGGTATTTGATACCAAACTAGAAATTGAATTATCAAGACAAAAATTAACGCTTGACTCAGTGCCTGCTGTAGGTCAGCAGGTATTGGTTCAGGGTTCTGGCAATATGGCTTTTGAAGTCACGCACCTCGTTCACCCAGAAGTTGCAGCGCAAGCAGCGCTCGCCGCCAGAGTGATCGGTTTGGATATTGCGGGTATTGACTTGGTGGCAGAAGATATTTCTAGACCACTTGAAGAACAAGGTGGCGCGATTGTTGAAGTAAATGCTGGCCCTGGCCTGATCATGCATTTGAAACCTGCGGTGGGAGAACCTCAACCAGTCGGCGCAGCAATTGTTGAGCATTTATTCCCCAACCATACAGATGGCCGAATTCCGATTGTTGGGGTAACGGGTTCACGCGGCAAAACCATGGTGGCACAACTCACCACTCATCTTATGCAACTCACCGGCATGAAAGTAGGCCTTGCTTGCAGCAAAGGCGCTTACTTCAATCAGCGTTTACAAACACCTGGCAATTGCGCTAACTGGACCAGCGGTAACCGCATTTTGTTAAACCGCCAAGTAGAAGCCGCCGTTTTTGAAAACGACAGTCGCACCATCTTGAATGAAGGCTTAGCCTATGACCGTTGCGCTGTTGGCATTGTGACCAACCTTGATCCAACTGACACTGTTCCAGAGTGCTCCATCACCGAACCAGAACAAATTTATAACGTCATGCGCACTCAAGTCGACGTAGTGTTACCAACAGGTGCTGCAGTCTTAAATGCTGACGATGAAGCTGTTGCAAAAATGGCAGAGCTTTCAGATGGTGAAGTAATTTTCTTCAGTAAACATGGTTTAAATGACATCACTCAGAGCCATCTTGCGAAAGGCGGCAAAGCGGTGTTTACTGAAAATGACACCATTGTTCTTGCTCAAGGCAAAGAACAAGATCGATTAATTCGTATTGCAAGCATTCCTCTTTTGCAATCAAGTAGCAAAGCAAACACCTTAGAAAGCGTGCTTGCTGCAGTTGCTGCAGTTTGGGCGTTAAATACTCCCAAAGACATTATTGCAACAGGTCTACAAACATATAACTAAACAAGACTATGGAACTAACACGTATCCGCGCACTAAGAGGCCCTAATTTATGGGGCAGACACACTGCTCTAGAAGCTTTGGTGAAGTGCGAAGAGAACGAGAAAATCATCACTAATATCTCTGGCTTTGAAACTAGATTACGTGAACGCTTCCCACAATTAGGTCCACTAAGATCTTACGGACAAAATGAAACAGTCTCTCTAGCCCATGCGCTAGAAGTTTGCTCAAGAGACTTACAAGCTCAAGCAGGTTGCCCCGTCACATTCAGCCGCACCATGGCTACCCCTGACGATGGCGTGTACATCGTGGTAGTTGAATACACCGAAGAAAAAGTTGGTCGCCTTGCTCTAGATTTAGCTTTAAAACTATGTCGCTCCGCACTGATTGATAACGGCTCACACTTAGATGAGTACCTCAAGCAACTTAGAGAACTTGATGAAGATATTCGTTTAGGGCCAAGCACCGGTTCAATTGTTGATGCAGCGATTGCCAGAGGCATCCCCTACCGCCGCTTAACAGAAGGCAGTATGGTGCAACTTGGATGGGGCAGCAAACAACGTCGCATCCAAGCAGCAGAGACAAGTGTTACCAGTGCGATTGCAGAATCTATTGCGCAAGACAAGCAACTCACTAAAAACCTGCTACATGCCGCAGGCGTTCCAGTGCCATTAGGTAGCATCGTCACAACAGCTGATGAAGCATGGCAGGCTTATTTAGAGATTAATGCGCCCGTTGCCATCAAGCCACGCGATGGCAATCAAGGTAAAGGTGTTGCAGTCAACATCAATACCCGCGAGCAAATTGATATTGCATTTAAAGCAGCTTCAGCGATTTCATCTGAAGTGATTGTTGAACGCTATATGCCAGGACATGATCACCGCTTACTCATTATCGGCGGACAATTGGTTGCAGCAGCACGCCGCGAACCGCCTTATGTGATTGGTAACAACAAAAATACAGTTCGTGAATTAGTTGAAGAGGTCAATAAAGATCCTCTTCGTGGTGACGGTCATGCCACATCACTGAGCAAAATACGTATTGATGAGATTGCGATTGCAACACTCAAGAATCAAAATCTAACCCCTGACTCCGTACCACCGAAAGGGTTACGCGTAACACTACGCAATAATGCCAATTTAAGTACAGGTGGCACAGCAACAGATGTAACAGATGATGTTCATCCTGATTTGGCGGCATCTGCAGTAGCAGCAGCACAAATGGTGGGCCTTGATATTTGTGGCGTGGATGTGGTTTGTGACAATGTTTATCGCCCTTTAGAAGAACAGGGTGGCGGCATTGTGGAGGTGAACGCTGCGCCAGGCTTACGCATGCACTTGCACCCTTCTTACGGCAAAGGTCGCCCAGTGGGTGAAGCCATCATTTCTACCATGTTTGGCAAAAATGATGATGGTCGCATTCCAGTAGTGGCAGTTACAGGTACGAATGGCAAAACAACCACCGTGAAACTCATGAGCCATTTGTTTGAAAAAAATGGGCTTCGCGTGGGTCACACAGGTACAGATGGCGTTTACGTTAACGGTCGCCGAATTGATACAGGCGATTGCAGTGGTCCTAAGAGTGCTCGCAATGTCTTAATGCACCCTGATGTTGATGCAGCAGTTTTAGAAACAGCTCGCGGCGGCATCTTAAGAGAAGGTTTAGGCTTTGATCGTTGCCAAGTCGCGATTGTGACCAACTTGGGTGAAGGCGATCATCTTGGCATGAACTACATCAACACCGCTGCGGAACTAGCAGCAGTCAAGCGTGTGATTGTGCAAAACGTTGCACCAAATGGCATGGCTGTATTGAATGCCGCAGACCCTATGGTGGCAAAAATGGCCAAGGTGTGTCCTGCTGAGGTGACCTACTTTGCTAAAGATATCAACCATCCAGTAATGGCTAAGCATCGCGCTCAAGGTAAACGCGTGGTATTTGTTGATGGCAAAAAGATTGTGGCAGTAGAGGGTAAAAAAGAATTCCACATTGACTTACAACAAGTACCCATTACTGCGAATGGCACGATTGGCTTCCAAGTTGAAAATGTTTTAGGTGTTGTGGGGGCAGCATGGGCTCTGAATATCAACTGGGACATCATTGCAGAAGGTCTCAGCTCATTTGTGAGTGACGCTCAAACAGTACCAGGTCGCTTTAATTTATTCCAACACAATGGCGCCACCATTATTGCTGACTACGGCCACAATCCTGACGCAATCATAGCTTTGTCAGAGACCATCATTAACATGCCGGCTAAGCGTCGCATGGTGGTTATTAGTGGAGCTGGCGATCGTCGCGATGAAGACTTACGTCGTCAAACAGAAATCCTAGGCCAATACTTTGATCATGTGATTTTGTATGAGGATCAGTGTCAGCGTGGTCGACCAGATGGTGAAGTAATTGGCATCATGCGTGAAGGCTTGAATAACTCAAAACAAGTGAAAAAAATTGAAGAGTTTCATGGTGAGTTTTTAGCGATCGATAAAGCCTTGGCACAAATATCTGCAGAAGACATCTGCTTGATTCTTGTGGATCAAGTCGAAGAAGCTTTAGCTCATATTGCTAAAAGCGTTAAATAACTTTCGCTACTTAACTGCTGACTTACTTTTTAAGTATTTTGCTTTTAATAGCTTGAGCACTTCTGCTGCCGCTATAAAACCAAAAGTTGCTGTCACAGTAACAGCGGAACCATAACCAGAGCAAGCCAAACCACCCGTAGCAACACCTTGCCTTGGTTCATCAGAATAGATGGCGGTAATACCTAACTTCTTTTTAGGATCATTAGAGAAGCCGTGAAGCTTTCTCAAGGTATAGCGGATCTTTGATAGCAATGGGTCTTGTGTGGTTTTAGCCAAATCAGTTGCCATAATTCGGCTAGGGTCCAATTTGCCACCAGCACCACCACAAACGATTAATGGAATACCATCCTTGCCACTTGATTGATTCTTTTTACAGTAAGTAGTCAAAGCAATTTTCATTTTCACATCATCTGTGGCATCCAAAACCACAAACAAAGGATTGTTCGCATTTTTTTGCAGGTTCTCATCCAGATTGTCTGGACTTAAAAAATCATCAACCTCATTAATTTTGATGCTTGGATTGATTGCCAATATGCGCTCAGCCATGGCCTTTACCTTGGATTTACCAAAGTTTTCTTGGGTAGCGTGTAACTGACGGTTCACATTACTCTCTGCAATATGGTCAAAATCCACCAAAGTGACCTCACCCACGGCGCTTCTAGCAAGAGCTTCTAGTGCCCATGAGCCAACCCCACCCAAACCAGCCACCAAAACGTGAGCGCGCTCAAAAGCCTGTAGGCCATCCTCACCATATAAACGAGCAACCCCACCAAAACGTCTACTTTGATTCTTTTCCATATCCAAGACTATATACTTAGCCCATGACCAAGTTAGCTGATCTAAGAAAATCCTACATGAAAGGCAGCCTCTCTGAAGAGGATGTTCAAGCGAACCCAATTGACCAATTTAATATTTGGTTTGATCAAGCTCGTCATGCAGAATTACCTGAGCCCAATGCCATGACAGTCGCATCAGTGGATGCTAATGGCAAACCAAGCGCTCGTGTTGTACTCATCAAAGAAGTCACTCAAGCTGGTTTTGTTTTCTTTACCAATTATGAAAGCCGTAAAGGTCAGGCTTTAATAGCCAATCCACATGCAGCACTTTTATTCTTTTGGCCAGAACTAGAAAGGCAAGTTCGAGTAGAAGGTTCTGTTGAAAAACTATCAGATCAAGAAAGTGATGATTATTTTCACTCACGCCCACTAGACTCACGCATTGGAGCATGGGCCTCACCACAGAGTCGAGTTATCAAAGGTCGCACTGAATTGGTTACAAAAGCAGCTGAATACGCCCTTAAGTTTGCTCTAAATCCCCCAAGACCTCCTCACTGGGGCGGTTTTAGAGTCAAGCCAGAAGCATTAGAGTTCTGGCAAGGTCGCCCTTCACGTTTACATGATCGTATTCAGTACATCAAAGAAAATGATGACTGGAAAATTCAGCGCTTAGCCCCTTAAAAGGTTTTTCTTATGAGTTCAGTAACTCAGAAAACTGCTTTCTGAATTTGCTGACTTTAGGGCTCACCACAAAAGCACAATATCCCTGATCAGGATGGTCATTGAAATAATTCTGGTGATATTCCTCCGCCTTGTAGTAAGTCGGCAAATCTGCCAACTCAGTCACAATCGGTTGATCAAAAATATTGTCTTTAGTTAGTTGCTGGATTACTTCTTGGGCAATCATGCGCTGCTGATGATCATGCGCATAGATGACTGATCGATACTGAGACCCTATATCGTTTCCCTGACGATTAAGCGTAGTTGGATCATGGATAGCAAAAAATATATCCAATATTGTTCGGTAACTAATCACACCAGCATCAAACTCAACCTGCACAACCTCAGCATGGCCTGTTTTACCGGTACAAACTGAGTCATAGTCAGGGTTTAAGGTTTGGCCTCCTGCATAGCCTGATTCAACATGAATCACACCACGCACCTGTTGATAAACAGCCTCAAGGCACCAAAAACAGCCACCACCTAAGGTCGCTTTTTGTAAATTAGATTCAGTCATAAAAATAATGCTAATGCTTTCCAGGTTTTCCTGCAGACCAGACCCCTAAACCACCCTGCTCTAGCTCCAAATCTGGAATATGGTTAAACGCAATCCGCGGACCACCTCGTTCTAAAGCATGATGTGCTCCACCAAAGTACAAGGTGTTTTTCCCGTATCTCAAGTTAACAGCATCTAACACCTGATTCAGTTCATGACGATCATCGTCAAACATACCTAAAGTAATTCCAGCGGCATCCCTTAACTCACTAAGAACTACTCCCACTGCCATTGGCTGCACATGTCCATCGCGAGGGTAATTGGCCCAAATAGTTTCTAGCGCCTTTAACAGAATAGTGGTGTCATTGGTGGCAGCCAAAGAACAACCCTCACCCCAACTGATATACGAATGCTCTGAGCGTTTAGAACCTCTAACAATCAACTTCACCCTTACACCTAAATATTCTGCGGCAAACCCATAATCCCTTAAACGAGCTGCCGCTCTTTGCAATAAACGATGCGCCACAGAAAATGCTCCCGTATAGTCACGGTATTCAGGTGGCAAAACATGTGAATGTGAGACCGATGATTTTTCTGTGGCAGGATCAGGCACCCACTCACCTCTTAAACGGGCCCACATCCTCTCACCCTCAATACCACCCCACGCCTTTCTGAGCTTTAACTTGCTAGCCATGCAAAGTTTTTCTACGGAATCAATACCATTAGCTATCAAACGCTCTTTCATGGCATGACCAATGCCATTGAGATCTCTCAAACTCAAACGAAAAAGGACATGTGGCAAATCCAGTTTTTCAATGACTACCAAGCCGTTGGGCTTTTGCATATTGCTAGCAGTTTTAGCCAAATAACGATTAGGCGCTATACCAATCGAACAACGCAAATAATCACCTACTTCAGAATATATTTTTTCTTTGATCTGGATAGCCAATCTTTCTGCATTCGCTCGCAATCGATCACTGCCTTTTAACTCACACCACATCTCATCAATGGATCGCACCGCAGTCACTGGTAAGCAAGACTCAATCACTTCATGCAAACGATGATGCAAGCGAATATATTCTTCTGGTCTTGCTTCAATGAATTGAATACCCGGACATAAACGCTGGGCATCCCTGACCCCCGTTCCAGTTTTGACTCCAAAACGCTTAGCCTCAACACTTGCTGCAATACAACAAGTACTGGGCGTCATGACCGCCACAATGCCAATCGGTTGACCACGCAACTCCGGACGCATTTGCTGTTCAGCAGATGCGAAATAAGAATTAAAGTCCACGTACAAAGCACGTAGATTTGAATGGGCTACCTGACTCATATACTGTATAAATATACAGTATTTTTAGCGGTCTTTTAAATTTAAGAAAAATGCCAATCACCTTAGGTGACTGGCTGTATTTAGATGCTGGCGTAGATTTGTGCAGCCAGCTTGTACTGCTCTGCCGCCTCTGCTGGCTCTTGCAAGGCTTCGTGTAACTTCGCCAAAGTCATATGAGCCTCTGCCTTCATGCCTGGTTTAGCTTTGGAGTCGCGCACCACACCTTGCAAACTGGACTTGGATTTACCCCATAACTTTTGCGCCAAACATAACTTGCCCAAAGCCAAAGATAAAGCAGGCTCACTGGGATACTTAGTCATCCAGGTTTCTAGTTTTTGCGCCAAAACTAAAGTTGTTGAACCTGCTGGCAAACATTCTGGATAAACACCTAATAAAACTTCATCCCATTGATCATCCAAAGATTCTTCAATCAACTCTCTAGCCAAATCTTGTTGACCTGTTGCCAACAAACCTTTGGCCATCACCAAAGCAACCCTAGATGCTTTGCGATCTGATTTAGGCAAGTTTTTCCAAATACGTAATAAAGCTTCATGGTCAGAAGATTTTTGCTGAACCAACTTAGCCACAGCTTCTTGTACTGTTTTTTGCGCTACAACCGGATGAATCGCTTCACGCTTACTCAAGCTGTGCGTTAAACGTAAAACTTCTTCCCAACGTTTTAATTGCTGATTGGCTCGTAAAGCAATACGCTGCACAAAGAGTTGGCGCGATCCACCTTTTTGCAATTGATCAATTGTTGCTAAAGCACCATCCGCATCATTTGAATCCATTTGCATATCAGCCATTGCCACTAAACGAGCCTGCTGTTTATCAGCTGATTTAATTTTTGCCAACCACTCGTCTCTAACTGCGAATTTGTTCAAACGATGCGCAGATCTTGCAGCCAGAAGTGCGGCTGTTTCAGCCATCGCAGAATTAGCACTGGCGGCTTCTGCTGCTTTTAAGGCTTTTGAAAAACGTCCAGCAAAAATGTCTTCAATCGCTTCAGATAAATGCGCGACCGCACGAGCCTCACGTTGCTTACGACGATAGGCTGCAGCTTGCTTGGGTAAATCCAAAATCGCTGCAAAAGTTCGCCAAGCAATCAAACCCGCCACAAAAATACCTAAAACAGCCGCAATAAAGAAATTAAGACTTGTATCTACTCGATACGGTGGAAAATAAATCGTGATGTGCCCACCATTGCTACTCGCAAATAGCGCCACAACAACCGCTAAGGCAAATAAGAAGGCTAACCAAAGTGCGCTACGCATTTTATGGGCCCTTCTTAGCAACTACTGGCTTAGAGATATCAGCTTGTATATCAACTAACATTTTTTGCACATTGATAACTGCTGTAGATTGAGCCTGAAAATGCTTGGTCAATAACTGTTGTGCTTGCGTTAAATCTTCTTTTGCCACTTGAGGCATATTAGATAACCACGCCATGCGAGCACTCAAGATGCTCAGACGTAATTGTTGGCGAACCAAGTCTTGAGCAGCTGGCGTTAAAGCAATGTCTTTAATATCACCCACCACTTGTACACGTACCAATTGATCGCCCATGCGCTGAATGGCTGAAAATACTTTGTCTGTTAGATTTGGGGCTTTTGGAGAAGCACTAGGAGTTACCGCTTGAGCTACAGGTAGCGCTGTCATAGGTAACTGATTGACTTGGTTTAACACCGCTGTCATTTTTGCCGCTACTGGGGCAATCACTTTCTCAGCCTCAAGATTCCCCTTCAGCACGGCCTCTAAATCTGCTTCATGTGCCATCACACTGGCCAATTTAGCTTCTAACTCAGCAACACGGCCATCTAATTGAGCCGGGCGATGGTACAAACGAATACCGCCTTCAAAGCCTAACCAAAGAATACAAACGGCAATGGCAATCCACAACGCTTTCCATAAACCCTGACTAAGAGCATCAGATTTAGCTTTTTTAGAATTACTTACTGGCGCATTGTTTAATTCAGCGGTCATTTAAGCCTCTTTTAATCACTTCAATTGTTGAACCCAACGTTGAGCAGCTAAGACAAGTTGATTATCTCCGGCATTACAGCATTCTACTTTCTTAAAACCTAATTCTTGAGCAGTTTGCGCAATACGAGGATGAGAACAAATCATAGTGGCTAAATTTAACCATTCCTGCCCCCATGGCTGCATTTCTTTGAGCACATCAGTCATGTGTCGCACACCTTCAGAAGATGTCATTAAACAAGCCGTTTCTTCTGGTGACACAGTTTTTAATGTCTGCCAAACCGGAGCGTCTTTTGATAAGGGCACCCTTCGATAAGTTTCCAAATGATGAATCTGAGCACCGTCACGCAAAAATTGCTCACTCAACCATGCACGACCACCTGCGCCTTTTAAAAAAAGAATGTGCTGATTAGCCCAATCAACTGATGCCTTTTTAAGCTCAGCCCAAAGACCTTCAGAATCCCAGTTTTCTGGCTCTTTGGGGTAATAAATTTGATAGCCATTTTCTACAGTGATACCGCGACGCTCCAAAGCTTCAACACTGCCACCACCTACCACAGCAATAGGGACTGTTGTTGGCCAATCAGCTTTTAACAAACGCATCGTGCATTCAATCGCATTCGGACTTACAAATACTGCCAAATGAATATTAGGCAGTAAGTCCTGCAAACGCTTAGCGTCTTGGGAGCTTTCATTTGGAACAATCGATAACAACGGTAACTGAATTTGTTTTAACTCAGGCAATTGCTGACTAAGCAACTCTCCCAATCGCATCGATTGCCCTAGAGGGCGAGTTAAAACGATATGTGCCATCTATATGTTCTCTATTTGCTACCTTGGGGGTAAGAGTGCCTGGGCACCTTGTACGATTAAATCATCAGCCACTTGCAATCCCATTGCATCAGCCTCTTGCACACTAGCCAACGATAGTTTTTTCTCAGAACGGCAAATTGTTTGACCATCCGTACTTGCCACAAATGCTCTTAAATACAAATTGCTCGCATCTTCCCAAGTTGCATAAGCAGCCAAAGGCACATCGCAAGAACCACCCAAGGCTCTAGAAACAGCTCTTTCAGCACTAACTGCCATAGCCGATGGGGCATGATTAAGCGGTGCTAAACAGGCCTGGATCTCAGGTCTACCAGCACGAATCTCAATACCCAAAGCACCTTGCCCAGCAGCTGGCAAGCTATCTTCTGCTGCCAAAAGGCTACGAATACGGCTAGCCATGCCTAAACGCTTCAGACCAGCCGCAGCCAAAATAATTGCGGCGTATTCACCTTTATCCAATTTCCCCAAACGAGTGTCTAAATTGCCTCGTAAAGGCTGAATATTGAGATGAGGGTATCGTGACCTTAAAGAGGCCTCGCGACGCAAACTAGCGGTTCCTACAACCGCCCCTGCAGGTAAATCAGCCAAAGAGCCATAGTCGTTTGAAACAAAGGCATCTCTTGCATCTTCTCGCTCCATAATGCAAGCCAGCTCAAACCCCTCCGGCAACTGCATTGGCACGTCTTTTAAAGAGTGAACTGCCAAATCGGCGCGCCCCTCTTCTAGGGCTACCTCGAGCTCCTTCACAAAAAGCCCCTTACCGCCCACTTTAGACAGGGTACGGTCCAAAATCTGGTCACCCCGGGTAGTCATCCCCAGAATACTGACGTCGCACTCTGGATAGAGCTTTTTTAAGCAATCACGGACATATTCAGCCTGCCACATGGCCAAACGACTCTCACGGGAGGCAATAACTAGTTTTTTAGGATAAGAAATTTGTGTCATAAGCATAAGAATAAAGCCTTTGAGGCAATATACTTGTGTTTATGGCAGATTTAGACAAAAACAAGAATTCTTTAGACAACAAAGACCAAGCATGGTCGGCTCGTTTTGCCGAGCCTGTAGCGGAACTCGTACAACGATATACCGCTTCTGTTGATTTTGATAAACGCATGGCTTTGGTAGATATCCAAGGCTCTTTGGCTCATGCCGAGATGTTAGCTGCACAAAAAATTATCAGTGCAGATGACTTAGCCCAGATCCAAAAAGGCATGGCTCAGATACGCTCTGAAATTGAAGCAGGTTCTTTTGTATGGGAACTCGCCCTTGAAGACGTACACCTGAATATCGAAGCGCGCCTCACTAAATTAGTTGGCGATGCAGGTAAACGTCTACACACTGGTCGCTCACGCAATGACCAAGTCGCCACAGATATCCGCTTGTGGTTACGCGGTGCAATTGATGAAATCCAAACAGAATTAACGTCGCTACGCACTGGCTTATTAGGTTTAGCAGAAAAGCATGCCGAAACAATCATGCCCGGCTTTACTCATTTGCAAGTAGCCCAACCCATTACCTTTGGCCATCACGTGATGGCCTACGCTGAAATGTTTGCGCGTGATGCTGAGCGTTTAGCTGATTGCCGCAAACGTGTGAATCGTTTACCCCTAGGTGCCGCTGCTCTTGCGGGAACTAGCTATCCGATTGATCGCGAACGCGTTGCTAAGACTCTTGGGTTTGAAGGTGTTTGCCAAAACTCATTAGACGCAGTCTCTGATCGCGACTTTGCTATTGAGTTCTGCGCCACAGCCTCATTAGTGATGACGCATATCTCACGTTTATCAGAAGAATTGATTCTTTGGATGAGCCCACGCGTTGGCTTTATTGATTTACCAGATCGCTTCTGCACTGGTAGCTCCATCATGCCGCAAAAGAAAAACCCAGATGTTCCAGAATTGGCACGTGGCAAAACAGGTCGCGTGAATGGCAATTTGATTTCTTTATTAACTTTGATGAAAGGCCAACCATTGGCTTACAACAAAGATAACCAAGAAGATAAAGAGCCTTTATTTGATTCCGCAGATACGCTACGCGACACGTTGCGCATTTTTGCTGATATGGTGCCTCACATCCAAGTAAAAGCAGATGTGATGCGCGCAGCCGCACTTCAAGGTTTTGCTACAGCCACTGATCTTGCTGATTACTTGGTAAAAAAAGGTTTACCTTTCCGTGACGCTCATGAAGCTGTTGCGCACGCTGTTAAAGCATGCTCTAACAAAGGTTGCGATTTGGCAGATCTATCGCTAGCAGATTTGCAAGCAGCTTGCGACCTTGGCGATAAAGCCAAATTAATTGGCGATGATGTTTTTAGCTTCCTAACACTCGAAGGTTCTGTGAATAGTCGTAACCACACAGGTGGCACCGCTCCTGAACAAGTGAAGAAAGCAATTGCCACTTACCGCAAGAATCTTAAGTAAGCTCACGAAGGCGTAGTCAACGAAAGAGTAGTCAATTATTTTTTAGTTAATTGACCAATGAAAAAAGGCTCATTTGAAATGAGCCTTTTTTGTTTTTATTGTCGGATTAAAAACTATTAGTCTTTAACGCAGTCCACGTAGTACTCTTTGCGACCATTGAGATCTCCCTTGACCAAACCATGTACATCGGTTTCAAAGCCAGGGAACTGCTCATTGAAGTCACGTGTGAAGCGCAAGTAATCAACAATGCGCTTGTTAAAGCGCTCACCCGGAATCAACAAAGGGATACCTGGCGGGTATGGCGTTACCAACATAGCTGTCACACGACCTTCTAGTTCATCAATTTGTACGCGTTCAATGTCGCGATGCGCCATCTTTGCCCAAGCATCCGATGGCTTCATTGCTGGCACCATGTCAGACAAGTACATTTCTGTCGTCATGCGAGCCACATCGTACTTTTTGTAAACCTGATGAATCTGTTGACACAAATCTTTTAGACCAATGCGTTCATAGCGTGGATGTTTGGTCACAAACTCAGGAAGAACACGCCACAAAGGTTGGTTCTTGTCGTAATCATCTTTGAACTGTTGCAAAGTCGTCACCAAGGTATTCCAACGACCTTTGGTAATACCTATCGTGAACATGATGAAGAATGAATACAAGCCAGTCTTCTCAACAATCACGCCATGCTCAGCCAAGTACTTAGTCACAATACTGGCAGGGATACCTGTATCAGCAAAATTACCGTCCATCTCTAAACCTGGAGTAATGACTGTCGCTTTAATTGGGTCCAACATATTGAAGCCATTAGCCAACTTACCAAAGTCGTGCCAACGCTCATCCGCTTGCAATACCCAATCTTCTCTTTCGCCAATGCCCTCTTCAGCAAGATACTCTGGGCCCCAAACCTTGAACCACCAATCAGCACCCCACTCTTCATCGACCTTACGCATGGCGCGACGGAAGTCTAAAGACTCAGCAATTGACTCATGCACCAACGCCGTACCACCAGGAGGCTCCATCATGGCTGCTGCTACGTCACAAGACGCAATAATCGCGTACTGTGGACTAGTTGATGTGTGCATCAAATAAGATTCATTAAAGCAATCGTTATCCAATTTATTGGACTCAGAGTCTTGCACCAAGATCTGAGATGCTTGTGATAAACCAGCCAATAATTTATGTGTTGATTGAGTTGAGAACACCATGCTCTCTTTAGAGCGTGGACGATCTTTACCAATCGCATGCATATTTTTATAGAAGTCATGGAATGTTGCGTGTGGCAACCAAGCTTCATCGAAGTGCAAAGTGTCCACCTTGCCATCCAACATTTCTTTGATCATTTCCACGTTGTACAAAACACCGTCATAAGTACTTTGCGTGATTGTTAAAACACGTGGCTTGGCATTTTTATCAGTAATGAATGGATTGCTCTGAATTTTCTTCTGAATTGTTTTCCAGTCAAACTCTTCTTTAGGAATTGGACCAATAATGCCGTAGTGATTACGTGTTGGCATCAAGAACACAGGAATCGCTCCTGTCATCATGATGGCATGCAAAATTGACTTATGGCAGTTACGGTCCACCAAAACGATGTCACCAGGAGCTACTGTTGAGTGCCACACAATTTTGTTCGATGTCGACGTGCCGTTTGTGACAAAGAATAAGTGATCGGCATTAAAAATACGCGCCGCATTGCGCTCACTGGCCGCTACCGGGCCTGTATGATCCAACAACTGGCCCAACTCATCCACAGCATTACAGACGTCAGCACGTAACATGTTCTCACCAAAGAACTGGTGGAACATTTGACCTACCGGGCTCTTCAAGAAAGCCACACCACCAGAGTGGCCTGGGCAGTGCCATGAGTAAGAACCGTCAGATGCGTAATGCGTCAAAGCTTTAAAGAACGGTGGCGCCAATGAATCTAGATAAACCTTGGCTTCGCGAATGATGTGGCGCGCCACAAACTCTGGCGTATCTTCATTCATATGAATAAAGCCATGCAACTCACGCAAAACATCATTTGGAATGTGGCGAGATGTTCTAGTCTCACCATACAAGAAGATTGGAATCTCTTCATTACGTTTACGTACCTCTACCACGAATGCACGCAAACCTTCTAGGGCCACATCAATCTCTTCTGTCGAACCAGACCCGAATTCTTCATCGTCAATTGAGAGGATGAAACAAGAGGCACGAGCAGCCTGTTGAGCGAATGAAGTTAGGTCACCATAACTGGTCAAACCAAGCACTTCCATACCCTCAGTTTCAATGGCTTCAGCCAGGGCGCGCGCACCCGAACCTGAGATGTTCTCAGTGCGGAAATCCTCGTCAATAATGACTACTGGAAAGCGAAATTTCATGGTGACTCCCTACCTAGCTAACCCATGATTTTTTAGGGTCTTTTTCTTAAAAACGTGACTATATATATAAAAACAAGATTTCGCTGAATTTATTTCAAGAAATGTTGCGTTAAACGAACTAATTTAATCATTCAATAGGTCGCCCGGATGAAAATCCAGCAAAAAAGCACCTATTTAGGTGCTTTTGATACTTTAGGCACTAGATAAGGCCCCAGGCTATTTTGGCGATTTTTTAGGTCTTAGGTAGCGTTACGCCCACCTGCCCCTGGTATTTACCGCCACGATCCTTGTAAGAAGTCTCACAAATCTCGTCACTCTCAAAGAATAGAACCTGGGCACAACCTTCACCAGCGTAAATTTTTGCTGGCAATGGCGTGGTATTTGAGAACTCAAGAGTCACATAACCTTCCCACTCCGGCTCAAAAGGTGTGACGTTCACGATGATGCCGCAACGAGCATAGGTACTCTTACCTAAACACACCGTTAAAACGCTTCTTGGAATCTTGAAATACTCCACCGTTCTAGCTAAAGCAAACGAGTTAGGAGGAATGATGCAAACATCGCCCTTGAAATCAACGAAAGATTTATCGTCAAAGTTCTTTGGGTCAACAATGGTGCTATTGATATTGGTAAAAATCTTGAACTCATCCGCACAACGGATGTCATAGCCATAACTTGATGTGCCATAACTAACAATTTTTTGACCATCAGTAGACTGGCGAACTTGGCCAGGCTCAAATGGAGAAATCATGTCGTGCTCTTCGCACATGCGGCGGATCCAGCGGTCAGATTTAATAGTCATAAGTTGTATTTTGACATATCTATTAAATGGGCACTATTTTTAAACAACCCTTAAAAAAGAATGTCCATGGGTTTTAGAAAATAACTGACCAATCACTGCAGCGTCACCAAAACCTTCTTCTGTAAATATTTCTAAAACTTCACCGAGCACTGCTGGATCACATGCCACCAATAAACCACCACTGGTTTGTGGATCAGTCAAAATTGCTTGATCAACTGGTGTCAAATGTTTTGATAGCTCAATATCAGCACCGTAACTTGCCCAGTTACGATTTGAGGCCCCTGTAATAAATCCTTGCTGCGCTAAATCTTCGACTCCGGGCAATATTTTCAAATCAGCGTAATTAATTTGCCCCTGAAGGTTTGATCCCCTACAGATTTCTAATGCATGCC
>JALQYK010000013.1 GCA_023254115.1 Polynucleobacter sp.
AAAGAGATCCGTGAGTTTGACGGCGAAAAGTATGTGATGGAGCGCTCTTTGGTGGCGGACGTTGCTCTAGTAAAAGCATGGAAGGCTGATAAGGCGGGTAACTTGGTTTATCGCCACACAGCGCGTAACTTCAATCCAATGTGCGCCATGGCTGGCAAGATCACGGTGGTTGAGGTTGAAGAAATTGTTGAGAACGGCACATTTGAGCCTGCTGATGTTCATACGCCAAGTATTTATGTACATCGCATCGTATTGAACAAGAACCCAGAGAAGCGCATTGAACAGCGCACTGTTAGCAAGGCTTAAGGAGTAAGAATCATGGCATGGAATCGTGATGAGATGGCTGCACGCGCAGCAAAAGAATTAAGAGATGGTTTTTATGTGAACCTAGGTATTGGCTTACCAACTTTGGTGGCTAACCATGTACCAGCTGATATTGAAGTTTGGCTTCAATCAGAAAACGGTTTATTGGGTATTGGTCCATTTCCAACTGAAGACAAAGTTGATGCAGACTTAATTAACGCTGGTAAGCAAACAATTACTACTTTGCCTGGTTCAGCTATTTTTTCATCAGCTGACTCATTTGGCATGATCCGTGGTGGCAAGATCAATATTGCTATCTTGGGTGCTATGCAAGTAAGTGAAAAGGGCGATCTTGCAAACTGGATGATTCCTGGCAAGATGGTTAAAGGCATGGGCGGCGCGATGGACTTGGTTGCAGGTGTAAAGCATGTGGTGGTATTGATGGAGCATGTGGCCAAGAAAAAAGATGGTACAGAAGACATCAAAATTTTGCCTAATTGCACATTGCCATTAACTGGTGTGGGTGTGGTGAATCGCATCATCACTGATTTGGCTGTGATTGATGTGACACCGCAGGGCATGAAACTCATTGAGTTAGCGCCTGGCGTCACTAAAGAAGAAGTTGTTTCTAAAACTGGTTGCAAGTTAGATACAAGCGCAGTTTAATTAAACAATGAAACCTGCTCATCACGCCTCTCATTTGCATGCGCACAAGAGGGGTGATGCGCAGCATCTGCATTACCGTGAGACTCATCAAACAGGCATTTTGTTAACGGCCTTACTACTCACATTCACATTTGCAGGTATTGAAGCTTTTGCAGGTTTTTGGGCCAATTCTTTAGCTCTAATTTCTGATGCTGGTCACATGGTCACAGATGCTGCCTCATTGGGCTTGGCACTGTTGGCTCAAATCATTGCGAGAAGACCTCCATCTGTTAAAAATTCCTTTGGTTTTGGTCGTGCTGAATCTTTAGCAGCCTTCATCAATGGTTTGGCGATGTTGGCGTTGGTGATTTGGATTGGCGCAGAGGCGCTGACACGGTTTAATACGCCTCATGAGGTGCAAGGCCAAACGGTCACCATTGTTGCGATCATTGGTTTGTGCATCAACTTAGTGGTGGCTTGGGTCTTATCCAAAGATAAGAAAAGCGTTAATACCAAAGCTGCCCTAGTGCATGTGATGGGTGACTTGTTGGGTTCAGTTGCTGCTTTGATTGCTGGGGTGGTGATTCAGTACACCGGTTGGATGCAAATTGACCCGATCTTATCTTTGTTTGTTTGCTTTTTAGTTTTACGTTCTACCATTGAAGTGTTAAGAGAGTCATATCATTTTTTGATGGAGGGTGTGCCGCATCACATCAATTATGTGCAAGTTGGGCATGATTTGAGAGAGATAGATGGTGTTCTAGCAGTTCATGATTTACATGTATGGGAAATGTCGCCAGGTCATCCTGCTTTGATTGGTCATGTGGAAATCAGAGATCTACAAGATTGGCCAATCACATTAGAAAAAATTAATAAGATGTTGCGAGAAAAGCATGAGATTGATCATGTGACTTTGCAACCAGAAATGCCTAGTTAAAAATTGTCATTAATCCTTTTTTGGAGTGAGTGGATATGAGTATGTTGAAAGGTAAAACCGCTGTAGTAACAGGTTCAACAAGTGGTATCGGCTTGGGTATAGCAAAAGCCTTGGCAGAGCAGGGCGCCAACATCATGATGAACGGTTTTGGTGAGAAGGATGCGGCGATTGCAGAGGTCAAGGCATATGGTGTTGAGGTGGAATATCACGGTGCTGATATGAGTAAGCCTGCCGAAATCGAAGACATGATGAGAACTGCTGAAAAGCGTTTTGGTGGCGTGGATATTTTGGTGAATAACGCTGGTATTCAGCATGTGGCGAATGTGGAAGATTTCCCTGTGGATCGTTGGGATGCCATCATTGCGATTAACTTGTCTTCAGCATTCCATACTTCACGCATGGCATTGCCAGGCATGAAGCAACGTAATTGGGGTCGTATTATTAATTTGGCGTCGGTGCACGGGCTAGTTGGTTCTGCACAAAAATCTGCTTATGTGGCTGCCAAGCATGGCATCGTTGGTTTAACTAAGGTAACAGCCTTGGAAACTGCACAAACAGGTGTGACATGTAACGCAATTTGTCCTGGTTGGGTATTAACGCCATTGGTACAAAAGCAAGTCGATGCACGTGCAGAAAAAGATCAAGTGAGTAATGATGAGGCCAAGAAACGCCTCTTATCAGAAAAGCAACCATCTGGTGAATTTGTAAGTCCTGAGCAGTTAGCTGCTCTTGCGGTGTTCTTCTGTAGTCCTGCTGCATCACAAATCCGTGGTGTTGCTTGGAACATGGATGGCGGTTGGGTGGCTCAGTAATGCTTAAGCGTTTACTTAAACGCATTTTTGGCATTAAATCTGAAACATCCATTGATGTTTCAGCTCATGCGCCTGAGGAATTCAATACAGTTCCTCATGCGCAAAGTATTCAAGTTGTAGAACAAAAGCTTGATTACCCGATTCCAGTTGAAGATATTCAAGATGTTGAAGATCCTGAATGTCGCACTCACTATGTACAGTGTGCCAGCACTTCTGGTTTGCACAACATGGCTTATCACGAGTGGGGCGACCCCAATAATCAAAACGTTTTAATTTGTGTGCATGGCTTAACTCGCAGAGGTAGCGACTTTAATGTTTTAGCCAAGGCCATGAGTGATCGTTATCGAGTTATTTGCCCGGATGTCGTTGGGCGTGGCGATTCTGATTGGTTGCCTAATCCAATGCTCTATGGCATTCCTCAGTATGTTGCCGACATGGTCACGCTGATTGCTAGACTAGGTGTGGAGAAAGTTGATTGGTTTGGTACTTCTATGGGTGGTTTGATTGGTATCTTTTTGGCCAGTCAGGAGCATTCACCCATTCGTCGCATGATTCTCAATGATGTTGGGCCTAAGATTGAATCTGCTGCTTTAAAGCGTTTGGGTGATTACGTGGGTAAACCATTGCGTTTTGAAAGTAAAAAAGAGGGTCTTTTATATCTCAACCGTATTTGTGCGCCTTTTGGCAACTTCACGCCAGAGCAGTGGAAGGACTACAACGGTCCGCATCTCATCAAGGATGGTGGCCAATGGATCTTGCATTACGACCCTAATATTTCTAAGCCATTTGCTGCAGTTACGGTGGCAACGGCTGTGATGGGTGAGATGATGACCTGGAAAGCCTATGAAGCAATACAGGCTGATATGTTGGTGGTGCGCGGCGGCGATTCTGATTTGTTATCAGCAAAAACAGTGGCTGATATGTGCCACAGAAATCCTAGAGCTAGAAGTATCGAGATTCCTGGTGTGGGTCATGCCCCTGCATTTATTACGCCAGAACAGGTATCCTTAGCACGTGAGTTCTATAGTTAATAGCGATTTATTGTTTGGTGAGGATTCTCATGCCCATACCTTGGGCGTGAAAGAGATTCTTTTGTCCTTAAAGTTGGATGAACCAAGTTGTGTGGCAGCAGAGTACTTGGATTCCACTCTTAATAAAGAAGCGCTAGAAAAACAATTGGGTCAAGAGGTGGCTGGCCTCATTCTTGGTTACCGCGGACTTAAAGCAGCGCAAGTCAAGATTGCAAGACAACCTTCTAATCAGTTGGGGCAAAGTGCCCAAGCCCAAGTAGAAGTATTAAGAAAAATGCTATTGGCATTTGCGCATGATTTGCGAGTAGTGCTCTTACATCTTGCATCTGTTTTGCAAACACTTAGGTGGGTAACCTCACAACGTATTGAGACCAAGTCATCTTGGGCGCAGGACATCTTAGATGTGGATGCCGCTTTGGCGAACCGATTGGGTATCTGGCAACTCAAATGGGAAATGGAAGATTTGGCGTTTCGTTGTTTGGCGCCAGACACCTATAAACAGATTGCACAACTATTGGATTCCAAGCGCATTGAACGCGAAGAGTTCATTGCGCAAATCATGCAACGTTTAAATACTGAATTGCAACTTGCGGGCATTAAGGCTGATGTGCAGGGTCGTCCTAAGCACATCTACAGCATTTGGAAAAAAATGCAGGGCAAGGCGATTGACTTTGCACAACTCTATGACGTGAGAGCCTTCCGAATTTTGGTGGAGGATGTGAAAGATTGTTACGCAGCCTTAGGCATTGTTCATCATGTCTGGCAACCTATTCCTAAAGAGTTTGATGATTACATTGCAAGACCAAAGCCCAATGGTTATCAATCTTTGCACACGGTGGTGATGGACTCAGAGGGTATTTCATTCGAGGTGCAAGTTAGAACACAAGAAATGCACAAGCAGGCTGAGTATGGTGTGGCTGCACATTGGCGTTACAAAGAAGCAGGCAAACAAGGGTACTCGGGCACAGTGAGTGCCAAAGAAGAGTATGACCGCAGGATTGCTTGGGCAAGACAGTTAATAGCTTGGAAAGAAGATGCGTGGGATCAACTTAAGGGCCAGGAGTTAGATGATCAAATTTATGTGCTGACGCCACTCGGTCAAGTAATACCTTTGCAACAAGGAGCAACACCGATCGATTTTGCGTATTCAGTACATACCGATTTAGGTCATCGCTGTCGTGGTGCCAGAGTCGATGGTGCGATGGTGCCATTAGATACTCGTTTGAAAAACGGTCAAACGGTTGAAATCATTTCCGTCAAACAAGGTGGTCCATCTCTTGATTGGCTAAATGTCGAGCGTGGTTATTTAGCAACTCATAGGGCTAGATCAAAGGTTCGCGCTTGGTTTGCTGCATTGCAGGCGGAACAAGAGGGTGACAAAGAAGATCACCCGACTGTTGAGCCAGTTAAGCCAGAGTTACCAGACATTATTTTGCGTAAGAGCAAGGCTAAGGCTCATCAAGGTGATGTTTTGGTGGTGGGCGTAGATTCGTTGCTCACGCAGTTATCGCGTTGTTGCAGACCTGTGCCACCGGATGCGATTAGTGGTTTTGTCACTAGAGGTCGTGGTGTATCCATCCATCGCCAAGATTGCAGCACCTTTAAGCAATTATTAGCAAGAGCTCCGGAAAGAGTTGTGCTCACTGAGTGGGGTGATCGCTCCACGAGTAAATCTTTATTCCCAGTAGATATCGCACTCATGGCAGTTGATCGCCAAGGCTTGTTGCGTGATATTTCTGAAGTTTTTTCACGCTTAAAGATCAATGTCACTGGCGTTAAAACACAATCTCGCAAAGGTGTGGCAAGTATGCAATTCACGATTGAGATTGCTTCTACCGACGGTCTACAGCACGCTTTAACTGCCTTGTTGGAGGTTAAAGGGGTTACTGAGGCAAGAAGGAAGTAGTCACAAGTGATAAACTTATGGACTCAATAGGCTCGTAGCTCAGTTGGTTAGAGCGCTACCTTGACATGGTAGAGGTCGTTGGTTCGATTCCAATCGAGCCTACCAACGAATTAGAAGTACAGATATAGGCGCGGAAAGCCCTAGGTTCGAAAAAAGATCCCAGAGCCCCGCGCCAATTTTTTGGAGTTGATATGGTGGTCGTCACATTACCTGATGGATCTAAGCGTGAGTATCCTGCTCCGTTGACCGTTTTTGAGGTGGCACAAAGTATTGGTACGGGACTCGCTAAAGCTGCTTTAGCGGGCAAGGTCAATGGCAAATTGGTTGATACCAGTTTCTTGATCAACTCTGATAGTGACTTAGCGATTGTGACCGACAAAGATCCTGAGGGTTTGGAGGTTATTCGCCATTCAACGGCCCACTTATTAGCTTATGCAGTCAAAGAACTTTACCCAGAAGCGCAGGTCACGATTGGTCCTGTGATTGACACAGGCTTTTATTACGACTTTTCTTATAGCCGTCCATTCACACCTGATGATTTGGCTGCGATTGAAAAGCGCATGGCGGAGTTAGCTAAGAAAGATGAAAAAGTTGAGCGTCGCGTGGTTAGTCGCGACGAGGCAGTGAAGTATTTCAAAGGTATTGGCGAAAACTACAAAGCTGAGTTGATTGAAAGCATTCCCTCTAATGAGGATGTGTCACTTTACTCAGAGGGTGGTTTCACAGACTTATGCCGTGGCCCTCATGTGCCATCCACTGGCAAATTAAAAGTATTTAAATTGATGAAGGTTGCCGGTGCTTATTGGCGCGGTGACAGCAACAATGAAATGTTGCAACGTATTTACGGCACAGCTTGGACAAAAAAAGAAGATCAAGAAGCTTACTTGCATATGTTGGAAGAGGCTGAGAAGCGTGACCACCGTAAATTAGGTAAGCAATTAGATTTATTCCATTTCCAAGAAGAAGCGCCAGGCTTAATCTTCTGGCATCCCAAAGGTTGGTCTATTTGGCAGCAAGTTGAGCAATATATGCGCCGTGTGTACCAAGAGAATGGTTACCAAGAAGTAAAGGCGCCGCAGATTTTGGATCGCGCACTTTGGGAAAAATCAGGTCACTGGGAAAACTACAAAGACAACATGTTCACAACGGAGTCTGAGAATCGTGCTTATGCTCTTAAGCCGATGAACTGTCCAGGCCATGTTCAGATTTACAACGCAGGTTTACATAGTTACAGAGAGTTGCCACTACGCTATGGTGAGTTTGGTCAGTGTCATCGTAATGAGTCATCAGGTGCTTTGCATGGCTTGATGCGTGTGCGTGGCTTTACCCAAGATGATGGACATATTTTTTGTACTGAAGATCAAATTCAGTCTGAAGTAGCTGATTTTGATAAAGCAGTTCGTGCGGTATACCAAGATTTTGGCTTTACTGAAGTCGCTGTTAAGTTAGCGCTTCGCCCTGCTAAACGTGTTGGGGATGATGCAATTTGGGATAAAGCAGAAGCAGCTCTTAGAAATGCCCTAAAAGCATCCAACCAGGAGTGGGAAGAATTGCCAGGCGAGGGGGCCTTCTACGGTCCTAAGATTGAGTACCACTTGAAAGATTCGATCGGTCGTTCTTGGCAGTGTGGCACCATGCAAGTCGATTTTTCTATGCCTTTGCGCTTGGGTGCTGAATATGTTTCTGCAGACAACGATCGCAAAGTGCCGGTGATGTTGCACCGTGCGATTGTAGGTTCTTTAGAGCGATTTATTGGTATTTTGATCGAAAACCATGCTGGCGCGATGCCAACTTGGCTTGCACCAACTCAGTGCATAGTGATGAATATTTCCGGAAATTCAGCCGAATATGCTGAAAAAGTTCAGCAAATCCTCAAAAAACAAGGATTTAGAGCCGAAGTCGATTTGCGGAACGAGAAAATTACGTTTAAAATCCGTGAGCACGCAATGCAAAAGGTTCCTTATCTCATCGTTGTCGGTGACAAGGAGTGTGAAGCAAATGCGGTGGCCGTGCGCGCCAGAGGTGGTGTCGATTTAGGTGTAATGCCCATCGACGACTTCATTGCCCGACTCCAACAGGATGTATCCCAGAAGGTCGGACCCCAGCTAGCCTGAGGTGAGCAAGGTCTTGTTAAAAATTTTTGAAGGAAACGCGAAATAGCTACTGAGAAAACGCATCGTATTAACCGGGAAATTACTGCCCCCGAAGTGCGATTGATTGGCAACGACAGTGAGCCACTGGGTGTGGTGAAACTGGCCGAAGCTTTAAGACTGGCGGAAGAGAGTGAATTAGATTTGGTGGAGATTGCCCCTACGGCAGAACCTCCGGTTGCCCGTGTGATGGATTACGGCAAATTCAAATACCAAGAAGCTAAGAAAGCTCACGAAGCGAAGTTAAAGCAAAAGGTTATTCAGGTGAAGGAAGTTAAATTCCGCCCTGGTACTGATGACGGTGATTACAACGTTAAGTTGCGCAATCTTGTGAAGTTCTTAGAAGACGGTGATAAAACAAAAATCACTTTGCGTTTCCGAGGTCGTGAATTAGCCCATCAAGAAATTGGTGTGCGTATGTTGGAGAGATTGAAAGCTGATCTAGAGCCATATGGCCAGGTAGAACAGTTTCCAAAGATGGAAGGTCGCCAGATGGTGATGGTTCTCTCTCCAGTGAAGAAGAAATAATTACTGGTAACAGTAGTTGTAGGAACCCGGCAGATGAAAGTTTGACCGGAGAAGGACGAAAGTCCTATATAGAAGTATGTCTGGGTAATAGAAGTGCAATCGTCGATTGCCACCTAAGTCGTACAAATTAGTGAAAAGGGAGCAGTTATGCCCAAGATGAAAACGAAAAGCGGTGCAGCTAAGCGTTTTAGAGTTCGCGCAAGCGGTTCTATTAAACGTGGTCAAGCGTTTAAGCGCCATATTCTTACCAAGAAGACGACAAAGAACAAACGTCACCTTCGCGGTGCAGTTAACGTACATGATTCTGATGTGAAATCAGTACGTTCAATGATGCCTTACGCTTAACCTCAGACGAATAGGAGAATCACATGCCAAGAGTCAAACGCGGGGTTACAGCAAGAGCCCGTCATAAAAAAGTTATCGATGCTGCCAAAGGTTACCGTGGCCGTCGTAAGAATGTATTCCGTATTGCTAAACAAGCGGTTATGCGCGCAGGCCAATATGCCTACCGTGACCGTCGCAATAAGAAGCGCGTATTCCGTGCTTTGTGGATTGCACGTATCAATGCTGCTGTTCGTCAATACGATGTTACATATAGCGTATTCATGAATGGTATGAAGAAATCGGGTGTTGAGTTAGACCGTAAGGTTCTATCAGACATGGCGATTAACGACAAACCAGCTTTTGCTGCTTTAGTCGCTCGTATCAAAACAGTAGTAGCAGCGTAAGTAGGGCCCGCAGATGGTTTCACTCGACCAAGTTGTCGAGGATGCCAAGCGGGACTTCGATGGTGCCGCCGATTCGGCGGCCCTCGAAGACGCCAAGGCACGTTACCTCGGTAAATCCGGAATCCTCACAGAGCGTCTTAAATCGCTAGGTGGGCTAGAGCCTGAGGCTCGCAAAGCAGCCGGTGCAGAAATCAATCAAGTTAAAGCAGCAGTAGAGGCGGCGCTCACAGCGCGTCGTCAAGCTTTGGCTGATGCAGTATTACAAGCTCGTTTAAGTGCGGAAGCTATAGACGTCACCATGCCAGGTCGTGGTCAAGACGTGGGTAGTTTGCATCCAGTGATGCGTACTTGGGAGCGAGTGGAGCAAATTTTCCGTTCGATTGGATTTGATGTGGCTGATGGCCCAGAAATTGAAAACGATTGGTTCAATTTCACAGCACTCAACAGTCCAGAAAATCATCCAGCACGATCCATGCAAGACACTTTCTATGTAGAGGGTGTTGATGAGCAAAATAAACCATTGTTATTGCGTACGCATACCAGCCCCATGCAGGTTCGTTATGCGAGTGCGCACGTGGCGCGCCATGCTAAAGATGCAGTGATGCCACCTATCAAGGTAATTGCGCCAGGGCGCACTTATCGTGTGGACAGTGATGCAACACATTCACCAATGTTTAATCAGGTTGAAGGCCTATGGATTGCAGAGAGTGTTTCTTTTGCTGATCTTAAAGGTGTGTATACCGATTTCTTAAAAACATTCTTTGAGACGGATGCGATTGATGTTCGTTTCCGTCCTTCTTATTTCCCGTTCACAGAGCCATCAGCAGAAATTGATATGGCCTTTGGTTCTGGCAAGTTAGCGGGTCGTTGGTTAGAAATTTCAGGTGCAGGTCAAGTGCATCCAACGGTACTACGTAACATGGGTTTAGACCCTGAGCGTTACATTGGTTTTGCTTTTGGTTCTGGCTTAGAGCGTTTAACCATGTTGCGTTATGGTATTGACGATTTGCGTTTGTTCTTTGAAAACGACATTCGTTTCTTATCTCAATTCCCAGCTTAATTAACACTGAGCAAACACTATGCAATTTTCAGAATCTTGGCTCAGGCAATACGTTAATCCTGATTTAACCACTGAAGAGTTATCTCATGCTCTGACCATGGCCGGTTTGGAGGTCGAAGAGACACGTCCTTTGGCGCCACCATTTTCACAAGTGGTTGTTGCAGAAATATTAGAAGCAACACAACATCCGGATGCTGATCGTTTGCGCGTTTGTAAAGTCAATGCTGGTGGTGATGTATTACAAATTGTTTGTGGTGCCCCCAATGCCAGAGCAGGTATTAAGATTCCATGCGCTTTGGTAGGAGCTCAATTACCTCCTGCTGAAGAGGGTGGTAAACCATTTGCGATTAAGTTGGGCAAGTTACGTGGCGTTGAGTCGCAAGGTATGTTGTGTTCAGGTAATGAACTTGGCGTGCCGCAAGAAGCGGATGGCATCATGGAGTTGCCAGCAGATGCGCCAGTTGGTACAAACATTCGTGATTACTTAAAACTTGATGACACCATCTTTGTGATCAAGTTAACGCCGAACAAAGCTGATTGTTTGTCTATTTTAGGTGTGGCGCGTGAAGTGGCTGCCATCACAGGTGCAAAGCTATGTGTTCCTGAAATTAAAGCGCAAGCCAGTGCTATTCAAGACAAGATCAAGGTCAGCGTTGATAGTCCAGATTTGTGCGGCAGATTTGCTGGTCGAGTGATCAAAGGTGTTAATGCCAAAGCAGTCACTCCTGATTGGATGGTGCGCTGTTTAGAGGGTGCTGGCCAAAGAAGCATTTCTGCATTGGTTGATATTTCTAACTATGCAATGTTGGCCATTGGCCAACCAACTCACGTATTTGATTTGCAGAAAATCAAAGGTGACCTGACTGTGCGTTGGGGTCGCGATGGTGAAGAATTAGAGTTATTGAATGGTCAAACAGTTTCTGTGGCGCCATTGAATGGCCAGGGTGTTGGCGTGATTGCTGATGCTAATGGTGTTGAAAGTGTTGCAGGCATCATGGGTGGTAATTCAAGCTCTGTTACTTTAGACACACAAGACATTTATCTCGAATCTGCTTTCTGGTGGCCAACAGCTATTCAGGGGCGTGCGAGAAGATTTAATTTCTCAACTGATGCGGCGCATCGTTTTGAGCGTGGCGTTGATCCTGCGGGCACCGTTGATGCATTAGAGTTTGTGTCTGGTTTGATTACTCAAATCTGCGGTGGTCAATTAGGTCCTGTGGATGATCAAGTTATCAACTTACCTAAGCGCGCAGATGTACGTTTGCGTGTGGCGCGTGCACAAAAAGTAATTGGTGTGCCATTAACAGCTGATGTGATTGCTGGTTTGTTTGATCGTATTGGTTTGCAGTATCAGCGTGAAGGCAATGAGGCATTTGTTGTTAAAGCGCCTAGCTATCGTTTCGACATTGAGATTGAAGAAGATTTGATTGAGGAAGTTGCAAGGCTGTATGGCTTTGAAAACATTCCTGCTAATCCGCCGGTTGCAGAGCAACGTATGCAAGGCACCAATGAAGCACGTCGCGGCATTCATAAGTTGCGTCATGCCATTGCTGCGAGAGGTTATCAAGAAGTCTTGAACTTTGGTTTTATTGATGCTGATACGGAAGAAAAATTAGCAGGTAATACCAACCCAATTAAAGTGCTTAATCCAATTGCTAGCCAACTATCTGTGATGCGCAGTAATTTGATTGGTGGTTTGGTGCAGAACTTGCGTCAAAACTTAAACCGTAAGGCCAGTCGTGTGCGTTTATTTGAAGTGGGGCGTGTTTTTAATCGCAATCCAGAAGCACAAGTTGGTGAATTAAGTATTGCTGGTTACGATCAACCGATTCGTGTGGCAGGTTTAGCTTATGGCCCAGCGTTACCTGAGCAATGGGGAACACCCAGCCGCTCTGTGGATTTCTTTGATGTTAAAGGTGACTTAGAAGCATTGTTAGCACCTTTAGAGTTAAAAGCAAAAACATTCGCGCATCCTGCTTTACATCCAGGTCGTAGTGCTGAATTAACTATTAAAAAGCGTGGCAAAGAGATTACTTTAGGTTTTGTTGGTGAATTGCACCCACGCCTACAGCAATCTTATGATTTGCCTGGCGCACCAGTGGTGTTTGAGATTGATTGGGCAGCGATTCAGGATATTGGTTTGCCAACTATTAGTCCTATCAGTAAGTTCCCAGCGGTGACTAGGGACTTGGCGGTGGTGGTCGATCAATCAGTATCTGTTGCGCAACTATTGGACGCCATGAAAGCGGCAAAACAGCTACTAGTAAAACAAATTGATTTATTTGACGAATTCAAGCCAACTGCTGGTCGCATGGGTGGTATGGCTGAAAACGAGAAGAGTTTGGCATTCAGGCTCACTTTGTCAGATGAATCGGGTACATTACAAGATGCACAGATTGAACCGGTGATTTCAGCATTGCTTGACGCTATGAGCGTAAAATGCAAAGCTAGAATTCGTTAATTGAGTTAAGTTAAGAAGCCAGAGAAAAACGGAGACCTGACATGAGTGAAGCGGGCACGATTACAAAAGCAGAATTATCAGACGCATTGTTTGACCAAGTAGGTCTAAACAAGCGTGAAGCCAAAGATTTAATTGATTCATTTTTTGAAACAATCAGCGCTTCTTTGGACGCTGGTGTGGATGTGAAAATCTCTGGTTTTGGCAATTTTCAATTAAGAGAAAAATCAGCAAGACCTGGGCGCAATCCAAAAACTGGAGAGTTAGTGCCCATTTCAGCTAGACGCGTGGTGACATTCCATGCCAGTCAGAAGCTTAAAGACAAGGTCGATCCTAAGCTCTAACGAGTTTCACGTATGGAAAAGAACGGTAACGGCATGATTGCCGGGGATAGTCTCCCTCCAATTCCAGCGAAGCGCTACTTCACTATTGGTGAAGTGGGTGAGCTTTGTGAAGTGAAGCCGCATGTCTTGAGATATTGGGAACAAGAATTCAACCAACTCAAACCTCAGAAGCGAAGAGGTAATCGTCGTTATTACCAACACCATGAAGTTGTTCTAATTAGAAGAATTCGTGAACTTTTATATGAAGAGGGTTTCACGATCAGTGGTGCCAGACTTCGTTTGGATGAGACCAATGGGCATCAAATACAAGAGATTCCAACTGGACCATCCTCCATCAGAGATGAGTTGATGGCAGTACTTCAGATACTGTCTAAATAAGTTTCAGTCGGGGAGTAGCGCAGCCTGGTAGCGTACTTGCATGGGGTGCAAGTGGTCGGAGGTTCAAATCCTCTCGCCCCGACCAACTCACACGAATTTAATTAAAACTCACCTTTAACGGTTGTTAGACCCAATGCTTCCCAATCAAGCATGCCACCACGATAGTAATGAATCTTTGTGGCTGGGAAACCTTCACGCACCATCGCTCTGTATGCAGAAGGGCTTTGAGGGCAAACTGGACCATTGCAGAAACCATAAACTTTTTTAGCTGTGCTGCAGTCCCACTTTTGCTTGCTACCATCAGGTAGTTTTTTGCAACCAAGTTCATCCATGCGCATCGCAATCTCAGTGTAGGGAATACCAATTGAGCCTGGAATAGTTCCTTTGACGCGATCATTCGAGTCACGCATATCAACTACTAAAACATTTTGGTCACCTAACGCTTCGATGATTTCAGTTTCGGTCACAGGAACAATGCCAGGAACTGGAATTAATGGTTGTAGCGTGCCACCATTTTTCGCGCATGGAGTCATGACGCGTGTGATGGTGATGGGACCTTTACTGGTCTGAATCACAACTTCTTTTTTGCCCTCAAAAATATTAAGAGGTGTACCTGGTGCAATTGTTGCAGCTTGTGACCAAGCTAGTTGGCTAGCTAATGTAGTGATTGCTGCGATGAGTAATTTCTTCATGACTCTCCCTGATGAGTGACGTTATAAATTATGTGTATCCGTAATGGATGACGTATCTTGGGTGTCGCAGCTTTCTGACAAATTACTAATTACTGGATATTTCTAAGTGTTCGCGTTATATATTTACTAGAACTGTCAACTGGCTATCTGTCCTATCCGTTATAGGAACAAACCTTCTTGGGAGATTGCCATGTCAAAGTTCAAGAAAATCGTCACCACATTGGTGTTATCGAGTCTATTAGCATCAACAGGTGCTTATGCAGGTGGTTACTATGGGCATGGCTATCGCCATCACCACCACGGTCATTGGATCGCTCCGGCTTTGATTGGTGGATTGGTGGTTTATTCAGTGATGGAGCCAAGAGTTGTTCATTCTCAACCGGTTTATGTCACGCCGGCTCCTGTGGTTGTTGCTCCGCCTCCACCTCAACCGATTCAGGCTCAAAATTTGCCACCAGTTTGGTATTACTGCCAGTCGTCTCAAACTTATTACCCCTATGTGCAAAGCTGCCAAGAGGGTTGGAAGACGGTCCCCGCAACGCCCGCCAGTTAACTAAATATAAGAATTTAATCAGATTTTTTATATTAATTAACAAAAATTATAATATTTATATAAATAGTATTATTTGATTAATAATCCTATTTATTTATATAGCTATTTATTTTTCTTTAAATAGATATTATTATTTGCACATATTCAACAACAGTTGGATATCAATTGAATAAATATCAAATAAGCGGAGAATAAATGGCTACATATCAAGAGTTATTGGCTCAAAAAGAAGCTTTAGAAAAACAAATTATTGAAGCAAAAGCTCGCGAAAAAGCTGAGGGTATTGCCAAAGCTAAAGCGATTATTGAGCAATATGGCTTAAGCGCGTCTGATGTATTTACTCGCAAAGGGGCTGCTGGTTCACGCGGCGGTAAGGTAGCTGCTAAATACCGCAATCCAGCCACGGGTGAAACATGGACTGGTCGCGGTAAGGCTCCGAAATGGATTGAAGGACAAGATCGTAATAAATTCGCTATTTAATAATAAAGAATTAATTACTGGGGGCCTGTTTATCAGGCCCCTTCGTATTTCTTGGCCAAACATTCAAAAATGATTTGTTCTATTTTCTCAGCATAAGCCTCATTAACAGCCCCATCTTCTAGCAGTAAATCCTGTTGTTTATAGGATTTGATCATAGGGTTATTAATCATCTTTCTCGGTAAATTAGGATTTTTCTCAGTTTTTGCATCTTTGCCTTTATTACTTGGCATTTTCTGCACTTGAGGATTCTTCTTAATAAACTCTGATTCGACCAATACCGGAATATTTTTAGTGTGAACATGTTTATTTAGATAATGTAATAAATGAACTTGTTCAACTGGCGGTAATTTAGGGTCAATGTAGATAATGTCTGGTGATAAAGAGACCGCCTGCATCAGGGCTTCCAGAGTGTCTGTGCATAAATAGATTTCTGGAGAAGATTTCCAAGTATCAGACAATTTTTTAAAGTTTTCAGCTTGTTCGGCTTGCTTTAAAACGGCCAACACTAAAAATTGCTCTGAACTGCGTTCTCTTATCCCCATCCGGCGTCTTTTGAGGAGTTTCTCTAAAGAGGAGCAGAGGATACGGCGATGACCACCTCGGGTTTTCCAAGCCAGTAATTCGCCAGTTTCAACCATCTTTTGAACGGTACCTAGTGATACTTGTAGCTGGCGCGCGCTTTGGCGCGTGCTCAAGTAATCTTTAGGATTTTCTGGATTTTTAATTTCCATCATTTATTTCCTATTAATTGTTAATGGAGATGTCATCGTAAATAGATTTATTAGCTTTGGAAATCGGCTAATTCTGATTTTGTTGTAGGAAATTTCTTACAAAAGGCTTGCTGAAACCCTTTATTTTCTTAGGGGAAAAACCTAACTGCGCTCTTAAAGCCTTGGGGTTACAGTGTTTTCAGTAAAAAAGTAACGCAAATGTTGGTTTAGACGTGTTAAGCTCTCATTTGCGGAATTTCCTTCCGTTGCAGTTACAACTAGTTCGCAATCCGCTAACCGGTCAAGCCGTGTCGCGGAAGGTTTAAACCCACTACAAATTCGGGATACCCGATGAAAGGTGAGCAATATGATGCAGTCCTACAGAGGTAGTTCTTATCTCTTTGGCGGTAACGCCCCCTACGTAGAAGAACTCTACGAAGCCTATCTTGAAAACCCAGCTTCTGTTTCTGACTATTGGCGCGAGTATTTCGACAATGTTCAGTTAGTTCCTGCCGTTGATGGATCGACCAAACACGACGTGCCACATGCGCCAGTTGTGAATGCTTTTGCAGAGCGTGCAAAGCAAGGTCCGATTCGTGTGATCAACGATTCAGCAGACTCAGAGCTTGGCCGTAAGCGCGTTGCTGTTCAGCAGTTGATTGCTGCTCACCGAAACGTTGGTAACCGTTGGGCTGATTTAGACCCATTGAAGCGCACAGAGCGCCCCAATATTCCTGAGCTTGAGCCATCTTTCTATGGCTTGGGTGATGCTGATATGGACATCGTGTTCAATACCAGCAACACATTCTTTGGCAAAGACAACATGACTTTGCGCGAGTTATTACAAAACTTGCGTCAAACCTATTCAGGCACGATCGGTGCTGAGTTCATGTACATCACTGACCAAAAGATGAAGCGTTGGTGGCAAGAGAAGTTGGAAGCTGCTAGAGCTACTCCAGCTTTTACGCCAGAAAAGAAAAAACAAGTTCTAGAGCGCTTAACAGCAGCTGAAGGTCTAGAGCGCTATTTGCACACTAAGTACGTTGGTCAAAAGCGTTTCTCATTAGAGGGTGGTGAAAGTTTCATTGCCTCAATGGATGAGGTGATTCGTGTGGCTGGTACTGCTGGTGTGCAAGAGATCGTGATTGGTATGGCCCACCGTGGTCGTTTAAACGTATTGGTGAACACTTTGGGCAAGATGCCTAAAGATTTGTTTGCTGAGTTTGATCACACTGCGCCAGAAGATTTGCCTGCGGGTGACGTGAAGTATCACCAAGGTTTCTCAAGCGACGTAACAACTCCTGGCGGTCCAGTGCATTTGTCATTGGCATTTAACCCATCTCACTTAGAGATTGTTAACCCAGTGGTAGAGGGTTCTGTGCGTGCACGTATGGATCGCCGTGGCGATACGACTGGTTCACAAGTGATGCCAATCTTGGTTCACGGTGACGCAGCGATTGCTGGTCAAGGTGTGGTGCAAGAAACTTTAGCGATGGCTGAGGTTCGTGGTTACTACACCGGTGGCACGATTCACATTGTGATTAACAACCAAATCGGTTTCACCACATCAGATCCACGCGACTTGCGTTCTACTCTTTACTGTACAGACATCCTTAAAACAATCGAGGCTCCTGTATTGCACGTGAACGGTGATGATCCAGAAGCGGTAGTTTTAGCAACTCAGTTGGCAGTGGAATACCGCAACACGTTTAAGAAAGACGTGGCAATTGACATAATCTGTTTCCGTAAATTGGGTCACAACGAACAAGATACGCCTGCATTGACACAACCTTTGATGTACAAAAAGATTGGCCAACACCCTGGTACACGTAAGTTGTATGCAGATAAATTAGAAGCGCAAGGTGTATTGCCTGCAGGTGGTGGCGATGAAATGGTGAAAGCTTATCGTGCTGCGATGGATGCTGGTAAGCACACTGTGGATCCTGTGATTTCTAACTTTAAAGGTAAGTATGCAGTTGATTGGTCTCCATTCTTGAACAAGAAATGGACTGACTCAGCTGATACAGCCATTCCTTTGGCTGAGTGGAAGCGCTTAGCTGAGCGTATTACTAAGGTGCCTGAAGGCTTTAAACCACACAACTTGGTTGATAACGTTTTAAATAACCGTGCTGCGATGGGTCGTGGTGAGGTGAACGTTGACTGGGGTATGGGCGAGCACATGGCGTTTGCTTCATTGGTTGCGAGTGGTTACCCAATTCGTTTGTCTGGTGAGGATTCAGGTCGCGGTACTTTCACACACCGTCATGCGGTGATTCATGATCAAAATCGTGAAAAGTGGGACACCGGTACTTACATTCCGTTGCAACACGTTGCCGACAATCAGGCACCATTTACAGTGATTGACTCAATCTTGTCTGAAGAGGCTGTATTAGGCTTTGAATACGGTTATGCAGCAGCTGAGCCAAACACATTAACGATTTGGGAAGCCCAATTCGGTGACTTCGTGAACGGTGCGCAAGTAGTGATCGACCAATTTATCGCTTCAGGCGAAGTGAAGTGGGGTCGTGCTAATGGTCTAGTGATGATGTTGCCTCACGGCTACGAAGGCCAAGGTCCAGAGCACTCATCAGCTCGTCCTGAGCGCTTTATGCAATTGTGTGCTGATATGAACATGCAAGTTGTACAACCAACGACTGCATCTCAAATCTTCCACTTGTTGCGTCGTCAAATGATTCGTCAGTTCCGCAAGCCTTTGATCATCATGACACCTAAGTCATTGTTGAGAAACAAAGATGCGACTTCACCAATCACTGAATTCACTAAAGGTGAGTTCAGAACAGTGATTGGTGAGCTAGATGCAAACATTGATCCTAAGAAAGTAACCCGTGTGGTGGCTTGCTCAGGTAAGGTGTATTACGACCTAGTGAAGGCGCGTGAAGCTAAAAAACAAAACGATGTTGCATTGATTCGTGTGGAGCAACTATATCCATTCCCACACAAAGCCTTTGCTGCAGAAATGAAGAAATATCCAAAAGCAACCGAGATTGTTTGGTGTCAAGATGAGCCACAAAACCAAGGTGCTTGGTTCTTCATTCAGCACAACATCCACGAGAACATGACAGAAGGTCAGAAGTTGGGCTACGCAGGTCGTCCAGCATCAGCCTCGCCAGCATGTGGTTATGCCCATCTTCACCAAGACCAACAAAAAGCTTTGGTGGAAGCGGCATTTGGCAAGCTCAAAGGTTTTGTACTAACTAAATAACAAGTAAGTAACACTAACAAATACTCTATAGAAAATAAGGGAAAAAGAACATGGCTATCGTAGACGTGAAAGTTCCACAATTATCAGAATCAGTTGCAGAAGCAACAATGTTGACTTGGAAGAAAAAAGCCGGTGAAGCGGTTTCTCAAGACGAGATCTTGATCGAAATCGAAACTGACAAAGTGGTGTTGGAAGTTCCAGCACCATCAGCTGGTGTTTTGGCTGAGATTGTTGTTGGCGATGGTGGCACAGTGGTTTCTGATCAAGTGATTGCAAAAATTGATAGCGCTGCTAAAGCTGCTGCTGCTCCTGCAGCGGCTGCTCCAGCACCGGCTCCTGCTGCCGCTCCAGCGCCAGCTGCGGCTCCTGCAGCAGCACCAGCAGCGAGTGCAAAAGCAATGCCTTCAGCATCTAAGTTGATGGCTGAAAACAATCTATCAGCTGCTCAAGTTGGTGGTACTGGTAAAGATGGTCGTGTAACTAAGGGTGATGTATTAGCAACATTGTCTGGTACTGCGCCTAAGGCAGCGGCTGCATCTGCTCCACAAGTGAACATTGGTGGCCGTCCTGAAGAGCGTGTACCAATGAGCCGTTTGCGTGCTCGTATTGCTGAGCGTTTGTTGCAATCTCAACAAACTAATGCGATTTTGACAACGTTTAACGAAGTCAATATGGCGCCAGTAATGGCAATGCGTAACAAATATAAAGACCAGTTCGAAAAAGAACACGGTACTAAGTTGGGCTTTATGTCTTTCTTCGTTAAAGCGGCTGTACACGCTTTGAAGAAATACCCAATCTTGAACGCATCTGTTGATGGCAATGACATTGTTTACCACGGCTACTTTGATATTGGTATTGCTGTTGGTTCACCACGTGGTCTAGTAGTGCCTATTTTGCGTGATGCAGACCAAATGAGTTTGGCTGACATTGAGAAGAAAATTGCAGAGTTTGGTGCTAAGGCTCGTGATGGCAAGTTGTCATTGGAAGAGTTGTCAGGCGGCACATTCTCAATCTCTAACGGCGGTATCTTCGGTTCAATGTTGTCTACACCGATCATTAACCCACCGCAATCAGCGATTTTAGGTATTCACGCAACGAAAGACCGTGCTGTGGTTGAAAACGGTCAAGTTGTGGTTCGTCCAATTAACTACTTGGCTATGTCTTATGACCACCGCATCATTGATGGTCGTGAAGCAGTGTTGGGCTTGGTTGCTATGAAAGAAGCGTTGGAAGATCCAGCACGTCTTTTATTAGACCTTTAATCTGCACAACTGCTAAAGGAAATAACATGAGTCAAAATTTTGACGTTGTAGTGATTGGTGGTGGTCCTGGCGGTTATATCGCTGCGATCCGCGCTGCTCAATTGGGTTTCAAAGTAGCTTGCGCAGAGAGCAATGCTTACGATGATCCCAAAGGTGAGCCACGCTTG
>JALQYK010000028.1 GCA_023254115.1 Polynucleobacter sp.
GCGCGAGCCCGACAGCAGCGACAAGGCTCCGATCAGCACGCTCTTGCCCGCGCCGGTCTCGCCGGTGACGGCGATGAGGCCTTTGTCGAATTCCAGTTCGGCCGACTCGAGGAGGGCCAGGTTGCCGATGCGGAGACGTTGCAGCATGTTCACTCAAATTATGAGATTGATTTGTTTGTTAATTTGTTGGCCGCTGCCAAATCAGCTGTAGATGGTGCTGGTGCTGGCAATTGCGATGGCAGCAGCCCATCGCTAAAAGTGATTGCTGACCATATTCGCGCTTGCTCATTTACTGTTACAGATGGCGTGATTCCAGGTAATGCTGGACGCGGTTACGTACTGCGCCGTATTACTCGTCGTGCGATTCGACATGGTTATAAATTGGGCGCACGCGCACCATTCTTCCACAAGCTTGTGAGTGCTTTGGTGAAGGAAATGGGCGAGGCTTATCCAGAGTTGAAGGCCAACGAAGCGCGAGTAACAGAAGTGTTAAAGCAAGAAGAGGAACGTTTTTTCCAAACCATCTCTAACGGTATGGAAATTCTTGAAGCAGCTCTGGCGGGTTCATCGAAAGTGATTGATGGCGAAACCGCATTTAAATTACATGACACATTTGGTTTCCCACTTGATTTGACAGCGGACGTATGTCGCGAGCGTGGCGTGACTGTCGATGAGGCTGGCTTTGAAGTCGCCATGAATCGTCAGCGTGATCAAGCGCGTGCTGCAGGTAAATTCAAAATGGCCCAAGGCTTGGAGTACTCCGGTGCACCAACAGTATTCCACGGTTATGACACCTTAAATCAAGAAGCGGCAAAAGTGTTGGCCTTGTATGTTGATGGCTCACAAGTACCTTCTATTAAGGCTGGTGATAATGCTGTAATTGTTTTGGATAACACCCCTTTCTATGCTGAATCAGGTGGACAAGTAGGTGATGCAGGCGAATTACGTAATACAACAAGTTTGTTTGATGTTGAAGATACGTTAAAGATTCAAGCTGATGTATTTGGTCATCATGGTCAAGTCTTAGAGGGTGAGATTAAAGTTGGTGATCAACTCAATGCCAAAGTAAATGCTGAGAGACGTGCTAGAACTATTCGTCACCACAGCGCAACTCATTTAATGCATAAAGCTTTGCGTGAAGTGTTGGGCGCACATGTGCAACAAAAAGGTTCGCTGGTGGACCCAGATAAAACACGTTTTGACTTTACGCATACAGCGCCAATGACCGCAGAACAAATTGCTCAGGTGGAGCAATTGGTTAATGCGGAAATTTTGGCTAATGCGGCAGCGTCAGCGAAAGTCATGAGCTTGGATGACGCACAAAAAACTGGCGCTATGATGTTATTTGGTGAAAAGTACGGTGAAACGGTTCGTGTACTTGAGATTGGTTCATCAAAAGAGCTGTGCGGTGGTACGCATGTGCAGCGTACGGGTGATATTGGCATCTTTAAGATCTTGGCTGAAAGTGGAGTAGCTGCTGGCATTCGCCGCGTCGAAGCGATTGCCGGAGATCGTGCTTTAAATTACTTGCAAAAATTAGATACGCAAATCAATCAATTGGCTGCTAGCTTAAAAGCAACGCCTAGTGATTTGGCTCAACGCATCACTCAATTACAAGATCACGCACGCTCTTTAGAAAAAGAATTAGAGCGTTTGGGTTCTAAGTTGGCTGCAAGCCAAGGTGATGAGTTGGTGTCAAAAGCTGTTGAGGTGAATGGTATCCGTATTTTGGCAGCACAACTTGAAGGTGCAGATGCTAAGGTTCTAAGAGAAACGCTAGACCAGTTAAAGAATAAATTGAAGTCTGCAGCAATTGTTTTAGCGTCTGTGCAAGATGGCAAAGTTCAGTTAGCTGCTGGCGTGACAGCTGATGCTGTAGGAAAAGTTAAAGCTGGTGATTTGGTTAACCACGTTGCTCAACAAGTGGGTGGTAAGGGCGGTGGTAAACCTGACATGGCAATGGCGGGTGGCACAGATCCTAAAGGTCTTGTTGCTGCCCTTAACAGTGTTCAAGCATGGGTCACAGAGCGTCTATGAGTTTGCCTAAGGTAGATAAAGAGGTTGATGCTAGCGGGTTAAATTGCCCGCTACCGATCTTGAGGGCTAAAAAAGCTTTGGCTGAAATGCAAAGTGGTGAAGTTTTAAAAGTGATCGCAACCGATAGTGGTTCCGAGCATGACTTTCCGACTTTTGCTAAGCAAACTGGTAACGATTTGTTGGCTAGCGAAAAATTAGCGGACGCTTTTGTTTTTTATCTAAAGCGCCGCTAAGCAGGTTGTAATCAGCGGGTTTTAAGAAACTCGCTAAAACCATCCTTCACCTCGGGATGACGCAAAGCAAAATCAACTGTTGCTTTTAGGTAGCCAAGTTTGCTGCCGCAGTCATAACGAATACCTTCATACTCATATGCCAGAACTTGTTCCTGGCTTAGTAATGATTGAATGGCATCAGTCAGTTGTAGTTCGCCGCCGGCGCCTGGTTTGATCGTGCGGATATGATTGAAAATTCTTGAAGATAAAATGTAGCGACCCACAACTCCCATATTAGATGGGGCTTTAGCAGGTTCTGGTTTTTCTACAATGCCGTTTAATTTATAAATACGGTCATCAAATATTTTTCCGTCAATCACGCCATAAGATTTACTTTGTTCAGGTTGAATTTTTTCAACGCCCAAAATAGAACTGCGATAGTGTTGATACTTATCGACCATTTGTTTCATGATTGGCGTTGAGCCATCTAACAAGTCGTCTGCCAAGATGACTGCAAAAGCCTCATCTCTGATGAGCTTCTCCGCGCATAGGACTGCATGACCTAAACCAAGGGCTTCTGGTTGTCTCACATAAACACAATCCACATGACTTGGCTTAATGCTGCGTACCAAGGCTAATAAATCTTGTTTATTTTTTGCTTCAAGTTCCGCTTCAAGTTCGTAGGCTTTATCGAAATGGTCTTCAATCGCACGCTTACTGCGACCTGTGACAAAAATCATTTCAGTGATGCCTGCTGCCATAGCTTCTTCAACCGCATACTGAATCAGCGGTTTATCAACCACATTGAGCATCTCTTTGGGACTGGCCTTAGTGGCAGGTAAGAATCGTGTGCCAAGACCTGCTACGGGAAAAACTGCTTTGGTAACTGTTTTATTCATATCAGGATGGTAAACGACTTAGTTGATTGTTTAGTTTTTCTAGTAAAGATTCAAAATCAGACAAACGTTGCTTCTCTTGAATAACCACTGCTTCTGGGGCTCTTGCAACAAAACTTTCGTTATTGAGTTTTGAGTTAGCTTTAGCAATTTCTGCACAAATGCGCTCAATCTCTTTACCAAGACGTGCTTTTTCAGCAGCCACATCAATTTCGACTTTTAGCAAAATTTTTGTATTACCAACAATCGCAACAGGAGCGCCTGCGCCATCTTTCTCTAATGCCGCATCATCTTCGTAAATCTTGACTTCAGATAGCTTAGCTAGCGCCTGGATATATGGAGCTGCCACTGTTAAGAACTCGGAATCACCTTTGATGTATAGAGGCACACGTTGCGCTGGGGAAATTTGCATTTCACCTCTTAAGTTGCGGCAAGCATCTACCAAGGCTTTCACTTCTGCAACCCATGCCTCACTTGCTTCGCAATGTTTTTGCGGTTGAGCTACCGGATAGGGTTGCAATGCAATGGTTTGTTTTTCTTGTTGGTCAAGCGCTTTGCCAGACATCGGTGCCACGATCTGCCATAGCTCTTCAGTGATAAATGGAATCACTGGGTGGGCTAAGCGCAAAATCGTTTCTAGTACGCGCAAAAGCGTGCGACGAGTAGCTCTTTGCTGAGCTGGTGTGCCATTTTGTAACTGAACCTTAGCTAGTTCTAGATACCAATCGCAGTACTCATCCCAAACAAACTGATAAATAGATGTGGCGATATTGTCAAAGCGATAATCTTTAAAACCTTTGTCGATATCTGCTTCAACGCGTTGCAATAAAGAAACAATCCATCTATCTGCGGCCGAGAAATCTAAATAGCCATCAGGACCGCAACCACCACCGCATTCTGCAATCCCATTTTCTTCGTCTGTACCTGGACAGTTCATCAGTACAAAACGTGTGGCGTTCCAGAGTTTGTTGCAGAAATTCCGATAACCCTCACAGCGCTTTTGGTCGAAATTAATATTTCTACCCAGAGTCGCCATTGAGGCAAAAGTAAATCTCAGTGCATCTGTACCAAATGCAGGGATACCGTCTGGGAACTCTTTTTTTGTTTTCTTAGTGATGCTTTCCGCTTGTTTGGGATTCATCAACCCTGTTGTGCGTTTAGCTAAAAGTGTTTCAAGATCAATGCCGTCTATCAAGTCGATAGGATCCAAAGTATTACCCTTGGACTTGCTCATTTTTTGACCTTCTGCATCACGCACTAGACCATGAACATAAACTGTTTCAAATGGAATCTTGCCAGTGAAGTGGCAGGTCATCATGACCATGCGAGCCACCCAGAAGAAAATAATGTCAAAGCCCGTCACCAATGCTGAAGATGGTAAGAAGTGAGCAAGCTCAGGCGTTTTATCAGGCCACCCTAATGATGAGAACGGTACTAAAGCAGAGCTAAACCATGTATCTAACACATCATCATCGCGACGCAGTGTACCGTTGTAGCCATTGATTGCAGCTTTTTCTTTAGCTTCTGCCTCTGAGCGAGCCACGATGATTTTGCCGTCATCTTGGTACCAGGCAGGTATTTGATGTCCCCACCATAGTTGGCGTGAGATACACCAGTCTTGGATACCCTCTAACCATTGGTTATAAGTGGTTGTCCAATTCTCTGGCACAAATTTAACGTCACCACACTTCACTGCATCTAGAGCAGCTTCTGCAATCGATTTGCCAGGGCGATATTGATTGTGTTCAGTTGGTTTGGACATTGCTACAAACCATTGGTCTGTGAGCATTGGTTCAATGACGGACTTTGTTCGATCGCCTCTTGGTACCATGAGGGTGTGAGGCTGAACTTTTTCTAGTAAGCCTAGGTTCTCTAAATCAGCAACAATAAGTTTGCGTGCTTCAAAGCGATCTAGGCCTTGATATTTTTGAGGAGCATTCTCATTAATTTTTGCTTCTAACGTCAGAATATTGATCATCTCAAGTTGATGACGTAAACCAACGGCATAGTCATTGAAGTCATGAGCAGGGGTTACCTTAACAACACCTGTACCGAACTCTTTGTCCACATAATCATCAGCGATGATCGGAATCGCTCGATCAGAAAGTGGCAGATTGACTGTTTGACCAATTAAATCTTTATAGCGCTCGTCTTCTGGATGAACCATCACCGCAACGTCACCAAGCATAGTTTCTGGGCGAGTTGTGGCTACCGTTAAATGACCTTTGCCACTTGTAAGTGGGTAGCGGATGTGCCACATGGAGCCTTGTTCTTCCTCGCTCTCCACTTCTAAATCAGAAACTGCTGTGCCTAGGATTGGATCCCAGTTCACAAGACGTTTGCCACGATAAATTAATCCTTGCTCGTAGAGGCTTACAAACACCTCTACAACTGCTTTGGACATTTTTTCATCCATCGTGAAGTATTCACGACTCCAATCAATCGATGCTCCAAGGCGACGTATTTGATTAGTGATTGTTGAACCTGATTGTTCTTTCCAAGCCCAAACTTTTTCTAAGAACTTTTCACGACCTAGGTCATGCCTTGAAATCTTTTGTGCGTCTAGTTGTCTTTCAACCACGATTTGAGTGGCAATACCTGCATGGTCAGTGCCTGGCACCCATAGGGTGTTTTTACCTTGCATGCGCGCATGTCTTGCCAAGCCATCCATGATGGTTTGGTTGAAGGCATGCCCCATGTGAAGGGTGCCTGTGACGTTTGGAGGGGGTAGTTGGATACAAAAACTACCCTTTTTATCGTCCAAGGTGGCGGTGGCAATACCCCTTTTTTCCCACTCGGGACCCCATTGGGCCTCGATGTTGGAGGGTTCGAAAGATTTAGCGAGGTCAGAAAGATTTTTAGACATAAGCCCGAATTATAATTTTTTGTTAGAACTAAAAGGCATATGTGACGAATATTCTCAATAATTTAAATCCAGAACAGCTAGAAGCGGTGACATTGCCGCCCATAAACGAGTCGGGACAGAGTCAATCTGCCATGATTTTAGCGGGCGCAGGCAGCGGTAAAACCAAGGTATTGACTACGCGTATAGCCTGGTTGATACAGACCCACCAAGCTTCTCCTGTCGGTATTTTGGCGGTAACCTTTACCAATAAGGCGGCTAAAGAGATGCTCACGCGTCTTTCTGCCATGATGCCCATTAATACTAGGGGTATGTGGGTTGGTACCTTCCATGGATTATGTAACCGTTTATTGAGGGCTCACCACAAAGACGCAGGTTTGCCATCAACTTTCCAGATTTTGGATACCCAAGATCAGTTGTCTGCTATCAAAAGACTTTTAAAGTCTTTGAAAATTGATGACGAAAAGTATCCGCCAAAACAGTTGCAGTACTTTATTGCCCATGCCAAAGAAAAAGGCATGCGCTCTAAAGACATGGACCGTGGGGATTCATTTCAGAACACCATGGTCGAGTTGTATCAAGCGTATGAGGAGCAATGCCAGCGTGAGGGCGTGGTTGATTTTGCCGAGTTGCTTTTACGTAGCTATGAGCTCTTAAAGCATCACCAACCTATTCGTGAGCATTACCAGGAGCGTTTTCGCCATATCTTGGTCGATGAGTTCCAAGATACCAATGCCTTGCAATATGCTTGGCTAAAACTAATTTCTGGTTATGGCACACCAAATCCTAGTTCTGTATTTGCTGTCGGAGATGATGACCAAAGTATTTATGCTTTTAGAGGCGCTGATGTTGAAAACATGCGTTTATTTGAGCGCCACTTCAAACCTTATTTGGTTAAGCTAGAGCAAAACTATCGTTCTTATGGGCACATCTTGGATGCCGCCAATCATCTGATTGCTAACAATACGGAGCGCTTGGGTAAGAACCTAAGGACTGATGCTGGTCATGGTGAGCCAGTGCGTGTGTATGAGGCTGCAACAGATGGCACCGAAGCGGCTTGGATTGTTGATGAAATTAAAAGCATGATCAATACAGGCAGTACTCGTAGTGAGATTGCGATTCTTTATCGTAGTAATGCTCAATCACGCATCATCGAGCACGGTTTGTTTTCTGCAGGAATCCCTTATCGCGTATATGGTGGTTTAAGGTTCTTTGAGCGTGCTGAAATCAAACATGCTTTAGCTTATTTGAGATTGTTAGAAAATCCTAACGACGACACATCATTTGCGCGTGTAGTTAATTTCCCAACCAGAGGTATTGGTGCTAAGAGCATTGAAACCCTGCAAGATAGTGCGAAATTAAACAATTGTTCTTTTTATGCGGCAGCTCCTTATTTAGAGGGTAAGGCTGGCGCATCAATCGGTGCATTTATTCGTTTAATTGATCATATGAGAGATGCAACTCGTCATTACACCTTGCCTGAGACAGTTGATTATGTGATTCAGAACAGTGGTTTGATTCAGCACTATGTGAATGAACGTGAAGGTCAAGATCGTGTAGAAAACTTGCAAGAATTGGTGAATGCGGCCACCGCATTTATTGCTGAAGAAGGCTTTGCGCAAGACACGGTTGCTGGAACTGCTCAAGATGAGCCAGTGATGGAAATGTCGCCACTGGCGGGATTTTTAGCGCACGCCTCCCTAGAGGCTGGCGATAACCAGGCTCAGGCAGGACAAGATGCGGTTCAGTTAATGACGGTGCACGCAGCTAAAGGATTGGAGTTCACCAATGTCTTTATCACTGGACTCGAAGAGGGTTTATTCCCACACGAGAACAGCATCAATGAAGATGATGGCTTAGAAGAAGAGCGTCGCCTGATGTATGTAGCGATTACCAGGGCAAAAGAAAGATTATTTTTGTCTCACACCCAGTCAAGACTATTGCATGGTCAGGTGCGTTACAACTTGCCTTCAAGATTCTTAGAGGAGTTGCCAGCAACTTCGCTAAAACATCTCACGCCCAAAAACAAAGATGCTCGCTGGGGTGGTGCCACAACTACCAGAATGCCTTCTTGGTCTGAGGTTAGTGATTGGGGTGGTCCGGCTGCAACCATACCTCGTTCGTCAAATAGCGCGATAGCTGCGCCAATCAGTAGCATGCCAAGAAAAGACAATGGTCATGGGTTCAGAGTGGGTCAAAGTGTTTTTCATACCAAGTTTGGTGAGGGCAGAATCTTGGCAATAGAAGGACAGGCTGAGCAAGCTAAGGCCCATGTGAACTTTAATCGTCATGGAGCTAAATGGCTCCAGCTCGCAATTGCTAAGTTAACTGCGATTGATTGAGGGGTTTTATAAAAACCAATCTGCAAATAAAGCGTAAAGCAAGCTAACTATCTTTACGCTTTATTAAAGCAAGCTTTCCAAGTGGCGAAAAAGGAGCAGTACATCACTGTAAGGGCGGCCATTGAATAGGGTGGGATGATGAATGGAATTACTGCTCTAGCGCCTAAGCTATCCAGTAGTGCTTCCATGAAAAATGGCACGGCAATAATGAGTGCTGCCCAAATTAATAAATAAAAAATAAAAGCCGCTTTATTTGTCCAGCAGGCAATCCAGCTCGAAAAAAGAGCCTGAGCCACAGACATCTTTTCCCATGCAACTAAGACAGGCGCGAACCACATTACCATTGCTACTGGTATGTAGAGTAGCAATCCAATGCCAAGACCTGTATATAGCTCTTGAACTTCGCGAATCGTTGGTGGCTTTTGCTCTGTGAGTAAAGGGATTAGTTGCTGAAAGTCAATGAATGCACTGGCGATTAGACTTAGTAACAAAATGGCAAAGGCGTAAATAGTGCCAAGGATCAATAAACTTTTTCGAGTAATTGGGTCGGCGTCATTTCCTTTTAGGCTAACTAGATAGACGCTTGGCAATACTCGCTCGCCGCGAATCACCCTTTGGCAGGCTGTCATAAATCCAACTGTTAGTGCTGGTGTTAGCAGAAGCACTGCAAAAACACCAAAAACAGGAATTAGGATGGCAAATTGAGCGATGAAAACATATAGAAAAACCAGCATCAAAAATGCTAGAGGGTTCTTCTTAAATAACCAAAGACCTTGTCTTACCCAAAGGTAACCATCGCTGGCTTGTGTTTTATTCAGTTGCATATTTTTATTACTTTAAATAGGGTCTATGCAAGAGATTACATCACGACGCTGAATCAGAATTCTCTCAAAATGTTTAGGGTCATGTGGCGTGAGCATTTCAGCTTCGCGGGGTAAGTAATAGTCCCATAGACGTGACACCCAAAATCTCAGCGCAGCTGCTCTTAGCATTAAGTTCCAAGAGGTAATTTCTGTTTCCCCAAAAGGTCTGACAGTTTGATAGGCATTGACTAGACCGTCGTACCTTGCCTGATCTAAAACCCCAGTACTTAAATCAATGCACCAGTCATTAACAGTCACGGCAACGTCAAACAACCATTTATCGTTGCCTGCAAAGTAGAAGTCAAAGAATCCACCTAGTTGATCTTTGCCAGAAGATGAATCAAACAACACGTTATCTCTAAATAAGTCGCAGTGGCTGGGCCCGGCTGGCAAGTTTTGGTAATCCTGACTTGCAAAGAATGCTGTTTGGTCAGCAAGCTCGGAGTCAATGAGGCTATTTTGTGCAGCGCTTAAATGTTGCTTAACTAAAGGAATAGTTGTTTGCCACCAATTAAGGCTGCGCAAGTTTGGTTGAGATAGTTTGAAATCTTGTCCTGCTAAATGCATTTTGGCCAGCATCGCGCCCACTGCAGCGCAATGCTCAGCGTTGGGGCTTAGGCGAGAGCTGCCTGATAGTTTTGAAACAATCGTGGCAGGTTTGCCGTTGAGCATGCCAATAATTTGATCTGACTTATCTCTTGCAGGTGCAGGTACTGGAATACCCTTTTTCGCAAGGTGTCCCATGAGCTCTAGGTAATAAGGTAATTGCTCACGTGATAAGCGCTCAAATAAAGTCAAAACATATTCAGTTGTTTGACCATCTTTATTGGCCGTAAGAAAGAAGTTTGAATTTTCAATGCCGGAGCTGATACCTTTGATATCAGTAGCTGTGCCTAAGTTGTAGTGTTGACAAAGCCATGCATTGACTTCATCTAAGGCTACTGGAGTAAATACAGCCATAAGTAATTTAGAACGACATTCGAACAGTGGGAACGCGATTAACGTCTTTATCTCTGACGTTAGGTGCAGCGGCATCACTTGGGGTGCTTAATTCATATTTAGTTCCCAGTGGGCTTTCAACAATTACTTCAGTGGCTTTGCCACCTTCTTTGTATTCTTTGATGCTCGTACCATCAGACTCTTTATGTTCAAAACTTGGCTTTTTCGGAGCTACTTTGCCAGTTTCGGCATTATTTTTAATTGGTTTTGAGATTGGTTGTTGATTGATTTTTTCTAACTCTTGAGCACTCAAGGCCTGCCCTGATTGAGCTCTAAGTTCTTGAGAAATAAGGGAAATAGCTGCAACCAAGCTCAATAAAATGGCATTTAAAACCATATTTTTGATAGCGGTGTTTTTAGAAAATGTCGATGTCATCATGCCTTGATTGTACGATTGTGGGATGTCTACACATCGCCTTTTGCTAGTTGACGGTTCTAGCTACTTATACCGTGCATTTCATGCCATGCCAGATTTGCGTAATGCGCAAGGATTTCCTACTGGTGCCATTCAAGGTATGGTCAACATGATGCGTCGTGCAAGAACTGAGTTAGACGCTGATCACATTGCTTGTATCTTTGATGCAAAGGGCAAAACATTTCGTGAGGAAATGTATCCAGACTACAAAGCAAATCGTTCCTCGATGCCAGAGGATTTGGCGCTGCAAATTGAATCGATTCATCAAGTGGTACGCGCTATGGGTTGGCCTGTGTTGGTTGTGCCAGGGATTGAAGCAGATGACGTGATTGGTACTTTGGCAAAGCAAGCAAAAGCAGCTAATTGGGAAGTTTTGATTTCAACTGGTGACAAAGATCTAGCTCAGTTAGTTGAGCCTGGTATTAGCTTGATTAATACGATGACAGAAGAACGTTTAGATACTGCTGGCGTTTTGAATAAATTTGGTGTTCCACCAGAGCGGATTGTTGATTACCTCTCAATCATGGGGGATGCTGTAGATAATGTGCCGGGTGTACCGAAAGCGGGCCCAAAGACCGCCGTGAAGTGGCTAAATGAATTTGGTACTTTGGATGAGCTCATGCAACGCTCAACTGAAGTAAAGGGCGTGGTTGGAGAAAACCTGAGAGCCAGCTTGGAGTGGCTGCCCAAAGCCAGAGAACTTCTAACAGTAAAAATTGACTGTGATTTGAATCAGCATTTGATTGGTTTACATGAATTACATGCTAAGCCAGAAGATAAAGAAACTCTGCGTGATTTATTTACACAGTTTGGATTTAAATCTTTGTTGAGAGATTTGGATCGTCATAATCCATCAGCTGGAAAACCCAAAGATATAACACTAGGGCAAGAAACAGGAAAGTCTGCAGAGGTTACTCCAGGGCCAACGGGAGATCTATTTGGATTTGTGGCTAATGCACCCCAAGAGAAAATTGAGCGCCAGTATTCATGTGTGACAACCCAAGCTGATTTTGAGTTGTGGCTGAACAAAATCAATCAGGCTGAATTAACGTGCATTGATACCGAGACAACTGGGTTGGATGCATTGCGAGTTGATTTGGTTGGAATTTCTTTAGCAACAGAACCAGGCGTTGCTTGTTATATCCCTCTTTCACACACTACCAATGAAGATCAGTTGGATAAATCCTATGTTTTGGAAAAGCTAAAGCCTTGGTTGGAGTCAGAAAGTCATAAAAAACTGGGCCAAAACCTCAAGTACGACATTCATATTTTTGGTAATAGTGGAATTAATCTACAAGGTGTTGAGCATGACACTTTGTTGCAATCTTATGTTCTAGAGTCACATCGTAGTCATGACATGGATAGCTTGGCGCTCAGACATTTGGGTGAAAAAACCATTTCATATGAAGAGGTGTGCGGTAAAGGTGTTCATCAAATCACTTTTGATCAGGTGAACTTAGAAACAGCCACAGCTTATGCAGCAGAAGATGCTGACATTACTTTGAGATTGCATCATGCGATGTATCCGGCAATTGCCGCAGATAAAAAGCTTTTAAAAATATACAAAGATATTGAAATGCCGGCGATGCATGCCTTAGCCGTGATGGAGCGTACTGGTATTTTGATTGATGTTCCTAAGTTGGCATCTCAAGGCCAGGTTGTGGGGCAGCGCTTATTAGAGCTAGAAAAGCAAATCCATGAGTTAGCTGGTCAGCCTTTTAATATTCAGTCGCCTAAGCAGATTGGCGAAATCTTATTTGGTAAATTGGAGTTGCCGGTGGTGAAGAAGACGCCTTCAGGCGCACCATCAACCGATGAAGAGGTTTTACAAAAGCTAGCAGAGAACTATCCGTTGCCTGCCAGAATTTTGGATTACAGAAGTTTGTCAAAACTTCAGTCTACTTATATTGAAAAGTTGCCGCGCATGGTCAATCCTAAGACGGGTCGTGTGCACACAAGTTATTCTCAAGCGGTAGCAGTCACTGGTCGTCTGGCATCAAGCGACCCTAACTTGCAAAATATTCCTGTTAGGACTGAGGAGGGTCGCAAGATACGCGAAGCCTTTATTGCTAAACCAAATTCTGTCATGGTATCTGCGGACTATTCGCAAATTGAATTAAGAATCATGGCTCACATTGCTGAGGATGAAAGCTTGTTAAAAGCGTTTGCTGCAGGTGAGGATATTCATAAAGCAACTGCTGCCGAAATGTTTCACGTTTCTTTAGATCAGGTTACTTCTGAGCAAAGACGCTATGCCAAAGTGATTAACTTTGGTTTGATTTATGGCATGAGCGCATTTGGTTTGGCAGGTAATTTGGGTATTGAGAGATCCGCTGCACAACAATATATCGATACATATTTTGCTCGTTATCCAGGCGTTGCTGATTACATGGCAAAAACTCGCGTATTGGCTAAGGAACGTGGTTATGTGGAGACAGTTTTTGGGCGTCGTTTGTGGTTGCCAGAAATTAGAAGTGCTAATGGGATGAGACGTCAGGGTGCAGAGCGTGCTGCAATTAATGCGCCAATGCAAGGAACTGCAGCAGACTTAATTAAATTGGCCATGATTGCAGTGCAGACTTGGATTGAGCAAAACAATCTAGAAACAAGTATGCTTTTGCAAGTGCATGATGAATTAGTTCTGGAAGTACCTCAGCATGAACTTGATTTGGTGAAAGAGTATTTACCTCATCTAATGACCAATGTGGCGCAATTGAAGGTGCCTTTACTCGTTGAAGTAGGTGTTGGCATGAACTGGGAAGAGGCGCACTAAACATATTTTAAAAAAAGAAAATATTAAAAGGAGATGGATATGGATAAGAATTTGGTGAATGAAGCAGAGTCTTTGTTAAATCCAGCAAAGACTAATCGTAGAGATTTTCTTAAAACGACTGCTGTAGCAACCATGGGTGTAGGTTATGTTGCTGCAGCGGAGCCAGTGATGGCGCAAGCCATCAAAACAGACTTTGAGGGCATTAGTGCGCAAGAAGTTACGTACTCTTCTAAAGGGTTTGACGTACCTGCTTATGTTGCTAGACCTAAAGCAACGCCTAAAAATGGACTGCCAGTCATTTTTGTAATTAGTGAAATTTTTGGCGTACACGAATACATTGCCGATGTTGCAAGACGTTTTGCAAAGCAGGGTTATTTAGCGATTGCACCAGACTTATTTACAAGAGCTGGTGACCCAAACACCTTAGGTACCATGGCAGAAATTTTGAAAGAAATCGTGGGTAAAACACCAGATGAGCAAGTGATGGCAGATATCTCTGCAGGTGTTCAGTGGGCGGCAAAAAATGGTGGCGATGTAAAGCGTGTGGGCATCACTGGTTTTTGTTGGGGTGGGCGCATCACTTGGTTGGCCTGTGCACAAATTCCTCAAATGAGAGCAGGTGTAGCATGGTATGGTCGTTTAGTAGGTGATAAAACACCAAACAATCCTTTGCATCCTGTAGACTTGGCGTCTCAAATGAAAGCGCCAGTGCTTGGTTTGTATGGTTCGGCTGATACTGGAATACCTCTAGAGACAGTTGAGCAAATGAAGCAAGCGCTACAAGCAGCAAAAAATAATAAAGCTGCTCAAGCTGCTAAATTTGAAATTTACCCTGAAGCGCCTCATGCGTTTCATGCAGACTATCGAGCAACATATCGAGAGGGGCCTGCTAAAGATGGTTGGGACAAGTGCCTAGCCTGGTTGAAGCAACAAGGAGTTGTATGACATTGTTTTGGATTGTTCTAGCTACAACAGTGGCTGGAATATTGAGTATCACGGCTGCGGCCAGTTTATCGCTGACCATCTTGTCGCGCATGGTCGATAAGATGGTTAGTTTATCTGTGGGTGTTTTACTGGCTACCGCTTTGTTGCATTCTTTGCCAGAGGCTTTTACAACCCCTGATGTAGACATACCATCTTTATTTATGGTGTTGTTTGCTGGTCTTTTAGGTTTCTTTGTTTTAGAAAAAGCGGCACTCTTGCGCCATAGCCATCATCATGAGCATGACGGGCACGGTCATCATCATGGGCACGATGCTGAGTCAGCTGGAAGGAGCGGCTGGGTTATTTTGTTGGGTGATGGTTTACATAATTTTGCTGATGGCATCTTGATTGCTGCGGCATTTTTAGTGGATCCTCAAATTGGTGTTTTGACTGCTGTGGCAATTGCCTTGCATGAGATTCCACAAGAAGTTGGTGACTTCATTGTTCTTTTAAATGCTGGTTTCACAAAAGCACGCGCACTGCTATATAACTTGATTTCAAGCATGATGGCTGTAGTGGGTGGTGTGCTGGGATATTTCTTTTTGGATCGTGCTGAATCGTTGATTCCTTACGTGATTGTTCTGGCATCAAGCAGTTTTATCTACATCGCTGTGAGTGACTTGATGCCACAAATGCATAGAAGACCTAAGCTCAAAGAGTCTCTTGAGCAACTATCTTTAATCATTTTAGGTGTCGGTATTGTTTTGCTGATTTCAGAAATCAGCCACTTATCACACGGACATTAAGCAGATTTAATTAAGATTACAGTTCGACTGGTCTGCTAGGGTCTGCGGACCACTCGCTCCAGCTGCCAGCGTAAATAGAAGAGCCCATTAGCCCTGCTAACTCCATTGCGAACATATTGTGGCACGCAGTGATGCCTGAGCCACATTGGTGAACAATTTTTTCACTAGGCAATTCGCCAAAAATTGATTTGAACTCGGATAGCAACGTATTAGATTCTTTAAACGTGCCATCACTTTTTAAGTTGTCTTTAAAGAAACGATTGAGTGCGCCAGGGATGTGGCCAGCCACAGGATCTAAAGTTTCATTTTGACCATGAAAGCGATCATTGGATCTGGCATCAAGAATCGTGAAGTTTTTACTCTCTAAGTTGGCAACAACATCACCTACTAATACCAGGTTCATGAATGGGGTGAGAGTTGTTTCTGGCACCGCTTTTCTAAAAGTCTCAGACTGTTCGGATGGGTAACCTAATTGACACCATGTTTGATAACCGCCATTGAGCAATTCAATATGCTGATGCCCCACAGCTTTTAGCATCCACCACAATCTCACTGCATACATACACGATTGATTGTCGTAAATCACAACTCTGCTGTTGGGAGTGATGCCGAGTGCTGCATAGGTCTTCTGCCATGTGTTGATGCTTGGTAGGGGGTGTCTACCATTGCGACCAGTTTTTTCAGAAGCCAAATCTTTGTCGGAGTGAACATAAATTGCACCAGGAATGTGACCCTCCAAGTAAGACTTATAACCAGCTTCGGAATCCACTAAATCAAAGCGACAGTCAAACAACAGAAAATCCTGTTGTTCATCAATTATTTTTTTTAATTGTTGTGCCTCGATCAGTGCCATGATGGTTAACCTTGGTTGTAAGACATGGCTTTTCTGTACCACTCGTGGAAGTGTTGCATGCCGTCTTCCATGGGGCTTTGATAAGGACCCACTTCATTGATACCTCGATCTAGTAGAGCTTTTCTACCTGCATCCATGCGTTCCGCAATTTCATCGTCTTCGATGCAGGTTTCCATGTAGGCAGATCTTTCTGCTTCGATGAATTCTCTTTCGAATAGGGCAATTTCTTCTGGGTAATAAAACTCAACGATATTTCTGGTTTTATTGGGGCCCATTGGTTGCAGTGTTGAAATACATAAAACGCCTGGATACCACTCAACCATGATGTTGGGGTAATACGTTAGCCAGATTGCACCAAATTTAGGCATTTTGCCTTCGTAGTGTCTCAATACCGCTTCATGCCAACGTTTATATGTGTCAGAGCCAGCTTGCTTGAGTTGATTGTGTATGCCAACAGTTTGTACGCTATACCAATCACCGAACTGCCAAGCTAAGTCTTCGCAAGAAACAAATTTGCCTAGACCTGGGTGGAATGGCACAACGTGGTAATCCTCGAGGTACACCTCAATAAATGTTTTCCAGTTGTAGTTGCATTCATGCACTTCAACGTGATCAAGCATATAGCCTGAAAAATCTAAATCTTTGGCCACGCCCATTTTTTTAAGGTCGGCATGAACATCTCTTGGGCCTTCGAACAATAAACCTTGCCAATTTTGCAGTGGGCTTTTGCCTAAGTTAAGGCATGGTTGTTCATCAAAATGAGGTGCGCCCAATAAAGTGCCATCAGTTTTGTATGTCCAACGATGTAATGGGCACACGATATTTTCAACGTGCCCCTTACCGTTGAGCATGATGGCTTGACGATGACGGCAAACGTTGGAGAGTAATTCAATGCCCTGTTGATTTTTTACTAGGACACGACCTTCGTTTTCTGCGCTCAAAGTTTGGTAATCACCGACTTCTGGAACCATGAGTTCGTGACCCACGTAACCAGGCCCCTGCTTAAATAGCAGTTCAATTTCGCGTTGATACAGCTCGACATCAAAATATGCCGACACTGGCAGTTGTAGCTTGGACGGCGCAAGATGTTGCGCGGTAGCTAGATTAGTCATTCTTCCCACCCCCGAAAAAAGTCAGCCGAAGCTAAGCGGAATAACCAATCCAACCATCGACGGGTCGATATTGGAAAGGAAAAGGGGATTATACCCACCCTAAAAGCCTTAAAATCTATCTGTGAATTGTTTTTCGTCAAATAAGAGAGATTTTTATGCCTAAAAAATCGGCAACTGTAGAGTCTGGCCTAGATCCTAACCTTCGCTATGAAGAGGCGGTGGCTGAGCTCGAGGGTTTAATCGCCAAGATGGAATCTGGTAAGTTGTCGCTTGAGGACACATTAAGTGCTTACAAGCGTGGCGCTGATTTATTGAAGCATTGCCAACAAGTTTTAGAACAAGTTGAGCAACAAGTGAAGATTGTTCAAGGTTAATGTCAAATCACGCAGCACTTGCTAGCCAGTGGATGGCCACTTCTGCCCAAAGGGTAGATCAAGCCATAGAGACTTCTTTTGACGATTGGAATGTTTCTGCTCAGCAATTAAAAGATGCAATGCATTACGCAGCAACTGGTGGCGGAAAAAGAATCAGACCTTTATTGGTATACGCTACAGCTGCTTTATCAGGTAAGCAGTTAAATGAAATTCCTGGCATTGATGATTGTGCTGTTGCTCTGGAGTTGTTTCATACGTATTCGCTGGTACATGATGATTTGCCCTGTATGGACAATGATGATTTAAGACGTGGTCGACCGACAGTGCACAAAGCATATGATGAAGCAACCGCGCTACTGGTGGGCGATGCTTTGCAATCCATGGCGTTTGGACTCATAGCTAATAGTGATTTAAGTGAGTCACAAAAAGTCAGAATTATTTCATCCTTGGCAATATCAGGTGGTCTTGCTGGAATGGCTGGTGGTCAAGCAATTGACCTTGAAAATGTGGGCAAACCTCTCACCAAGGAAGCCCTTGAGAAT
>JALQYK010000035.1 GCA_023254115.1 Polynucleobacter sp.
CTTTAGAAGCTCTTGCAGCGCTGCCTGCATGGGCGCGTTTCCACTACTGCGCGCACCAACAGCTCGACCGTATGCTGCCTGCATACCAGGGATCTGCCCAGCTGCCTGCTGAAAGATGCCCTGCAACATGGCATTATAGTCAACGCCTTCTTTGATTGGCTTCGGTGCGCCATCAACTAAGTCTTTAGCTTCTTTCAAGCCCAAGCCAGTGATTTCGCGAACAGCTTTAATCACGCTCACTTTGTTTGCGCCAGCTTCAGCCAACACAACTGTGAACTCTGATTGCTCAGCTGCACCAGCAGCGGCACCACCACCTGCGCCAGGAGCAGCAACAGCCATAGCAGCTGCTGATACACCAAATTTTTCTTCAAATGCTTTTACTAGATCGTTCAAGTCCATTACAGACATATTGCCAACGGCTTCTAGAATGTCGTCTTTAGTAACTGCCATTTTTAAAACTCCTAATTCAAATTTCTTTAATTAATTAAAGTAAGACTGCAATTACGCAGCTTCTTTAGCTTTCTTTTCTGCAACCGCTGCCAATACGCGAGCCATACCAGAAACTGGGGCTTGCATAACGCCAAGCAACATCGCGATAAGTTCATTACGTCCAGGAATGGATGCCAAAGCTTTAACTGCTGCTGCATCCATCACCTTGCCGTTGTATGAACCCGCTTTGATTACTAAAGCTGCTTGCGTCTTTGAAAAGTCGTTTAAAACTTTTGCTGACGCAACTGGGTCTGCGGAGATACCGTAAATAAGCGGACCAGCCATCTCACCGGCCAATGATTCGAATGACGTACCTTGAACTGCACGACGTGCCAATGTGTTCTTCATAACGCGAAGATAAACACCATTTGCACGAGCTTGAGCTCGAAGAGTAGTCAGTTCGCCCACTGGAATACCGCGGTATTCAGCTAGCACCATGGTTTGAGCTTGTGCAACTTCTGCACTCACTTCAGCCACGACCGCCTTTTTGTCTTCCATATTTAAAGGCACTGTTTAACTCCTATTAACCTAACTGTTGCCAGTTAGGGGTTGCACACAGGCGAATTCTTTTCAGGATCGCCATCTGCGTTGGCACCATTTCTGGCATTAAGAGTTATCTCTAACTCACCAACGGTCTTTGATGTTCAAGCGCAAAATTTCTTTTGCGCTTAACCCAAAGTTCTTTTAATGACTGCTATTAAGCAGCCAATGAGTTTTGGTCAACACGTACGCCAGCACCCATCGTGCTGCTTACGGCAACTTTTCTCAAATAAACACCCTTACTAGCAGCTGGTTTAGCTTTATTCAAAGCATCCAACAACGCCAATAAGTTATTTTTCAACGCGCCAGGTTCAAATGAGCGACGACCAATCGTTGCGTGAACGATACCGGCTTTGTCAACACGGAACTGCACTTGACCTGCTTTTGCGTTCTTAACCGCGCCAGCAACGTCAGGGCTTACAGTACCAACCTTAGGGTTAGGCATCAAACCTCTTGGACCAAGAATTTGACCCAATGTACCCACGATACGCATTGCGTCTGGAGAGGCAATCAAAATATCAAAATCAATCTTGCCAGCTTTAATTTGATCAGCCAAATCATCCATACCAACAATCTCTGCACCTGCGGCTTTAGCTTGTTCAGCTTTCTCGCCTTGAGCAAACACTGCAACACGAACTGATTTACCTGTACCAGCAGGCAACACAACCGAACCACGAACAACTTGGTCAGATTTCTTAGCATCGATACCTAATTGAACAGCAACGTCGATAGATTCATCAAACTTAGCTGTTGCAAATTCTTTAACAAGGCTTAATGCCTCATCAATTGGGTAAAACTTATTACGGTCTACTTTTGCTTGAAAAGCAGCTACGCGTTTAGAAACTTTAGCCATGATTAGAGTCCTTCCACAGTGATACCCATAGAGCGGGCGCTACCAGCGATTGTGCGAACAGCTGCATCCATATCTGCTGCTGTAAGGTCAGGCATTTTTGCCTTAGCAATTTCCTCAGCTTGTGCGCGAGTAATCTTGCCAACCTTGTCTGTATGTGGACGGGCAGAACCTTTTTCCAACTTAGCAGCTTTCTTAATCAAAACTGTTGCTGGAGGAGTCTTCATCACGAATGTGAAGCTCTTGTCTGCGAACGCAGTGATCACTACTGGAATTGGTAGACCAGGTTCCATGCTCTGTGTTTGAGCATTGAACGCTTTACAAAATTCCATGATGTTCAAACCGCGTTGACCTAACGCAGGACCAACAGGTGGCGATGGATTCGCTTTACCGGCTGGGATTTGTAGCTTAATAAAGCCAATAATCTTCTTTGCCATTTTTACACTCCAATTTAGGCGCGTCTTTTTTAAAAGACCACCGTTGAGTAAAACGCCTTGTTAGAGCGGCAACCCTAACTCAGCTCCTCATACAAACCTGTTTTCACAGGCCTGTAAATCTTTACATCTTTTCTACCTGACCGAACTCTAGCTCTACAGGTGTGCCACGACCGAAGATAGTTACTGAAACTCTCAAACGAGACTTCTCGTAATTAACCTCTTCAACGTTGCCATTAAAGTCTGTGAATGGGCCTTCTTTAACGCGAACCATCTCACCCACTTCAAATAATGTTTTTGGTTTTGGCTTATCAACACCCGCTTGCATTTGATCCATGATCTTTTGCACTTCAGCAGGAGAAATTGGTGATGGTTTATTTCTAACTCCACCAACAAAGCCAGTAACCTTAGGCGTATTTTTTACCAAGTGCCATGTCTCATCAGTCATTTCCATTTCGATAAGAACATAACCAGGGAAGAAGCGACGCTCAGAAACAGCCTTGTGGCCGCTCTTGATTTCCACAACCTCTTCAGATGGCACCAAAATTTTGCCAAACTTATCAGCCATACCAGAGCGTGCAATACGCTCTGTTAAACCTTTTTGCACACTCTTCTCCATACCGGAGTAAGCATGAATAACGTACCAGCGCATATTGCCAGTAGTTTGTGTATTGATGATTGCTTGTTCAGACATCTTTTACTCACTTCCAACCGAGGAATACAGAGAAAACCAACCACTCAATGAGTTTGTCAGCTGCCCACAAGAACAAAGCCATAACAACAACAAATGCAAAAACAACTAATGTCATTTGTGTTGCTTCTTTACGACTTGGCCATACAACTTTTTTAGCCTCAGCAACTGAATCTTTGGCATAGGCCAAAAAACGCTTTCCATCAGACGACACAGCAGCAAGAACAACCGCTACCGCAAAGCCACCTAGTAACACAGCCAGTCTCGCCCAAATAGTTTGAGAAGCTAGCGCGTAGTACGCGACTAAAGAAAGAATGACAATAAAACCAGCTAGGATAATCATCCAGCTAGTTTTATTTTCCTGTTCGACTGATGTTTGCGACATATTTTTCAGTTTGCTGTGGCAGGGGCGGAGGGCATCGAACCCCCAACCTTCGGTTTTGGAGACCGACACTCTGCCAATTGAGCTACGCCCCTTACGTTCATTAATCTAAAACTTTAGCAACAACACCAGCACCTACAGTACGACCGCCTTCACGAATCGCGAAACGAAGACCTTCTTCCATCGCAATCGGAGCGATCAACTTCACTGTAATCGTGACGTTATCACCAGGCATCACCATCT
>JALQYK010000053.1 GCA_023254115.1 Polynucleobacter sp.
CTGCTGAAATTTGTCAAATTAACCCCACAGAGTGCTTGTATGTGGGAGATGACTTAAGAGACATTGAAGCAGGCCGAGCTGCCGGCATGAAGACCGTTGCTGCCGCTTACGGCTATTGTGGTTGCGATGAACCGGTGAGCGTCTGGGGCGCTGATTACATCATTGATCACCCATCAGACTTGCATGCCATTGTCTTTGGCTCTTAATTTCTAGCTCTATGAAGTCATCACTTGCAGCCAACATTACCGATCGCCATCAGTTTGATATGGTGATTGATGTTCGCACGCCTGATGAATTTGCAGAAGATCACATACCTGGCGCAGTTAACTATCCAGTTCTCTCTAACGAAGAGCGGATTTTGGTGGGCACCATGTATAAACAAGAATCCCCTTTTGAAGCAAAGAAGATTGGCGCTGCTTTAATTGCCAAAAGAATTGCTCATTACATTGAGCATGATTTTATTAACAAGCCCAAGAACTGGAATCCACTCATTTATTGTTGGCGCGGCGGCAAACGCAGTGGCTCAATGACTCACATCTTGAGGCAGATTGGCTGGAATGCACAAATCTTAGACGGCGGATATAAGTCCTATCGCAGAGAAGTGGTGAGTAAGCTCAATAGCCTTCCAAAAGAATTTAAATACATGGTGGTCACTGGACAAACTGGCAGTGCTAAAAGTCGCATTCTTGAGCATCTTCATCATTTAGGTGCCCAAGTCCTAGACTTAGAAACCATCGCAGTACACAAAGGCTCAGTGCTTGGCAACATTCCAAATTCGCCACAACCTAGCCAAAAGATGTTTGAAACGCAACTCGTGCTGACATTAGAGAGATTTGATACTGGCAAGGTTGTTTTTGTTGAAGCTGAAAGTCGCAAGATTGGTACATTACATGTACCAGATCTTCTTTTGGATCAGATGCGAGGCAGTCCTTGCATCAAAATTAATGCAACGATGGATGCTCGCGTTAATTATTTAATTGATGACTACGCCTACTTCATCAAAGAGCCTGATGATTTAATTCGTACCATCGATTTTTTAAAAGAATTACATAGCAAAGAGAAGCTTGAACATTGGAAAACATTAGCCAGAGAATCTCAATGGCCTTTATTAGTTCAAGAACTTCTAGAGCAACACTACGATGCGCTCTATCGCCGTTCACAAAACTCAAATTATGTGAACTATGAAAAAGCCACCAATTACAACACTGCAGACTTATCTGCCAAAGGAATTGATATCTTAGCCAAGCAAATATTGATGGATCACCATCATGCATAAAACCATTCTTCATGAATCAGCTCACCCACCCATTAGCTGGGAAGAAGGCGAAACCACTTATGCGTGCCGTTGGCGCTCTGAAAAAGGCACTCCGCCGCCCAAAAAACTCATCATTGCAGACGACACCCTAACTGCTGATGAAGCCTATCGCTTGGCCTGTGAAGGCACAGGCATAATTTGGCGAGGCGATTATCAAAATGCTAAGCAGCTACTTCAAGCAATGTCTCGTAGAGCTGATAAACCATCTAAGAAAAGTGTTCGCAATCAAAAATCTGCCAAGAGACAACAAGAGGGATTAATTCCTCTGGCAAAACCAATGTCAGATATTTTCCACAAGCACCGCTTAACTCAGTCTCAAAGAAGTAGAACCTTGGGCATGCTACTTATTCAGGTCAACCCAGATCACAGCATTCCTTTACGTAGAGCACCTGATGTGAGTCAAGCTTGCTTGGCTGTGTATGGCAAAGTCACTGAGCCTTATGTGATGTCACTACGCGATCTCTTAGGATTTATTGGTTCATTAGAGTGGCGTAAAAATGGTGTGGCATTAGATGCCATCAAGGATTTAGGAGATGGTCGCATACACCCACACTACGGTGTGTTTGCACCAGTTCGCTCTGAATACATTGGTCTTTTAGAAAAAGCGCCCTTACCTACATCCTTGACCAAACAATCCATAGCATTTGATATTGGTACAGGTACCGGTGTATTAGCTGCTGTTCTGGCTAAGCGCGGTATACAGAAAATTATTGCCACTGACCAAGATGAGCGCGCCATTGAATGTGCTGCCGAAAATATTGAAGGCTTAGGTATTGGCAAGCAAGTAAAGTTAGTTCAAACCAATTTGTTTCCAGATAGCCAAGCAGCTTTGATTGTTTGCAATCCACCATGGGTTCCAGCAAGACCTAGCTCACCAATTGAATATGCGGTGTATGACCCAGATAGCCAAATGCTCAAGGGATTCTTAACTGGTCTTAGAGAACATTTATTACCCGATGGCGAAGGCTGGTTGATATTGTCTGATTTAGCTGAGCATTTAGGTTTACGCACACGTGCAGAACTGCTTGAATGGATAGAAGCAGCTGGTTTATCGGTGTTAGGTCGCAATGATGTCAGACCAACCCATGCAAAGGCTCTTGATAAAGAAGATCCTTTATATCGAGCAAGAGCTGCTGAGGTGACATCTTTATGGCGCTTAGGGGTTGCGTAGGCTAACAGTAGCTCAAGTTATTCACCGCAATTAATGCGGTGAATAGCGCCCATAAACACCGCAAAAAACCGTTATAGGATTAGGTAGAGAGAAAAAAGCTCGGAATTACCCGAGCCTTTTAGTTTGGTGGAGCCGGCGGGGATCGAACCCGCGTCCGCAAATCCTCCACATGGAGTTCTACATACTTAGTTGTGTCATTTGATTTAACCAACCTGTCACGGACCAACACGTTACAAACTGGCGATTCGTTTAATTTTCGAGCTGCACATCACGACACTATGCAACCTTATCTCTTGTAAATGACCCTGATGCAGCTTGCGCTACCTGACCCAAGAGAGAATCAGTTCAGGGGCTGCAGCAATTAAGCTGCTAGTGCGTAACGTTCGTCGTTAGCAGTTATTACATTCCCATTGTTTTACGAGATGACGGGTCCTCGGTATGCCCTCAATGCTTTGTAATCCACGTCGAAACCATGTCGGCCCCGATATACGCATATCAGTAGTTCTATTTTATTCTCTTTAGAGAATTGTTGTCGAATTAGTTACCAACCTCCTCAATTACAGCCTCTTCTTGGTCTTTGATCTCTTTACAACTCTCCAATAAATCTCGCCATGTCTCAAGCTCTGGCTGACCAGGCTTTCTCTTGCCAAAAATCAGAGCAATCACATCACCTCGCTCGTCTAGGATTTCCATTGAACTGACTACGCCATCTTTAGTAGGTTTGCGTACCAACCAAACTTTGTGAATATCAGTCAATCTCAAATGCAAATTAAAGTCTTGATCAAGTACATTTAACCAACCCTTAGCATCTAAAACTCGCCTGATTTGCCCAGTATGAATTTGTATGGCACCACGATTACCCACAAATATCATGATGGGTACATTTAAATGAGCGGCAGAGTTCAATAGTTGCCCTACAGCATCTCGAGGCAGAGGTTCAGCGTAATGTTGGCCTATTAGCTCAAAAGCCTGCATGCGATTCAAGTGATACTTTTTCAATAGCCCAAAAAAGTCATGAGTATCAATCAAGTTAGCCCAGTCATTTTTGAATGCGTCAAAGTCAAACGCTTTAGGCGACTTCAACTCATCCACAAATTGTTTAGATTGTTCCTGAACTTGAACACCAGCATCTTGATTTGAGTCCGCCCACAAATCAATCATTTGCTCAAACGCTTCATGGCAACTATCGGGCAATAAAAATACTTTGTGTACAGCCTGCCCACACTCATCAAAGAATTGCACACTTCTTTGCAAAGAGTCGCCCTTACCCTCTTCAAATATATAAGCCAACTCCCAATGTCTGTAGAACAGTCTTAAATCAATGCTTTCGGACATCACCAAACCAATATCTCCTTGCATAGAGATATTTTTATATGCCCCAATTTTTTCGTGAACTCCATACTCATTTCGGGTTAAAGCCATTACCTCACCAAATTTCTCAATGAATTGAATAAGCTCCGGCCATGATTTTTTGAGTCTTACAGCTCTAGCTAAATTGGGAGATGACTGCATGGCATCTAACTTTGAAACACCCACATGGGCATCAACCAATTCAGCTTCAGTGATTTGAAGAAAATGGGCAATCTCACGATGCCTCATTTTTCTATCGATTCTTAACGAGGCAAAACTTTTTCGAATGTCATTTACGGTACCGCACATACGCCCTCCTATAAAAATAGGCACTGGCTTGCTAAGGAGATATGGGCTGGCTTGTGCTAAGTGAGTGAAAAATGCAGTTCACATATTACATGAGAATGATTCTCAACAAGTAACAATGTTCATCATATGGTCAATCCAGATTGATTGCTCTACGATAGACACATGAAAAAAAATTTAGCTCCCTTAGCTAAAGGAATCATGGATACACATCACCAAGGTTATTGCAAAACACCCTGGGGTATCGTCCTACTTGAATATGAGAATAAAACTATCTACCGCTTTGAATTTACCTCTAAACCTAATGTAAAGATTGACGCCAACTGCCAAGCAGTATGCGATGCTTTAGTTGCAAAGCCTCATACATTTCGGCTTGCGCCTGAGGGTACAGAATTTCAACGTTTTGTGTGGGCTGCCCTACAAAAGATTCCTCTAGGTACTCTATGCAGCTACTTGGATGTGGCAAAGATGATTGGCAAACCACAAAGTGTGAGAGCGGTTGCGAATGCTATTGGCGCCAACCCCATTTGTGTTTTTATTCCATGCCATCGAGTAATTAAAAGTGATGGGACGCTTGGCGGATTTAGTAGTGGCATTTCTCTTAAAAAGAAACTACTACTTGAAGAAGGTATTAATCCACCCAGTGAGGGTCCTTCACGTGGATAGCCATCAATGTCCGCACAAATAAACCAAGAATCAATATGGTTGTAAAACACAAGGATGCATAGGCGATATAAATAGCAGTGGGCACAAATAACGCGTAGTTGAAAGTAGCCACTGTTAGCGCTGCTGATGGAAATGAATACGCCCACCAAGACATAAAAAATGGCAATTTGGCAAACCGACCAAATTGAGTGATTAAAAAGAAAGTGAAGAAAAAAGCAATCCCCATCAAGATATGCCCAAAGGAATCCAATGGTTGATCAGGGGTTAGTCCTGTTAGCGCAAGCCATGAGGAAAATGCGACAGTTGGAGGCGCCAAGAAAATTGCAATGGTTGGCTTTAAACGGTCAGGCAATGCCGGTTGCACAAACATCAAGCGATACATCACCAAAGATAAAAGAACCACCCAAAAAATTAACCCTACAGAGTAAAACATCCAAGATACTTCGATATAGCCTAACTTAACACCCGCCAAAGGCACGACCACATTACCAACGGCAGGAATGAACCAAACTGGGCAAGCATGAGCAGCTTGCAAGTTTTCGCGGTGAACCCAAGCATTTAGGACTGCCAGCATTGCAAATAAATGAAACGTGGCGCCAACAATCCAAACTATTTGGGCTAGTTGTTCTGAGTACGGATAAGCTACTGCTGCCAATAAACATATACCCACAGAAATAGCACCAAAGAATGAGGATTTGACAGGATGATTCCACTCCTCCGCTAACTTCTCAGGGTTTTGAACTAACTTACGTAGCAAACCTAGAATCAACACCAGAAAAACAGTGGCTGCCAACAATCCAAAAGCTTGTGAAAGATTTTGAGCATAGGCCAGCTGAGTGGCATGCGCAAACTTAGTCCAAGAGAGGGAGAGTCCTGATAGACCCATCACCATGGCAAATGCAGAGACAGGAGGAGCAGCCAAGAATGTTCTCATGTTGATTTAGATTAATTTCATCAGTTAAAAAAATGTCATAAGTAATACAAATTGCATCTCTTAACAATCATAATGGGAATATGAAACCAACGTTATTGAGCTTTACAAGCCTCCTCATTTATCTTGGCCTTATTTTGGCACCGCTTGGCATCAGCATTCATTTGGACTTACCTGGAAGGCCAAGCCTGGATCAAGTTTCCACCAATTTAGGCATGTTGGCATTCAACATCATTCTTTTGGAGTTTTGGAGTACCGGTCGAATCAAAATTATTTCCAGATTACTTGGTATAGATTGGGTATTGCAAGTGCATCAACTATTTGCAAGAACTGCTGTTTTGCTGTTAGTTGCTCACCCATTCATGTATAGCCTACCAGGCAGACCCGCCTATTCACCAGGACCGGCGAATGAATCATATTTAGGCTTAAGCTCCAACTCACTCATTAGCGGTTTAGTTGCCTTGATTGTTTTGGGCATCATGGTGGGGCTAGCTATCACCAGAAATAAATCTGAGAGTAAATATGAAACTTGGCGCGCAACACATGCCATCATGGCTATTGCCGTTGCATTACTAGGTTTTCATCACACAGTACATGCAGGCAGGTTTGCTCAAGAGTACAGCATGCATCTGTACTGGCAGATAGCTCTGAGCCTAGCCTTACTCAGTGTTGCCTGGGTATACCTTGCAAGACCATTGATTCAATCGATGCATGCTTACCAAGTCATATCCATTAAAGAGACCTCTCATCGTATTTGGGAACTCGTGATTCAACATCAACGCAATAAAATAGCGTCGTACAAAGCAGGTCAATTTGTATGGCTAAAACTAGGTAATACTGCCCCACTCTACGAGAACCCGTTCTCAATTGCCTCATGCTCTGATGATCAATCATCACAGATGAAATTTTTAATCAAAGAGGTTGGCGACTTCACTCACCAAGTTACAGAACTAAAAGTCGGAGATAAGATTTATGTTGATGGTCCCTATGGCAACTTCGGACATGAAATATTTTCCAACAAGTCAAATGAGATTGTTTTAATTGCAGGTGGTGTTGGCATCGCCCCCATTCTTAGCTTATTGAAACAAATTACCCAGAGTAATGACCCACAACTTTTAAATAAAAATATTGTGTTGATTTACGGTAATCGCATTAGAGAACAAATAGTTAACGTTGACCAAATGGTGGATGTGAGTTCGCTTAAGAGTTTTGAATTAGTTCACGTCATCACAGAGCCCGATACTTCATGGCATGGTCTAACAGGTGTACTAGATAAAGTTTCACTAGAGAAGATTCTGACATCTTCAAATATCAAAATTAATACCGCTCAATATTTTGTCTGCGGCCCTGCCGTCATGATTGATAGCGTTGAAAATGCCTTGGCTGATCTAGGTGTAAGCTTGGGTCACATTGATTCTGAGAAGTTTCAATATGACTTTGGTCAGAAAAATGCCAGAAACAGATTAAGTCTTGCCAATTGGTTATTAGCTACCGGTGCTTTAATTGCAAGCGCCATTTATTTCGTTTCGCATTAAGCTTCAGAACGTTTTAGCAAGTCTTCCCAGCGAGTCATCAAAATCATCAGATCTTCTTCAATGTCTTTGAGGCGCTTTTGTAAAACAATGACTTGCTCGGGCTGATTTTTATACAACTCAGCATCACCTAATTTCTCACCAATACCAGCTTGCTCATTTTCTAAAGCATCAATTTGACCAGGAATGTTCTCCAGCTCTTGACGCTCTTTACTATTTAACTTCTGTACATTTGATTTTGCTGGCTTGGATACTTGCTTTTGAGTATCAGCAACTTCTACTTTTGTAGCCTTCAGTGGCTCTACAGAATTTGATTGATTCTTGTAATCTTCGCTGCGTTTTTTCTGGATCTTCCAATCTTCATAGCCACCCTCATACTCGCGCCAAAAGCCATCACCCTCATAAGCAATGATGCTAGTCACGACGTTATCTAAGAATGCCCTGTCGTGGCTTACCAAAAAAACAGTGCCTTTATAGTCTTGGAGCAATTGCTCTAACAACTCTAGGGTGTCTATATCCAAATCATTGGTAGGCTCATCAAGCACCAAGACATTGGCAGGTCTTGCAAATAATCTAGCTAATAACAAGCGATTGCGCTCACCACCGGACAAAGTGCTGACCGGTGAGGCTGCCCGCTCAGGGGCAAACAAGAAGTCATTTAGATAACTTTTGACATGTTTACGATTGCCGTTAATCTCAATCCATTCACTACCGGGACTGATGTAATCCTCAAGAGTGGCATTTAGATCTAGCCCTTCACGCATCTGATCAAAGTAAGCCACATCAATCTGTGAGCCCATCATCGCTGTACCAGCATCAGGAGTGATAACTCCCAAGATTAACTTTAATAAAGTAGTCTTACCGGCACCATTAGGACCCAACAAGCCCACCTTATCACCACGCAAAATGGTAGCTGTAAAGTCTTTAACAATTGGCCTGTCATAAGCTTTGCTGACGCTTTCAAGATCAGCCACAATTTTGCCGCTGCGATTACCCGAAGCAACAGAGAGTTTGATTTGCCCCATAGCATTTCTTCGTTCAGCACGCATCTCACGAAGTTTTTCTAAACGGGCAATGCGACTCACACTTCGCGTTCTTCTAGCCTCAACCCCCTTTCGGATCCAAATTTCTTCTTGGGCAAGCAATTTGTCTGCTCGAGCATTGGCTAAAGCTTCCGACGCTAACTCTTGCTCTTTGAGTAATTCATAGGCAGTAAAGTTGCCTGGGTAGGTTCTTAAAATACCTCTATCCAACTCAACAATTTGTGTGCTCACAGCATCTAAGAATGCTCGGTCATGGGTAATTAGAACCACTGACCCCTTAAAAGCCTTGAGTAACTCTTCCAACCAAGTAATGGAATCTAAGTCCAAATGGTTGGTTGGCTCATCTAAGAACAATACATCTGGCACAGCCACCAAAGCTTGTGCCAAAGCAACACGCTTGCGATTACCACCTGACAAAGAGCCGATTTTGATATCCGGGTCTAAGTGAAGTCTGTTCAAAGTCTCATGAACACGTTGCTCCCAATTCCATCCACTCATAGCTTCCAGTTGAGACTGAATTTGGTCTAAACGATGATGAGAGTCATCATTCCACTCAGCAACACTTAGCTCCTCATACTCCTCACGCAATGCCTTTACCACCGCCACACCTTCAGAAACAGCCTGAAAGACTGTTTCTTCTGGATCAAACACAGGTTCTTGGGCCACATAGGCCATCCTTAAACCCTGTTGATATTGCAAGGTTCCATCGTCAAGTTTCTCTAAACCCGCTAAAATTTTTAGTAGAGACGATTTACCAGTGCCATTGCGACCAATCAAGCCCACTCTTTCACCAGGTTCTAGTGAAAAATTAGTGTTTGCCAGTAAGTCAACGTGGCCAAAAGCCAGTTTTGCATCATTGAGAACAATTAAAGCCATAATGACATTATCGCGGTTGAATTAAAAAAGAGAGAAAAAACGATGCATGGAGTAGATTTCATTAAAGACTTGGCCGTGATTATGTTGGTTGCCGGCGTTGTCACCGTGATCTTCCATTACCTCAAACAACCGGTGGTTCTTGGCTACATCATTGCGGGCCTCATTATCGGCCCATACACATCTGCCGTGCCATTTATTTCTGATGAAAAAACTATTCGCACCTTGGGCGAGCTTGGCGTAGTGTTTTTGATGTTTGGCTTGGGGCTCGAATTTAGTCTGCGTAAATTAGCAAAAGTAGGAGCCACTGCCTTTGTCGCTGCAACCGCACAAATCATTGTGTTGATTTGGGTGGGTTATGAAATCGGACGCTTTTTTAGCTGGACACCGATGGATTCGATTTTCTTAGGCGCCATGATGGCAATTTCTTCAACAACCATCACCGTGAAAGCTCTCGAAGAACTTGGTCTTAAAAAAGAGAAATTTGCCAACCTAATTTATGGCATCTTGATTGTTGAGGATATTCTGGCTATTAGCTTGATTGTGATGCTCACCGGTATTGCCACCACGGGCCAGTTAGAAGCTATCGATGCTGCGATGACCGTGGGTGAGCTAATCCTCTTTATGACTATTTCACTGGCAGTCGGCATTTTGTTGGTGCCTCGCCTACTTAATTTAGTAGCGAAGTTTCAGCGTAAAGAAATGTTACTGGTCACAGTATTAGGTCTTTGCTTTGGCTTTTGCTTGCTGGTTATGAAAATGGAATACAGCGTAGCTCTTGGCGCCTTCTTAGTGGGTGCCATGATGGCAGAGTCACGTCATATACATACGATTGAAAAATTGATTGAACCTGTCAAAGACATGTTCATCGCGATTTTCTTTGTCACCATCGGCCTACTACTAGACCCTAGCGTCATTTGGAAATACGCCCTACCGATTACCCTCATTAGTTTTGCTGTGATTGTGGGTAAAGTAATCACTTGTAGCATGGGTACATTCATTACTGGTCACGATGGCGTCACATCTATGCGCGTGGGTATGGGTAAGGCTCAGATTGGTGAATTTTCTTTCATCATCGCTTCACTTGGGTTGGCACTGAATGTGACAAGCGACTTTCTATACCCCATCGTAGTGGCTGTATCAACCATCACAACTTTATTCACCCCTTATTTAATTAAAGGTTCAGATCCTTTTAGTCAATGGATGGGTTTACGTATACCAAGCCCCGTTAAAAATGTGTTTGTTCAATACTCTGAGTGGATGAGTGAGATTCGCTCAGACAATCAATTGCGCAGTGATTTAAGACCTTTTGTTAGAAGAATTAGTTTTCATGTGTTTGTGAATACTTGCGTGGTGATTGCTCTGTTCTTATCAGCCACCAAACTATTTACCTTCATTAATGAATATGTAGACACAGGTCATCTGCCTTGGTTCACAGAAACCTACCAACAAGCAGCAATGTGGGGCATGAGTCTTTTGCTATCAGCACCATTCATGTTTGCCATCTACAGAAAATTAGAAGCCCTAGGCTTGTTGCTTGCTGATGTGCGGAGTAACTCAGGTAATTACTCAGAGAGTGATCGTGCAGCGATTCATCAACTATTTGCACAAATGATGCCAGTCCTAGCCATCATTGCACTATTGCTTTTAGTCTCAGCACTCAGCTCCAGCATCCTGCCGCCAGTTGGCATGTTATTCATTTTGGCAATTTTTATGGGTACCGTGATTTACTTGCTGCGCAAACAATTGGTCAAGATACACGCCAAACTCCAAATTGCTCTTACTGAGTCATTTAAAGAGAACAGTCAATAAGTAAGCGATAATCAGCCTGTGGAAAAAGTACGAATTTCAAAATTGATGTCAGAGCAAGGTATTTGCTCAAGGCGAGAAGCCGATAACTATATTGAGCAAGGCTTGGTATTGGTCGATGGCGAAGTGGTCAGTGAATTAGGCGCTCGCGCCTACCCCCATCAAAAGATTGAATTAAAGAAAGCGGCGATTGCTCAGCAAGCGCGTCGCTACACAATTATTCTGAATAAGCCAGTTGGATACATTTCTCACTTTGATGAAGATCGAGAATACAAACCAGCCGCCTCTCTAATTACCCCAGAAAATCAATTTGTTCACCAACTGTCAGCCAATCTACCTGGCAAATTCAATACGCGTGGCTTAGCGCCGGCTGGTCGTCTTGATATTGATTCGAGCGGTTTACTGGTACTGACTCAAGATGGGCGCATCGCAAAATTATTGATTGGCGAAAACAGTCCTATTGAAAAAGAGTACTTAGTCCGTGTTGAAGGCTCATTAACAGCTGAGGGTCTACGCTTGTTAAACCACGGCCTTAAGTTAGATGATGTCGCACTAAAACCAGCCAAAGTCAGTTGGCAAAATACTGATCAATTGCGCTTTGTTCTGCGCGAAGGCAGAAAACGTCAAATTCGTCGCATGTGCGAATTAGTTGGTTTAAAGGTTATTGGCCTCAAACGCATTCGTATTGGACAAATCCCACTGGGCAACTTACCAGTCGGTCAATGGCGACATTTAGGACCCAACGAGCGTTTCTAAATAGTGGTTTTAGAGCCAAAACCCACTTTTTGGTTCACATTCTGAAATATTCCTAAGTCTTATAAGGGCTTAGCGGGCAAAAAAGTCTGAAAACACCTAAAATACGGGCTATGAAAACACCTGAACTTTTAGCCCCTGCTGGCAGTCTTGCCATGCTCAACACAGCCTTCGACTTTGGTGCGACGGCTGTTTATGCTGGCCAACCACGTTACTCATTACGCGTGCGCAACAATGACTTTGGCAATCTAGAAGTATTGCGTGAAGGTATCGATACTGCACACGCTCAAGGTAAGAATTTTTATCTCGTTTCTAATATCTTCCCTCACGGCGCAAAAACTCGTACCTATGTAAAAGATATGGAGCCCGTGATTGCTCTGAAACCAGATGCATTGATCATGTCTGATCCTGGTTTGATTATGCTAGTTCGCGAGAACTGGCCTGATATGCCAATTCATTTGTCAGTACAAGCCAATACAGTGAATGGTCATGCTGCAAAATTCTGGCGCTCAGTGGGTGTGAGCCGAGTAATTTTGTCACGCGAACTATCTTTAGATGAAATTGAGGCTGTTCGCCAAGATTGTCCAGAAATGGAAATCGAAGTATTTATTCATGGTGCCTTGTGTATCGCCTACTCTGGCCGCTGTTTATTATCTGGCTACTTCAATCACCGCGACCCTAATCAAGGTACATGCACAAACTCATGTCGCTGGGATTACAAAGTGGCGCAAGCCACCGAAGATGCTACTGGTGATATTTATCTTCTTGAAGAAGGTAATCGCCCTGGCGAGTGGATGCCTATCGAAGAAGATATGCATGGCACATATATTTTGAACTCTAAAGATTTACGCGCTATTGAACATGTTCAACGCCTAACTGAAATGGGTATTGACTCTTTCAAGATTGAGGGTAGAACCAAGTCGCCTTACTATGTAGCACGTACAGCTCAAGCTTATCGTAGAGCGATTGATGATGCTGTCGCAGGTCGCCCATTTAATCCTGAATTAATGGGTCATCTAGAAGGTTTGGCCAATCGTGGTTACACAGATGGTTTCTATGTGCGCCACCCAGATAAAGATCATCAAAACTATTTGCGCGGCTTCTCACTATCAGGTCGCAGTCTTTACGTTGGCAATGTGGTTGATGTCGACCAAGAAAAACAATTGGTGAAAATTGAGGCTAAGAATCGTTTTGCAGTTGGCGATAAATTAGAAATCATTCAACCAAGCGGCAATACAGACGTTGTTCTTGAGGAAATTTTTAGCACCAAGGGTGAACCTATGCGAGTTGTTCCTGGCGCAGGATACACAGTTTGGGCCAAGTTACCATTAAGCTCCAACGGTGCCTTTTTAGCGCGCTACACGACGCAAGATAATGCATCCAAGCTTGAGCAAATTCCGATTATGGAAGCCTAAAGAATTATTTCTCATCGAATTTAGTTGATGACAATTATTAGGGAATCAATGGGGCTGCAAAGCCCCATTGGTTTAAAGTAACCCAGTAATCATTTTTATAAGCTCTCAATATGAATGTAGTGCTGACCCATTCTACGAAATACCGCTACAGCCAAGATGTGAACCTAGGTCCGCAGATCGTCAAACTTCATCCAGCACCTCACTGTCGAACATTAATTACTGATTACAAACTAGAAATCTCTCCCAACCCAAAAAATATTGAATGGTTAAGTGATGATTTTTCTAATAAAACTGCCAAAGTCACATTTAATGAGAAAACAAATCATCTCGACATTCATGTAACGATTGCTGCAAAATTAGCGCCGATCAATCCCTTTGATTTTTTCTTAGACCCTTCAGCTGTTCATCACCCGTTTAACTATGAAGCGTCATTGAAGGCTGAGTTATCTCAATACCTAGCCACATCTGAGACGGGCCCCTTGTTCAAGGCATTTGTTGAAAAGATTTCCAAGGAACGTCGTCGCAGTATTGAGTACATCGTTTATCTCAATCAACTGGTGTTTAACAGAATTCGTTATTTGGTTCGTTATGAGCCAGGCGTTCAAACCGCAGAGCAGACATTAGAACTAGGTTATGGATCCTGCCGTGATTCAACTTGGCTACTCGTTCAGTTATTTAGATCATTAGGAATTGCCGCTCGCTTTGTGTCTGGCTATTTAATTGAAGTAAAACCTGAATGGCATAACCTCAATAGTCCACAAAACTCTCAAGAGCAAGTGGCAGAGCTTCATGCTTGGTGTGAAGTATTTATTCCTGGTGCCGGCTGGATAGGTCTTGATCCCACCTCAGGCTTGCTAGCAACTGAAGGACACATACCATTGGCAGTTGCACCCTCGCCTCAAGATGCAATGCCTATTTATGGCGAGCTAGATGTTTGCGATGTTGAGCTGACGCATCAAATCACAACATCTGCCATGAGCTCGTAACTCTATTTTTAGGTAGAAGTTACTCAGACTTGTGAGCAAGCTTGAAATGCTCAACAGTTGGTGGCGCTAAGAAGAATGGCCCAACATGTCCGCGCCAGCGCGGAAAAGCCTCTGACTCTCTAAAGTCAACTGTATGATTTTCTAGGGTATCCCAATAAATCATCAAGATATAACGGCCTGGTTTTTCAATACCAGCATTGAGTTTGTAGCCACGAAAACCTTTTGCAGGCGCAATAGCATCCGCAATGCCAGCTGCTACAGCTTTCTCAAAATCAGCTTTTTTTGCTGGGTCAACACTAATATCAACAATTTCTAAAATCATTCCCACTTCCCCGTATTATTTTTTTATTAAATTTAACTAGATTTAAAAAATCAAAAACTACTGTAACATTTCCGAAGAAATAAAACAGGAGATTAGCTTGATAAAACAACTAAAACTTATTTCAATATTTGCTATTTTTGGTTACTCGCTAAATACCTGGGCTCAAGCAGTAAATCACTACCCTAATAAACCAATTACGTTAATTGTCCCATATGGCGCAGGCGGTAGCTCAGATAGCAGAACACGCCAAGTTGGGCAATTATTAAGCATTGAACTAGGTCAGCCTATTATTGTTGAAAACAAAGCTGGCGCTGGCGGCAACATTGGCACCGAGTTTATTGCAAAAGCCAAAGCAGATGGCTACACCATAGGCATGGGTAACTTTGCCCCACTCTCCGTTAACAAAGCTCTATTCAAAAAAATGGGCTTTGATCCAGAAAAAGATATAGCGCCAATCATCCTAATTGAAAAAGGTCCTTTGGTTCTCACTGTTCCGGTGAAAAGTGCATATAAAAATGTTAATGATATTGTGGTCGCCGCTAAGGCAAAGCCAGGCACTTTGACGTTTTCTTCAGGCGGGATTGGAGGAAGCCATCACTTGTCAGCCGAATTGTTTAAACAAAACGCCGGCATTGATATGATTCACGTCCCCTACAAAAGTGGTGCAGCAGCCACAACTGATTTATTGGCAGGTAACGTTGATATGATGTTTGAGCAAATGTACTCTGCACTCCCAAACATTAATTCTAATAAGCTCAGAGCTCTTGCAATTACTAGCGCGAAAAAATCTCCACTATTACCCAATGTTCAAACTTTAGTTGAACTGGGCTACCCTAAGGTAGTCATACAAAATTGGCAGGGTTTTATTGCACCAGCAGGCACCCCGAAAGATATCATTATGAAGCTGAATAAAGCCGTCAACAAAGTTCTATTAGATCCAGCCATGCGAGAAAAAATAACTTCTCAAAGCAATGAAGTTGGTGGCGGCACCCCAGAAGAATTTGCGGCTTTGATTAAGTCAGAATCTGCAAAATGGTCGGCTGTTGTTAAAACAGCCAACATAAAGCCTGAATGACCTTTACTTTAGCCACTGATAAGTAGCCATGCCTAGCAATGTGAGAGCTAACGAACCTAAAACATGAAAACCAATCGTTAGAAAAGCTCTGATGTATGAGCCTGATTGGAGAATTGCAACCACCTCAGCACTAAATGTTGAGAAAGTTGTTAACCCACCCAAAAAACCTGTGATGATGAATAACTTCAGCTCTGCTGGTAGACCAGCATTCGCCTCAAAGTAACTGATTGATAAACCAATCAGATAACCGCCCACCAAGTTGGCAATAAGGGTACCGAGTGGCATAGTGGCCCAAATTGCGTTGAAACCCAATCCCAACACCCAGCGCAGTAAGGCTCCTAATGAAGCTCCAGCACTAATGGCTAATATGGATGGCAACATACAAAGTTCTTTCTCACAGTAATAAATAACTAATTGAATCTTAACCCGAGACACCCTTTATTCAAAATGGGCATCAGAGTGGATTATGCTTGAGGCATGAAAAAAAATATTTGCATATTTTGCGGCTCACGTGATGGCGATAACTTAGATACTATTGCCAAAGCCAATGATTTAGGCAGAGCATTAGCCAATGCTGGTTATGGCATTGTGTTTGGCGGTGGCCGCCTAGGCTTAATGGGTGCGGTTGCAAGGTCAGCCATTGAGGTGGGTGGCTCTGTCACCGGAATCATTCCTACAGGGTTGACGGCTCGCGAGCCTGTTCAGCAAGAGTTGTCAGAATTATTTGTGGTTGATGACATCATTGAGCGTAAACGTTTGATGATGGAAAAATCAGATGCTTTTGTCGTCTTGCCAGGTGGCTTTGGTACCTTAGATGAATTATTCGAAGTGTGGACAGGCCTACAAGTTGGTGCACATCAAAAGCCCATCATCATTGCCAACTGGGGCGGCTATTACGACAAATTACTTGCTTTTTTGAAGCAAGCAGACGAACATGGTTTCCTAAAT
>JALQYK010000105.1 GCA_023254115.1 Polynucleobacter sp.
AGGTCACAGGCAAACTGCACGCGCATGAAAAATAGGCCTGTGTCACGGTCGTTGTACTGGGCGGCCTCCTCGATGTTGCCACCGCGCTCGAGCAGGAAGCCTGAAACGGCGTGAACGATCCCCGTGCGGTCAGGGCAGGACAGGTTCAAAATGTAGACAGTCATTCCCGGATTGTAGATTTCGGTGACACAATCGTTTTTCACGGCCGCCAAGGCCCTTAATTCATGGAGTTGCGCATGGCTTACCAAGACTTCAACATGGACAACCAATGGTTGCCGTTCACGCCCAACCGGCATTTCCGCAAGGAGCCTCGCGTGTTTGTGGCCGCCAGCGGCATGAACTTCACCACCCATGACGGGCGCCAGGTGGTCGACGGGATTTCAAGCCTGTGGTGTGTGGGTGCCGGTCACAACCGGCGCGAGATCAACGAAGCCATCAAGCAGCAGCTGGACACGCTTGACTGGATCTTTTTCTTTTTCTGGATCAGGCACGCGATCATCGATCGACAACACCATCTCAGGAGATGTACCCCAAGTTACCTGCGGCTTGATATCTTCAGCACGCAATTCAACCACGCGGTCAAATTGAGCACCTTCATCAGTATGCAAAGTTCTCCAGTACTGCAAAGCTTGACGCCATGCTTCACCCTCTGCAGGAGAATATGGGCGACCTTTAACGTAGTTAATGGTGGTCTCATCAACAGCAACCAAGCCAGCTCTTGCACCAGCCTCAATCGCCATGTTGCAAACAGTCATGCGACCTTCCATCGACAAAGAGCGGATGGCATCGCCAGCAAACTCAATCGTGTAACCAGTACCACCAGCTGTACCAATTTTGCCAATAATCGCTAAAACGATATCTTTAGCAGAACAACCTAAAGGCAATTGACCATCCACACGCACCAACATATTTTTGCTTTTTTTCATAAGCAAAGTTTGTGTGGCTAATACGTGCTCAACTTCTGATGTACCAATACCAAATGCTAATGCGCCAAATGCGCCATGAGTGCTTGTGTGAGAGTCACCGCAAACAACCGTCATGCCAGGCAATGTGGCGCCCTGCTCAGGGCCGATCACATGAACAATGCCTTGACGCTTATCGTGCATTTTGTATTGCGTAATACCAAATGCATCACAGTTTTGATCCAAAGTATCAATCTGTAAACGAGATACCGGATCTTTAATACCTTCAGAGCGATCTGTCGTTGGCACGTTGTGATCAGAAACCGCTAAGTTAGCTGAGTTTCTCCAAACTGGGCGGCTCGCTAAAGACAAACCCTCAAAGGCTTGAGGGCTTGTAACTTCGTGGAGCAACTGTCTGTCAATGTAGAGGACGGTGGTCCCGTCCTCTTCTACATGAACAACATGGTCATCCCATAATTTGTCATACAACGTACGTGCCATTGATCTTCCTAAATTAACGCTTAGCGATTGGTGCCACTTGACGTGTTGGGCTACCAACGAACAATTGACGTGGACGGCCAATCTTGTATTCAGGATCAGTGATCATTTCTTCCCACTGAGAAATCCAACCCACTGTACGCGCTAGAGCGAAGATACATGTGAACATTTCTGTTGGGATACCCAAAGCGCGCTGAACGATACCTGAGTAGAAGTCTACGTTTGGATAAAGTTTGCGGCTTACGAAGTATTCGTCTTCCAACGCAATCTTTTCAAGAGTCATTGCCAACTTGAACAATGGATCGTTTTCTAAACCTAATTCTTTAAGAACTTCGTAGCAAGTTTCACGCATCAATTTAGCGCGCGGGTCAAAGTTCTTGTAAACGCGGTGACCAAAGCCCATCAAGCGAACGCCTGAGTTCTTGTCTTTAACTTTAGCAATGAAGTCGTCAATCTTCTCAACGCCACCGTTTGCTTGAATCTCTTCCAACATTTGCAAGCAAGCTTCGTTAGCACCACCGTGAGCAGGACCCCACAAGCAAGCCACACCAGCAGCAATCGCTGCAAATGGGTTAGTACCTGAAGAACCAGCCAAACGCACTGTTGAGGTTGAAGCATTTTGTTCGTGGTCAGCGTGCAATGTGAAGATGCGATCCAAAGCGCGAACCAATACGTCATTCACTTTGTATTCTTCACACGGTGTTGCAAACATCATTTGCATGAAGTTAGCTGTATATGAAAGGTCATTTCTTGGGTAAACAAATGGTTGACCCACTGAATACTTATAAGCCATCGCTACCAATGTTGGCATCTTAGCGATCAAACGAATCTGAGCTACTTCGCGTTGCTTCGCATCGTTAATGTCCAAACCATCGTGGTAGAAAGCAGCCATTGCGCCAACCAAGCCTGTCAATACAGCCATTGGGTGCGCATCGCGACGGAAACCGCGCAAGAAGAATTGCATTTGCTCGTGAACCATCGTGTGGTGCATCACCAAGCTATCAAACTCTTTCTTTTGAGCCGCATTTGGCAACTCGCCTTTTAACAATAAGTAGCAAGACTCTAAGAAGTCACAGTTAGTAGCCAAATCTTGAATTTGGTAACCGCGGTATAGCAACTCACCTTTATCGCCGTCGATATAAGTGATCTTAGAGTTACAAGAAGCTGTGGACATAAAGCCTGGGTCATAGGTGAACTTACCCGTTTGACCATAAAGCTTGCGAATATCAATAACGTCTGGACCCACTACACCTTTGTAGATAGGCAACTCAATGGCTGGCGTGCCATCTGAGAACGATAACGTGGCTTTTTCATTTGTGGCGTTCATTTTTCAATCCTTATACGCGTTTTTGGTATTAGCAAACAAGCAAGTTCTATTCCAGGCAACTACTTAGTTAGAAATTATTCTTTTCTAACAGGTCTCAACATGGCCAGGACACGTTGTACCCCCTGATTCGCAAGCTCCCCCTCCGGTTCCTTGCGACGTAGCAACAAATCCATTAAGTCATTGTCACTTAGATCTAACAAACTATTGAGTGGCTCAAGGTCACTCTCTTCGATCTGATCATGGAAGCGCTCAAAAAAGCGCTCCATCATCAAATCATTTTCCAACAGACCTCGACGCGCACGCCAACGCAAGAGCGACAAGGTCTCTGATGATATCGGCATTAAACTGCTCTGCGAACCATCAACTCTTTGATCTTACCAATTGCCTTTGTAGGGTTTAATCCTTTTGGACATACGTCTACGCAGTTCATGATGGTGTGGCAACGGAATAGACGATATGGATCTTCCAAATTATCTAAACGCTCACCAGTCACCTGATCACGACTATCAGCAATAAAGCGATAAGCTTGTAATAGACCAGCAGGTCCCACAAACTTGTCTGGATTCCACCAGAATGATGGGCAAGATGTTGAGCATGAAGCACACAAGATGCACTCATACAAACCATCTAACTCTTCACGCTCTTCAGGGCTTTGTAAACGCTCTTTCTCAGGCGGTGGAGTGTCATTCACTAGGTATGGACGAATTGAGTGGTATTGCTTGAAGAACTGAGTCATGTCAACGATCAAGTCACGCACTACTGGCAAGCCAGGTAGTGGGCGCAAAGAAATTTTCTTTGGCAAAGTCAACATATTTGTTAAGCAAGCTAAACCATTTTTACCGTTGATGTTCATCGCGTCTGAACCACAAACGCCTTCGCGGCAAGAACGACGGAATGACAAAGTCTCATCCATCTTCTTAAGCTTCATTAAGGCATCCAATAGCATGCGCTCTGAACCATCCAACTCAACCTCGTATGTCTGCATGCGTGGAGCTGCATCAACATCTGGATCGTAACGGTAGACTTCAAATATACGTGTATCGCTCATTTTTCTTCCTTAATAACTCTTAGAAGGTACGAACCTTAGGTGGAACGGATTCAACTGTTAGCGGAGTCAATTTGACTGGCTTATAGTCGAGCTTATTACCTTCGCTGTACCAGAGAGTGTGCTTCATCCAGTTAACGTCATCACGCTCTGGATGATCGTCGTGAGCATGAGCACCACGGCTCTCTTTACGAGCAGCAGCAGAAACAATCGTTGCGTTAGCAGCTTCAATCAAGTTTTCCAACTCTAGAGCTTCAATACGTGCTGTATTGAAAACCTTAGACTTGTCTTTGAGATGAATGTTCTTAGCACGAGCAGTTACTTCTGCAATCTTCGTTACGCCACCATCCAACAACTCTTGCGTACGGAATACGCCACAATGTTTTTGCATTGTGCTGCGAATGTCGTTAGCAACGTCTTGAGTGTATTCACCAGATGTTGAGCTATCCAATTTAGCCAAACGAGCTCTTGAGAAATCAGCTGCATTTTCTGGCAATGGCTTGTGTTCTTTTTGCTTTAACGCAGTCGAAATCACATGGTTACCAGCTGCACGACCAAATACCAACAAGTCTAACAATGAGTTAGTACCTAGGCGGTTAGCACCGTGTACTGATACGCATGAGCACTCACCCATCGCGTAGAAACCATTGATAACTTCATTCGGATTGCCGTTCTTAGGCGCAACAACCTGACCATGAATATTCGTTGGAATACCACCCATCTGATAGTGAATAGTTGGCACAACAGGAATTGGTTCTTTTGTAACGTCTACGTTCGCAAAGTTAATACCGATCTCATAAACAGATGGCAAACGCTTGTGAATTGTTTCAGCACCGATGTGTGTCAAATCAAGAACCACGTAGTCACCGTTAGGACCGCAACCACGACCTTCTTTGATCTCTTGGTCCATTGAACGTGAAACGAAGTCACGTGGTGCCAAGTCTTTCAAAGTTGGCGCGTAACGCTCCATGAAACGTTCACCGTTCTTGTTACGCAAAATACCACCCTCGCCGCGGCAACCCTCAGTCAAGAGAACGCCCGCACCAGCTACGCCAGTTGGGTGGAATTGCCAGAATTCCATATCTTCCAATGGCACACCTGCACGAGCAGCCATACCCATACCGTCACCAGTATTGATGAAAGCATTTGTAGAGGCTTGCCAAATACGGCCAGCACCACCAGTAGCAAACATCACGCACTTGGCTTCAAGAATATGAAGTTCGCCTGTTTCCATCTCTAATGCGGTTACACCAACTACGTCACCTTCCGCATCACGAATGATGTCTAACGCCATCCACTCAACAAAGAAGTGTGTCTTAGCGCGAACGTTACGTTGGTAAAGCGTGTGCAACAAAGCGTGACCAGTACGGTCAGCAGCAGCACAGGCACGTTGAACAGCTTTTTCACCGTAGTTAGCTGTGTGACCGCCGAATGGACGCTGATAAATCGTGCCATCAGGGTTACGGTCAAACGGCATACCAAAGTGTTCTAACTCATAAACAACTTTTGGAGCTTCACGACACATAAATTCGATCGCATCTTGGTCACCTAACCAGTCAGAACCTTTGACTGTGTCAAAGAAGTGATAGTGCCAATTGTCATCACTCATGTTGCCCAAAGATGCGCCGATACCACCTTGCGCAGCAACTGTGTGTGAACGTGTTGGGAAAACCTTTGATAAAACGGCTACATTTAAACCAGCTTCAGCTAATTGCAATGATGCGCGCATACCGGCGCCGCCGGCACCAACGATTACAACGTCAAAACGGCGACGAGGTACTGCTGTCTTAATGGCAGTCATTCGTTATACCCTCCAAAGGATTTGAGCGGTATAGCCAAGACATGCAATCAGCCATAACGCAGTTAATACGTGTAATGTCAAACGGATACCTACTGGCTTGATGTAATCCATCCAGATATCACGAATACCAATCCAAGCGTGGTAGAGCAAGCTCAAAATCGCCAAGAAAGTGATCAACTTCATGATTTGATTTGCAAACAAACCAGACCATGCTTCATAAGTTGCATCACCTAAAAGGAATGCCACCAACAAGATCAAAGTGAAAACGATCATGATCACAGCTGTAATACGCTGTAACAACCAATCTTTAAGACCGTAATGAGCACCTACAACTAAGCGCTTTGGTCCAACATTGTTATTCGCCATGGCGACTCCTTAAAACAAACCAAATAGCTTGGCTGCACATACTGCTGCCAAACTTAAGCTGATTACTAAAACAGACACGGCTGATTTAGCTGAAGATGCCTTATCGATACCCTTGTGCAAATCAAGCATCAAGAAACGAATGCCAGCACAGAAGTGGTGCAAATAAGCCCAAATCAAAGCCAAGATAATTAGCTTGATGATTGGATTTGCCAAAACAGCTTTAAATGTCTCAAAGCTGATTTCAGAAGTGATGCTTTTATCCAATAAATACAACACGAATGGAATCAAAACGAACATCAATAGACCGCTGACACGGTGCAAAATTGATACCTTACCTGCCCAAGGCAAACGGTATTTCATCAAATCAAAAACATGAATATTTCTAAATTCTGGCATTTATGACCTCACTTGTATTTTTGCTGTACTGCAAAACCTTTCGATTTTATCGCTTAATTAACTTTCGTAAGTCTGACTTTTTAAAAAAAATTTCTTGTAATACATATAAATGCCTAAATCTTAAGCATTTACTTGGGCATTTTTAATTCAGCTCATTCAAATAGTGGTGCGTAGAAGTCAAGTAAACAGCCTTACGCACCTCAACAGGACGCTCGCCGTAGGTGAAAGAGACCCGCTCCACCGCCAAAAGAGGTGTACCTATCTCAATACCTAGGTGCTTGGCTGAGAGTTCGTCTGCAGCCACTGCCCTCAAACGCTCAGTGGCTCTGACCATGTGGGTCGCAAATTCAGTCTCAAAGAGTGCATACATAGGACCGCGCCAATCAACTAAACGTTCTGTTGTAAGGCCCTTAAACGTGGTGCCTGGCAACCAAATTTCTTCGTAAACCGTTGCTTCTTCAGAGAAAAATAGAATACGCTCGATCTGAACTACGGCATCCCCTGCCTTGAGATCCAACAACTTGGCAATCTCAGCAGGAGCGCGCAAGCGCTTGCAGTCCAAAATCTTGCTTTTGGGGTAATGGGGTTCACCGTTATCGGGCACTAATCTCAAAAACCGGAAATGAACACGATCTTCATGGTGCGTAGCCACAAACGTGCCCTTACCTTGACGTCTAACGAGTAAGTTTTCGCTGGCCAACTCATCAATTGCCTTGCGAACCGTGCCCTGACTGACCTTAAAGCGGGCTGCCAGATCATTTTCACTAGGAATGGCCTCACCTGGTTTCCACTCACCAGCTTGCAAACTGCCCAAAATCAGTGCTTTGATCTGCTGATAGAGTGGGCTAAAGGTGGCGATTGTTTCGGTCATGACCATTATTTCATCACAAGCTAGGGGTTTTAGTCTAGAGACTTATGTCTTATATAAGACTATTTGACAGAAATAGTGCGAAAGACCTAAACTTTGTAGGATTTGCGTCAGGAGAATGGCGCAAGATACCTTTTTCATTTACTTTAAGCTCGGAGCAAACACATGGCAAAAGCCCCATTGCGTGTCGCCGTTACAGGCGCAGCCGGTCAAATCGGTTATTCACTACTATTCCGCATCGCTAACGGCGATATGTTGGGTAAAGATCAACCAGTGATTTTGCAATTATTGGAAATCCCTGACGAAAGAGCTCAAAAAGCTTTGACAGGCGTAATGATGGAGATTGACGATTGCGCATTCCCATTATTGGCAGGCATGACAGCTCACAGCGACCCAATGACAGCGTTCAAAGATATTGATTACGCAGTTCTAGTAGGTGCACGTCCACGTGGTCCAGGTATGGAGCGTAAAGACTTGTTGTCAGCAAATGCGCAAATCTTTACTGCTCAAGGTAAAGCATTGAATGCGGTTGCTAAGCGCACTGTTAAGACATTGGTAGTTGGTAACCCAGCTAATACAAATGCTTATATCGCTATGAAGTCAGCTCCAGATCTACCAGCTAAGAACTTCACAGCCATGTTACGTCTTGACCACAACCGTGCTTTGTCACAGTTAGCAGCTAAGACTGGTAAAGCAGTTGCAGATATCGAGAAACTAGTTGTTTGGGGTAACCACAGCCCAACAATGTACCCTGACTACCGCTTTGCAACGATTGGCGGTCAATCAGTGAAGAGCATGATCAATGACGAAGAGTGGAACAAGAACACATTCTTGCCAACAGTTGGTAAGCGTGGTGCAGCAATTATTGATGCACGTGGTTTGTCTTCTGCTGCTTCTGCTGCTAACGCTGCTATCGATCACATCCATGACTGGCACTGTGGCACAAACGGCAAGTGGGTAACAATGGGTATTCCATCTGACGGTTCATACGACATTCCAAAAGAAGTGATGTATGGCTTCCCAGTTACTTGCGAAAACGGCGAGTACAAGATTGTTCAAGGTTTAGAAATCGATGCGTTCTCACGTGAGCGTATGAATTTCACATTGAACGAATTGACTGAAGAGCAAGACGGCGTAAAACACTTGCTCTAAGCAAGCACGCTTTTAATGCAACCTAGTCAAGTGTTGTTCCAAGGTGAGGCCCTTCCGAGGGCCTTACCTGTTTGTGATCACTACGCAGGCACAGAAGTGCGCATGCGTAAGGCCTTAAGTCTGCAAGCAGAACTAGGTCCAGTCTTTGATATTACTTTTGATTGCGAAGATGGTGCGCCAGTTGGCAAAGAAGCAGAACATGCACAACTAGTCGTCGACATTCTCTTAAGCCCAGAGAATCAATTCAACCGCGTCGGCGTTCGAATCCATGACCCAAGTCACCCTTGCTGGAAATCTGATGTAGCCACATTAGTTGGCAAAGCTGGTAAAAAAATAGCATTCGTGATGATTCCTAAAGTGGAGTCAGCACAACAAACACAAACAGTGATTGATGAAATCAATCGGGTTGCCAAAGCAGCTGGTATTGATCGAGAAATTCCAGTTCAAGCCTTGATTGAAACTCATGGTGCGCTACATGATGTGTACGCCATTGCTGCCCTACCTCAAATTGAGTCACTGAGTTTTGGTCTGATGGATTTTGTTTCAGCTCATCATGGTGCAATCCCAGGTGACGCCATGGATCGTGGTCAGTTTGATCACCCACTCATTGCACGTGCGATGTTAGAAATTTCAGCAGCCTGTCATGCACATGGCAAAGTTGCCTCACACAATGTGTGCACAAATATCAATGATGTATCAATTATTGAATCTGACACTTTGCGAGCAAAAAATGAATTTGCCTACACACGCAAGTGGAGTATTCACCCTAATCAAATTCCAGTGATTGTGAAAGCTTTATCACCAACCGCCACTGATGTTGAAATTGCCGCAACTATCTTGCTAGCAGCCCAAGAAGCTAACTGGGGTCCTATCCAGCACGCTGGCAAACTTCATGACAGAGCAAGTTACAGATACTTCTGGACAGTTTTACAAAAAGCCCACTTATCGGGTCAAACGATTCCACCAGCAGCATTAAAGTTACTTTAATAACTTTAACTACTTTAATTTTCTAGCTTAAGAAATATATTCGTTAGCAGATAAGCGATTGATCTATCTTTTGCTTAGAATGTACCCATGTCTAGTTACAGACCCAAAAACTCCTCACGCATTTCCCCCGAATCTGAACGACTTGTATCGGATGCGCTATCACTCGCAGCCTCTGGTAGTCGTGTAGAAGATATCTTTTGGGAAGGTCGACTCATGGAGCGTCTCTTGCGTCTGCTGCACGCACAAAATCAAAATGCTATTGAGAGTGCGCTTGATCAAACTCTAAAAATTAATCCCATCGCTTTTGATTGCCTAGCTGAAAATGCAGAGACACTTGCTGAATCGCTGACACTTGAACACGAAGGTGAACACTGGGATGCTGTATTAATCGCTATTCCAATCATTGCGAGAACTCGCTATAGCATTCCATCTGGCAAATTGAGCGCAGAATCCATTAGCGCCACAGGTAATTTATTACACGAACAAATCGTTGCGCAAAATGCTCGCATTGCATTAGTTCCATGGCTCTATAGCATTGATCAAATGCCTCACTCACATTGCCAAACAAGATTGCTACTTGAGAAGCTAGCCAGTGCAGCGGTCAATGGTGGAGAAATTAAATTGGAACTACGGGATATGCCAGAAACAATTCCTGTACTGGCTGATCCAAGATATATCGTGGGAGTTGTAGCCGCACCCTCCTCTGGTCCACTATTTAGATGGCAAGAAGAAGCTCCTCGCAGACAAGAGCGTTCAGTTTGCCTACAAAATTGGCAAACAGGTTTAAAAGACACCATCGCTGCCATCATGCCCGGCTGCGAATTCGAGCTATCTTTACCTGAAGCCTACTTCACCAATTGCCGCGAAGCTGATCGTAAGATAAGACCTCTGAGCATTTTGGCTGCTGTTAATTATTTAGAGTCTCTTTTGAATGTGGCCCCTGCAGGACTATCTTGTGTGATTGCAGGATTTGGAGAAGAACAATGCGATGAATATCGTATTTCTTTTGCATTAAAAGGTTCTAAAGAATTAATTTATGGCGTGATTTGGCCTTTGTACGATCGCGAGTCAGTTGCCAATGACGCCATTAATGACATCTCGATTGAAGACAGCCCGATTCGAGAAATCTACGACACCATCAAAGCCGCTGGTATTGAAGATCAGTTCAGACACGCTGATTTATACAAACCTGAGATGTGCGAGGATTGTGGTGCGCCAATGTTTGTTGATAGAGCTGGTGAAATTGTTCATGCTGAGATGCCTGACGACACCCCAAGTCAACAACCGTTGTTTCATTGACCTTTAGATCCGACCCTCAACCAAATCTCATTACGCCTAAAGAATGGCAATGTCCATGGTGGGTTGTAACGTGATAACTGCACTGTGCCTTGCGCAGTCAATGTTTGTTGTCTCAGCCATGCCTCTAATCTTTTAGTTTGCACCTGCATCTTTTCTTCATCAACAAAACCACTAAATCTGACTACTGCAAGGTCATGTGATTTGATTTCACGAATGTTGATGTTGTTATTTTTTGGCTTAGGTAGTGTTTCTAGAGTGAACTTGGATGGCATCACAAAAGATAACTTCCATATTGACTGTTGATTGCCACCTTGGCTCTCAACAGTTACTGGGGCTGTCATCGCAATCTTAGATGACAAATCAGGCTCAACCGTGACTGGAGCAGTCATTTCAATCTTTTCAGCCTGCTTTTTGAGCGGGTCTTCGTTGTTACCAAAAATATAGTCAGCCACCTGACGAAAGCCTTTATTCGAAGCTTCGCTCAAGCTTCCCGTCACCACAACTTCAGCAATGATCATGGTGTTATATCGACGCAACTCAAAGTCACCATCCTTGATCATCACTTGATATGCTGGTTCCTCAATCGCCATTGCATGACCTATCTGTGTAAGAGCCAGCACCAACCCAAATAAAAAGCTAGGCAGTTTTTTCATACTGATGTGTTTATTGTTCTTTTCTTCTAAAGACCGGTTTGTTATCAGTACTTTCTTTCGATGCGTACTGATAACCTTCCAAATCAAAGTCTTTTAGATCCTCTACTTTTTCAATTTTGTTATCAATGATGAAACGCGTCATCAAACCTCTAGCACGCTTGGCATAAAAAGAAATGATTTTGTATTTACCAGCTTTTTCATCCTGAAAAACTGGAGCAATCACTGGGTAACCTAACTTGTCGACTTTCACAGACTTGAAGTATTCGTCAGAAGCTAAGTTAATTAACAACTTAGATTTGTGCTGATCCAAGTCTTTTTTAAGCGCGTTAGTAATCTTGTCACCCCAAAAAGCGTAGAGGTCTTTACCCACCGTATTTTTAAAAGCTGTGCCCATCTCTAAGCGATAAGGCTGCATGAGATCTAAAGGCTTTAAAACGCCATACAACCCAGATAAAACTCTGACGTGGTCTTGCGCATAATCCAATGCCTTTGGTTTTAGGGATGGTGCATCCAAACCCTCATAAACATCACCGTTGAAAGCCAAGATGGCTTGCTTACTATTTTTGCTTGTAAATGTTTTAGACCAATCACCAAAGCGCGCCACATTGAGCGCTGCCAACTTATCAGATAGATCCATTAACTCTGCAACTTCTTGCAAAGATAGTTTTTTTAAATCTTTAATTAATTTAGCCGACTCATCGATAAAAATAGGTAAAGTATGCTTATCCGTGCTTGGTGGCGTTTCGTAATCCAAACTCTTTGCGGGCGAAAGTACTATCAACATGGCAGAATGATTAAAAATAATGAATACAAATAATACTGCTTTGAGACAAATTACGCTCCCTACCCGCTTACCTAAAGTTGGCACTACTGTATTTACGGTAATGTCAGCATTGGCCAATGAGCATCAAGCCATCAATCTAGGTCAGGGTTTCCCAGACTTTGGTTGCGACCCAGCTTTACCTAATGCCGTTCATGAGGCCATGCAGGCAGGTCACAATCAATATCCTCCGATGGCAGGTGTTGCACCACTTCGTGAAGGCATTAGCAAAAAAATTGCCGCTTTGTATGGCAAGCACTATGACCCTCAAACGGAAATCACCATCACCGCAGGCGGCACACAAGGTATTTTTACAGTGATCGCTTGTGCTGTGGGTCCTGGTGATGAAGTGATTGTGATTGAGCCGGTTTACGACTCTTATATCCCAGCCATTGATACAGTTGGCGGTAAAGCTGTTCCAGTTCAATTAATTGTGAACAGAGATGCCCAAGGCAAGATTACAGGCTATGAAATTCCATGGCAGGCCATTCAATCTGCCATCACTGCACGCACCAAGATGATCATGATTAACTCACCACACAACCCTACGAGTATGGTGTGGAAATCAGGCGACCTTGAAAAGCTAGCTGAAATTGTGCGCAACACCAATATTTTGATTTGCAGCGATGAAGTGTATGAACACATGGTCTATGACGGACAGATACATCAAAGCGTGGCACGTCACCCAGAGTTAGCAAATCGTAGTTTTGTTATTTCTAGTTTTGGTAAAACTTATCACGTCACAGGGTGGAAAGTTGGCTACGTCGCAGCGCCTGCAGCGCTGACCCATGAATTTAGAAAAGTTCACCAGTTCAATGTGTTCACCGTCAACACTCCGATGCAATATGGTCTTGCAAAATATCTAGAAAACGCTAACCACTATCTGAACTTGCCTCAGTTTTATGAACAAAAGAGAGATTACTTAAGAGCAGGTCTTGCTAAAACCAAGTTTCAACTACTGCCATCACCCGGTACTTACTTTCAGTGTGTGGATTACACACAACTTGGCATTCCTGAGAGCCAATTCAATAGCGCAGACTTTTGCCGATGGCTAACAACCGAGATTGGTGTAGCCGCAATCCCTGTATCCGCTTTTTATAGTAACCCCGTTGAATCAGGGGTGATTCGTTTTTGTTTTGCCAAAAAAGAAGAAACTCTTGCTGAGGCGATCACTCGATTACAACGTCTATAAACATATTGAATGGGATTTGACATGAAAAAAACTCAAAAACCGATTGATATTTACAGTTGGGCAACGCCCAATGGTCACAAAGTACACATCATGATGGAAGAATGTGGCTATCGCTTGGGCAAAGACTGGATAGCTCACCCAATTGATATTGGGGCTGGGGATCAGTTCAAAAAAGAGTTTTTAAAGATCAGCCCTAACAATAAGATAGCTGCCATGGTCGATCCTCATGGGCCTGATGGCAAACCTTTTGCTTTGTTTGAGTCTGGTGCGATTCTTTTGTATTTAGCAAGTAAAACCGGTAAATTCTTACCGAAGACAGACCGCGCCAAATTTGAAGTCATGCAGTGGCTCATGTTTCAAATGGGGGGTGTTGGCCCAATGTTAGGTCAAACTCATCATTTCAGAATTTATGCGCCAGAAAAAATTGATTACGCGATTAATCGCTATACCAATGAGACTCGCAGACTATATGGCGTGATGGATAAAGAGTTATCAAAAAAAACATATATTGCCGGCAAGGAATACAGCATTGCTGATATCGCCATTTTCCCTTGGACACGTTCTTGGAAAAACCAAGGCCTTACTCTTGAAGAGTTTCCCAACGTTTTGCGTTGGCATGAGGAAATCGCCGCACGACCTGCTGTTCAACGTGGCGTAGAGGTTTTAACGTCTCTTAGAAAGCCCTTGGTGGATAAGAAGGCAAAAGATGTACTTTTTGGCAAAACTCAATACCAAAAGAGATAGTCATTGCTTGAATACTTATTACTTGAGACTTATTGCTTAATTTTTAGATAAAGTGATTTAAGCACCACCCACAAAGCAGGCAAGCCAGGGATGATGATCATGGCTAAAGCAACGATTGAGAAATTGGCCTTGACCCAAGGGTGCTCGCCAATCAAAAAACCAAGACCAGTCAAACCCACCACCCACAAGATGCCACCAATTAGGTTGTAGGTAGCAAAGCGGGGATATGACATGTGCGCAACCCCCGCGATGAATGGTGCAAAGGTTCTAATAAACGGCATGAATCTGCCAACGACAATGGTAATGGGCCCATGCTTTTCGTAAAAAGCATGGGTTTTATCAAAAGCTTCTTTGTTAAACCAACGTGAGTCTTCCCAAGAAAATACTTTGGGACCAAACCATCGTCCAATCGAATAGTTCAACGCATCCCCTGCCACAGCAGCAACCAGCAAAAGAATCAATAGCACTGGCAAACTCATGCCACCTACAGCAGCTATGGCACCCGCTACAAACAATAAAGAGTCACCAGGTAAAAATGGCATAACTACCAAACCAGTTTCAACAAAGATGATGGCAAACAATAAAACGTAGACCCAAGCACCCCACTGATCAACCACGGTGACCAAATGCTTATCTAAATGTAAAAACAAATCTAACAGGTAGGCAAAATCCATTACTGAAACACCACAGTGCTCTTGCCATTCAAGAGAATGCGATGCTCTGCATGCCAACGCACCGCCCTAGATAAAGCCATACATTCGACATCACGACCGACAGCAGCCAACTGCTCTGGATCCATGGAATGATCCACGCGCTCAACACCTTGCTCAATGATTGGACCTTCGTCTAGATCGGTTGTGACGTAATGAGCTGTAGCACCAATAAGCTTCACGCCCCGCTGATGCGCTTGCCAATAAGGTTTAGCACCCTTAAAGCTTGGCAAAAACGAATGATGAATATTGATAGCTTTTCCAGATAGCTTTTCGCAAACTTTGGGAGACAAGATTTGCATGTATCTGGCCAACACAACCAAATCAATTTTTTTCTGGTCGATTAATTGCAACAACTGTTGCTCTTGCTCATCCTTACGCGCGTCAGTAGCACTTGAGAGTGGCATGTAATGGAATGGAATGTTGTAGGTCTTAGCTAAACCTTCAAAGTCTTGATGATTCGATACGATTCCTGCGATTTCAATAGGCAAGTAACCGCTATGAGTTCTAAATAACAGGTCATTCAAACAATGCCCCAACTTAGATACCATGATCAATACCTTAGGCTTAATAGCAGCATCAAAGAGCTCCCAATCCATCTGGAACTGTTGGCCAACTGCCGCAAACGAAGACTTTAATTGCTCTAGATTCAGAGCCTGGGTGGTTTGGGCAAAATGCACCCTCATAAAGAAACGATTCGTGAATGTATCGCTAAATTGCGCCGAATCAAGAATATTGGCCGTTTCGGTAAAAAGGAAATGGCTGACCGCATGGACAATACCAGGGCGATCAGGGCATGCAATTTTTAGAATAAAACCTTGTGTAGACATACCGCCATTATCCATAAAGCGCTGATTTAGAGCTAAAAATTCGCTATCTATGCAAGATGAAGCTTAAACTTATGCTTTTGATATTTAAATATAGAGAGTTTAGATATGGGCATTCAATCTGTTGGCATTATTGGCGCAGGAACAATGGGCAATGGCATTGCACAAGCTTGCGCAGTTTCTGGATTAAATGTGGTGATGGTTGACATCAGTGATGCAGCTGTACAAAAAGGCTTAGCAACGATTTCAGGTAGCTTAGACCGCCTCATTAAAAAAGAAAAAATGACAGAAGCAGAAAAATCTGAAGCTCTCTCTCGCATCAAGACCAGCACCAACTATGCAGACTTCAACAGCACGCAAATGGTGATTGAAGCTGCTACTGAAAACTATGAACTGAAGTTGAAGATCCTGAAGCAATTAGATGGCATTGTGAGCAAGGACACTATCATCGCCTCTAACACTTCTTCTATATCCATTACACAAATGGCTGCTGAGGTGAGCAACCCAGAGCGCTTCATTGGCATGCACTTCTTTAACCCAGTGCCGATGATGGCCTTGGTAGAAATCATTCGTGGCTTACAAACCAGCGATGCCACTCATGCGCTGGTACAAAACATGGCAAAAGATTTAGGCAAAGAGCCAATCACGGTAAAAAATGCCCCAGGCTTTGTGGTGAACCGCATCTTGGTTCCAATGATCAATGAAGCATTCTTTGTATTGGCTGAGGGCTTAGCTACACCCGAAGATATTGATGCCGGCATGAAGTTGGGTTGCAACCACCCAATTGGCCCTCTTGCTCTAGCAGATATGATTGGCTTAGATACTTGTCTAGCCATCATGGAGGTGTACTTTAAAAATTTCAACGACTCTAAATACCGTCCTTGCCCGTTATTGCGCGAAATGGTGGCTGCTGGCTACCTTGGTCGTAAATCTGGCAAAGGCGTATACGACTACAGTTAATCATCATGCTCGCACCCATCACTAAACGTTTAGGCTACGCAGGGTTAATTCCATTTATCTTGCTTTCAGCACTTGTGCAATTTGCTGAATCCCCCTGGGATTTTTGGGCAGCTAATTCTTTATTGCTATATGGCGCGAGCATTGCATCATTTGTGGGAGCTTTGCACTGGGGTCCATTGCTAGGTCCACAATCAAATACTGTGACAAATAATTACTGGCGCGATAAAGGCGCCTGGCTTTGGGGTGTGGTGCCTTCTCTGTGCGCATGGGGTGCACTGCACTTAGCATTTTCAACAGGCTACTTTGTGATTGCTGCCACCCTATTAGTGGCACTTCTAGTGGACAGACAACAATTCCATCACCTCATCAGCGATGAAGATTATTTAGAAGATTTTCTAAAAATGAGAACCACCCTCACCTTGGTGGCAGCAGCCAGTCTAGTTTGGGCTGGTATTGCAATTAGGCAGTTCTAACTGCCTAATTGTTTCAAAGCTTGTTAGTGTTGATGGGCTTTTGCCAACAACTTTTCTGTGTAGGCAATCGCTAGAGCTGAAATAACAAATGTGATGTGAATCAGCGTTTGCCAAAGCAAGGTCTTATCATCCATGCTTGGCGCATTAATAAATGTCTTCAACAAGTGAATTGAAGAAATGCCAATGATCGCCGTTGCAAGCTTTACTTTAAGAACACCTGCATTTACATGAGACAACCACTCTGGTTGATCAGGATGATTCTCTAATTCAAGGCGGGACACAAAAGTCTCCCAACCACCCACAATCACCATCACCAACAGATTTGAAATCATCACCACGTCAATCAAACCCAAGACAATCAACATGATTTCTGTTTCAGTGGTACCACCTTTAGCCATCATCATGGTGATGAGGTGCACTAGCTCATGCCAGAACTGATAAACATAAACACCTTGAGCAACAATCAAGCCTAAGTACAAAGGTGCTTGCAACCAACGACTCATAAAAATCCAACGAGGCAATGGGCGCAATTTAGCTTCTAAAGGATGTGGTGTGTTTTGGCTCATAATGTTCTGGGCTCTTCAGTTAATCGATACAATATTTTTTAATCATGCAACATGCGACAATTCTAATATTGAATCATGTCTTTATTACAAACTAACGAGCATTCTACGCCTCTAGCCGAAACCCTGCGCCCTAAGAATTTAGGCGACTTGGTCGGGCAAACTCACTTATTTGGCGAAGGCAAACCACTTGATTTGGCTTTTCGCTCAGGCAAACCGCACTCAATGATTTTGTGGGGTCCTCCCGGAGTAGGAAAAACCACAATTGCTCGTTTAACAGCACATGTCTTTGATTGTGAATTTATTGCTCTGTCTGCTGTTCTAGCAGGTGTAAAAGAAATTAGACAAGCCATTGAATTAGCCGAACATCATCTACAACAATTCAACAAAAAGACTATTTTGTTCGTTGATGAAATTCATCGCTTCAATAAATCACAACAAGATGCACTTTTACCTTATGTGGAATCTGGCTTAGTAACGTTTATTGGCGCAACAACTGAGAACCCTTCCTTCGAAGTTAATTCCGCTTTACTCTCAAGAGCACAGGTCTACGTACTTAAATCTTTGACAAAAGACGAGTTGTTGCAATTACTCACAAGAGCCGAACAATCCATCAAAGGTATTACTTTTGATGATTCTGCAAAAGAGATGCTAGTTACTTTGGCTGATGGTGATGCAAGACGTTTCCTCAATTTGGTTGAGCAAACCTATCACGCTGCGAACACTAACCAGGTCACATTGGTATCTGCAGAGTTTTTAAAAAATTCTTTGGGCGAGCTGACCAAAAGATTTGATAAATCAGGCGATCATTTTTACGATCAAATATCTGCCCTACACAAGTCCGTGCGTGGCTCTAATACAGATGGCGCCCTGTACTGGTTCTGCAGAATGATTGATGGTGGTGCAGACCCCAAGTATTTGGCACGCCGCATTATTCGAATGGCTTGGGAAGATATTGGTTTGGCAGACCCAAGAGCTATGCAGTTAGCCAATGATGCTGCCCTAACGTATGAGCGTTTGGGTAGCCCCGAGGGTGAACTGGCTTTGGCTGAAGCCTTGATTTATTTAGCTGCAGCTCCAAAGAGTAATGCAGCTTATCAGGCATATAACCAAGCACGTTCCTTTGTGGCAGAGAATGGTAGCGATGAAGTGCCGATTCATTTGCGCAATGCGCCCACCAAACTCATGAAAGAACTAGGCCATGGCAAAGCCTATCGCTACGCACACGACGAACCGCATGCCTATGCCGCAGGCGAAACATACCTACCAGATGGAATGAAAGACCAAGATTGGTATCAACCTACTGAGCGCGGCCTAGAAACAAAAATTAAGGAAAAGTTGGCTTTTTTAAAGTCTTTAGACGCTGCCAGCAAAAAGAATCAGTAAGAACGACTAGATAAGAACAACTAAATAAAAAATAAAGTTATAGAAGTAAAAAAGCCTGCACAGTTATTTGTGCAGGCTTTTTATTAAGCGCTGGAGATTTAAACCAGCATGTCTGCCCAAATGTTTCTGGCCCAAGCTTGAGCATACTCACCCTCAAGAGGATTCGCTGCTGCTGAAACACCACCAGAACCTGGCACAGTCACCATTGTTTTCTTCGCCGCATCATATTGATGAACGCTGGCCACGTGAACTACATCTTGTGAAGACACAAAGCTGTAGCAAGTGTTGTTATATACAGGCAACTGATTGACTTCTGCGCCACTCAGAATTGCCACAACTGCTGCTGCACAAGTCTTACCGTGCTGGTTTGCCATGTGACCTGACTTAGGCATACCTGGGGCAATCTGAATAGAGTCACCAAGAACGTGAACATTTGGAGCAACTTTAGATTCAAATGTTAAGAAATCCACTTCGCACCAACGGCCATTCATATTCGCTAAGCCAGTTTTCACTGCAATCGCACCTGCACGCATTGGAGGTAAAACGTTAAGGACATCAGCCTTCACGTCATCATTGAATTCAAACTTCAATGTTTTACCCTTCACATCCACATCAGTTAACTGATGCTTAGGACGATACTCAACCTTGCCTTCATAACGACGTGACCATGCTAATTTAAATAATCCAGGCTTTGATGTCACATCATCGTTGGCATCCAAAATAAGCACTTTGCTCTTTGGCTTGTTCTTTTGGAAATACTCAGCCACTTGGCAAGCACGCTCATACGGTCCAGGAGGGCAACGGTATGGAGCCAAAGGAATTGAAATGGCAAAAACACCACCATCTTTCATACTTTCCAATTGCTTTCTTAGACCAACTGTTTGTTCACCAGCCTTCCAAGCATGCAACACTTGGTTTTGTGCATTAGGCACCAACATACCTGGCAACTTATCGTATGTCAGATCAATACCAGGAGAAACAATCAAGCGGTCGTAGAACAAGGATGCGCCACCCGCTAGTTTCACTTGTTTCTTAGCCACGTCAATTGAAACCACAGAGTCTCTGACTAAATTAACGCCATGATTTTTTCTTAAGCCCTCATAAGACACCGTGATGTCTTCTAGCTTTTTACTGCCGCCAATCACTAAATTTGATAGTGGGCATGAGATGAAATTTTGATTAGGTTCAATTAAGGTAACGTCAGCTGTGTAGTTTGAGAACTTGCGCACATACTTAGCTGCAGTTGCACCACCGTAGCCACCACCGATTACCAATACTTTAGCGCCCTTAGCATCAATATTTGTTGTTGCACAACCAACCAGAGTTGTTGCTGCAGCGCCGGCACCTACTAATTGTAAAAATTCGCGTCTTTGCATCATGAACTCCTGATTATTTAGTTTTCTTAGGGGCAGCTTTTTCAGCAGGCAAAGAGGCAAAGTAGGCAGAAATCTGCTCGATTTGCTCGTCTGTGTAACCCTTGCTTAGTTGATGCATGATCGAAGCCACACGTTTACCTGTCTTGTACTCATTCATTTTTTGAATCAACTCAGCTTTAGTTTGACCCGCAAGACTAGCCATACCACCTTCAGAGTAACCATCTGTGCCATGACATGCAGAACAGGATGCTGCCCATTGTTTAACTTGCAAACTTTGTGCATTGACATTAGCTACACATAGCAATGCAATGAATATACCGACGATGATTGCCCATGGTCGACGATTGAATAATTGGCTCATATTTTCCCCTCTTTGATAACTATTTGATGTTACTGATTTGAGCTAACTAAAGCCCTTGGGGTTTAACCCTAAACTTAGCGATATTTGCTAACTAATCAATTATTCAAAATGAATGTGAAAAGTGCAAATAATTAATTTGTATAAGGTTATTTGTTAGTGTGATTAGCGCTTGTTATTTTTGTTTGTTAGCGTAACGCGCCAAGTCAAAGAAATCCAAATCGACCATCAAGCCATAATCTTTTTGAATGACTTTTCCCTGTTGATTTAACACATAGACCTCTGGCACTCCCCGTCTCTTACCGATCGCTTTAGATAACTCTGGCGTCATCATGACAACTGGAAATGTGTAACTGTTCTTTGCCAAATAAGCCTGAACTGAACTTACTGTCTTATCAATTGAAATAGTGATGATGTTGAGTTGATTAGCTGGCACCTTTTGCACCAACTGCTCTAGATGAACATTTTGCTTGCGACAATAAGAACACCAAGTGGCCCACACTTGAACCACGGTATACCTTTGCTTCCAATGACTCTCTGTGTAGGTTTGCCCCTGCACTGAGCGCAACTCTCCCAACGATAACTGGTCACCGACCTCAATGGCTTCGGCTTTGATGCCGGTGATCAAGAGGCTAATGAGTAAAGCAATTGATGCAAATTGTTTCATGCTGAAATTATCAACAATCACATCAATGCTGACTAGTAATTACTCAATAAATTGCGTGAAGTTTTGTGCTGGCTCACGTTCTGTGACCAGAGTGTTTTCAATTTTTGACATATCTGCATAGCCCAACGACATGCCACAAACCAATTGCTGCTCTGGCTTAAGACCTAAGTGCTTGGCGATGATTTTATGAAACTGCGTGAACGCTGCTTGTGGGCAGGTGTCTAGACCACGCGCTTTGGCTGCCAACATCACGTTTTGAATGAACATGCCATAGTCCAACCAGCTACCTTGTTGCATCACGCGATCTATTGTGAAAAAGATACCTACTGGAGCATCAAAGAACTGAAAGTTTCTTGCGCCCTGCGCTTGCATCTTATCTTTGTCTTCTTTACCAATACCAAGCAAGCCATAAAGATCAAAACCGACTTTACGGCGACGTGAGATATATGGATCCACCCATTTAGAGGGGTAGTAACTGTATTCTTCGGTGTGCTCTTTTAATAATTCTGGATTCGCCAAAGCAGCCAAAATATCATCGGTAATAGCCTGCTTTTTTGCACCAGTCACTACATACACTTGCCATGGTTGAGTATTGGTTCCCGATGGGGCACGTCCTGCAACATCCAACAACTCCAAAATCTGTTCTTTACTCACGTCTTTGGGTAAAAACGCTCTGATTGAACGACGAGCCTTCATGTTGTCATCAACTATTTTGGTGATATCTGCTTGATTCATGGAGTTTGTCTCTTCTTGATTAATTGAGCCTAGAGAATAAAACAGAGTGCAACTTTCTGCCAAAGTTGTCTAAATCAGATGGGTCTGCCCCAAAATTGGTCCTGAAAAGTAGTTCTGGGGTCAAAAAGTTAATAAATATGTCAAATTTCGGGCTTTTTAGCCCTAAAAACCTAGTAAAAGCCCTGATTAAAAAAACATAACCATTTAAGAAATTTGTGCGATACTTGGTCTGTAGGTCTTCAAGTAGCTTCCGTCGTTTCCATTTTTCAAAATGGGTGATTCGGTTAGTTGAATCTTCCAGCCCTGCAAAGAAATGGTGAGAAATCACCACGTTTAATTTTTTTAAGGAATTTCAGTAATGGCAACAGGTATTGTTAAATGGTTTAACGACGCAAAAGGTTTTGGTTTTATTACTCCTGATGGCGGTGGTGAAGATTTGTTCGCTCACTTCTCAGCTATTCAAGGTAACGGTTTCAAAAGCTTGAAAGAGAACCAAAAGGTTAGCTTTGAAGTAACAACTGGCCCTAAGGGCAAGCAAGCTTCAAACATCAACCCACTATAATTCGGTTGAGCGTTTAACAAGAACCCGACTTAGGTCGGGTTTTTTGTTGCCTATTTTTTGTTTATTTTTTGAATGTTTTGGATGTTTCAATAACTGCTTATATCCAACCCAAGGCGCCCAAGATAGTCCCAACAAGTAACAGTAACAAAATATGTATCTTGGTTTTCCAAATCAATAAAACCGTTATGCCCGTGCATAACCACAACGCCCAATCAGTTGAAAACTGACTGTTAGTCGCACTAATGATCCAGCTAGTTGCCAAAATAGCACCAATCACTATTGGTGCTAAACCTTGCTTAAATGCCAGAACATACGCACTGTGTTGATTGGCTTGAACCCACTTGGCAGTTGAATAAGTTAATAAAGAACTCGGCAACATGACACCAATCATGGCGAGCACCATGCCAATCGTGCCCCACATATATTGAGCATACAAACCTACCGCTGAATTAATTCCAATGTGCCAACCCATCATGGCAATCACCAAAATGTTAGGGCCCGGTGCAGATTGGGCAATTGCAATAGATGCAGAAAATTGCGCTTCAGTCATCCAAGCATTTTGATTAACCAAATGACGATGCATCTCAGGAATCACGGTCACCGCCCCACCGACCGCCATCAATGAAACAGCCATGAAGTGTAAAAAGACTATACCCCAGTCAGCCCATGAAAAGCTCAGCATGACTTCACCTTGCGATAAGTCATGTAAATAGAAAACAGTCCTAAAGTGAGCAAGACATAAATCAAAGGAATTTTGACAAGCGCCACCAACACAAAACAAATTGCCGCCAAAGCAATTGAAGGCCAATATCCTAGCGGATGTTTTTTAAGCGCACTGGCAAGCTTTAAGGATGTACCCGCAATCAAACCTGCAGCAACAGCACCCATGCCCCTGATGGCGCCATTGATCAGCGGATACTCGCCCAAATTTAAATAGAGAATAGCAATCACAATTAATGCAAGCATCGGAAAGACCAACATACCTGCAATCGCCACCAATGCACCAGATAAACCAAAATGCCTAGCACCAAAGATGATCGCCAAATTAATCACATTCGGCCCAGGTAAAACTTGAGCTACCGCCCACTCTTCCAAAAACTCTTCTTTGCTATACCAACGCTTTTTTTCCACTAACTCCCGTTGCGCGACTGGTAAGACACCACCAAAACCTTGCAATGCCAGCCATGTGAACGCCCAGAATATTTCAGTTTTGGATTGCGGAAGTTGCCTCATGAACTCATTTTATCTTGTGGCACTTCATGGATATAAAAATATCCATGAAAAAAGGGAGCTAACGCCCCCTCTTTTTATAACTTAATAAGTTTTACTTTGTTATTTTTCTTGCAAGCTCAAAGTCCGCACTTGCTCAGAAGCAGGCTTCACTGGCCTACCTTGGAAATAAACATTTACTTGAGATAAACCATTTGTTAATACTGTGAATGGAGCTTTGCCCGTGAAAGTGTGATTAGCGCCAGCATCAATCGTTTGCATGGTTGATTTACCAGAGGCATCAATCACACAGACTGTTTGCCTACTCTTGGTCACCACATACACAAAGTTACCTGGCTTGGTTGGATCAGATACCGTGTAAGCTGTTGGTGAGGCATCAGGTTTTGGACAAGCACTGTCAACTGGCGCTGCAGCAACTACTGCAGGCGTTGCTGCAGTTTCTGGTTTTGCCTCTTCAACAACTTGCTCTTGGACTAGCTCTGCTTTTGGTGGCTCAGGTGTTGGACTAACCAACTCAATAATGCTGTCTTTTGTGACATATAAACCTAGTAATACCAAAGCTACCAACGCCAATGCGCCGGCACGCTTACCAGACTCCATATTGACCTTGGGCGATCTACCAGAGTCACCAGATTTAATATTTTCTAAATTAACCTTCTCCACCTTCTCAAGAGCTGGCAAAGTTTTCTGCACAGGAGCAGGCGGCACATCATCAGGTAACTCTTGAACCTCTGGCTCATCTACCGAGGTATCAAATACCAATGTTTTTTGTTTGATTGCATCACCATCTGGATGAACCAAAACACGCGCTTCATCTAGCTCTAGTAATTTGGCTATTTTCTTAGCAACTGTGACTTTGTGAGCTTCAGAATAAAAGCTACTGATACCGCCTTCTTCTAGCTCAATGATGTGCTTTTTTGATAAGCATGCCTTATGCGCCAAATCTTCAGGCTTGTAACGCATTTTTTCGCGCGCAGCTTTAAGTACCTTACCTTGGATTTCAGGAAGGATTTCTAATTTGTTTTTTGAACCTGCTGCCATTCTGTCTCCAAGGCAATCTTTTCTAATAATAACGTTACTTTAGCATTGATTTAAATTCTTATAAGAAACATGCATTTACTCATAAAAATTCATCAAGAAACCTTCACCAATGCTAAAAAACGCACTAAATCCTGTAATGAATCTGCTTGCATCTTTTCCATGACCCTTGATTTATGCACCTTAATGGTGGCGTCTGTTGTACCCAAACGAACCGCAATATCTTTGTTCATCAAGCCATCAACTAACAGTGCACAAACTTGTTTTTCACGAGGGGTAAGAGATTCATATCGTTGCGTCACGGTCATACTTTGAGTTGTGACCTTGAATACTTCTTTGTCTTTTTCAATGGCCGAGGCAATTGCTTTTAATAAGTCATCTAAGTTAAATGGCTTAAATAAGAAATCTATCGCGCCCTGCTTCATTGCAATCACAATCTCATGCGGCAAGGATTCACCAGAGATAAAGATAATGGGGGTGTTTCTGCCCAACTCATTCAAGCGCTTTTGCAACTCTGTACCACTCATGGTCGGCATGCGCATATCTAGCAATATGGCTGCAGGTGATACTGGAATTGACTGCTCAATAAAGTCTTCTGGGCGCTCAAACACATTGACGGTATAACCATAGTTGATCAACATCCTTGAGAGCGAACTCCTCATGGATGCATCATCATCAATCACATAAATGTGTCCTAAATCACTCAAAATTAACTTAATTCCTCAGATTTAAATTTTTACTCGTATTTGATATTAGTTACATTTGCCATATTGGGCTATTAGCCTAAAGGCTAACACTTCATAAAAAAAGGCAGCCTAATCAAGTGGCTGCCTTTTACGCTTACAGCATCTCTTTAGTGCTGATCTGGGGTTACCTCAAGCGCCACCAAGAATCTAGAAACCATGTTGTATGTGGCAATAACACCGACCAACTCCACCAATCGTGTGTTACCCAATTGGTCTTGCAAACGCTTCATGAGAGACCGATCAACTTCAATCGACTTCGTCATTTGAATGGTGAGATCT